>CAUZAE010000030.1:0-23559 GCA_963577685.1 Gemmatimonadales bacterium UBA6960 | reverse complement strand
CGAGGTGGCGCCTGACGAGCCGAGCATCCTCGAGCGCGGGGGCCCGCTGCTCGAGGATCTCATCGCCAACGACGATTGGTTGCCCGACGAGTTCGCGACGCCCCATCCCGACCACTATCAGCAGTATCTGTTGCACTGTGATCCACGGGAGCGGTTCTCGATCGTGAGCTTTGTCTGGGGTCCGGGGCACGAGACGCCTATCCACGACCACACGGTCTGGGGCCTCGTGGGCGTCCTCCGGGGCGCCGAGAGGAACACGGAGTTCGCCCTGGGGGCGGGAGGCGAGGCGCCGCAGCCGTGCGGCGAAGACGTGTCTAAGGCGGGCGACGTGGCCAAGGTCTCGCCTACGATCGGCGACGTCCACCGTGTGTCGAACGTGTCCGACCGCCCTTCGGTGAGCATTCACGTTTATGGGGCGAACATCGGGCAGGTGTCCCGACACGTGTACGACGAGCAGACCGGCGAGCAGCAGAGCTTCGTGTCGGGCTATTCGAACCAGGTGCTCCCCAACATCTGGAGTTGACGGCATATCCCACCTTGACCCATGTACCAAAGCATAAACTGTTGCTCGCCGGCGTCGGCATCTACGGCGTGCTGTCCTACTCCGTCACCGAGCGCATCCCCGAGATCGGCATCCGTATGGCCCTCGGCGAGTCGGCCAGAGACGTCCGCGGCAGCATCGTGGGTAGGACGGCGCTCCTCGCGGCGGTCGGCGTCGCTATCGGGACCGTCATGTCGCTCGCGGGTACCCGCCTGCTCGGCTCGCTGCTCTACGATGTCGAGCCGACGGATCCAGTCACATTCGGAGGAATGATCGCCGTGCTCATGATCGTGGCCCTCCTGTCGGGGCTGGTTCCTGCGATCCGGGTGTCTCGGACGGATTCGGCAGACGCACTTCGCTCGTCCGCCTGCTAGGCGTGAGGTCGTGGTTCGAGTCTGCCCCCCCACCGGTAAAGCGGGAGTTCGGTATCGGACGCGAGCGACGTCGTCACTGACGACGTGAGCGGGTTGTGGGATGAGCCATGTTCGAGGCACACAATCCGGCTTACCATTCAGGGGAAAGCCAACGAAGGAGTACTCGCATGCCGCACTACGAATACCGCTGTTCCTCGAATGGGTGCACGGTCGAGGTTAGCCACGGGATGAACGAACATCTCGATACTTGGGGAGAACTCGCCGGTCTCACCGGCCACGATCTCGGCGACACGTCGGCCAACGCACCCATCGAAAGGATCATGAGCGCGCCGATTCCACAGACCCGCTCGGGTGGTGGCCAAGATTTTCAGGGGTGCGCCGGGGCGTGTCCCTGCATGCCGGACGCCTGACCGGAGTTGTCCGAGGCGTCCATGCCCTTCCGGTCCCTTCCGACGTGCGCGGCACTGGTTTTCGCCCTCGCCGCGCTCACTTCTTGCGGTGAGCGAGGAACGTCCGCTGACCCGCGTGACTGGCCGGTCTATGGCGGCAACGACGACCACACACACTACACGACGCTAAGCCAGATTTCGCCGGCGAATGTGAGAGAGCTCGAGGTCGCGTGGACCTTCGACACGGGTGATGCATTCGAGGGCTCGGAGATGCAGGCGAACCCGGTCGTGATCGACGGAGTGCTCTACGCGACGACGCCCAAGCTTCAGGTGTTCGCGCTGGACGCCGCGACCGGTGAGCAGATATGGCGCTTCGATCCGAACGCGGGCGAGCCGGCTACGTCTCGCATCCGCCACCGCGGCGTCGTCGTCACGGGCGATCGCGTCATTTTCAACTACCGCAACCGGCTCTATGCCCTCGACCGTTCTACGGGCATGCCGATCCCGACCTTCGGTGACGGCGGCTGGGTCGACCTGCGGGAAGGGCTGGGCCGCCCCGCGGACGGACTCTCCGTGAGTGCGAGCACGCCCGGGGTCGTATTCGAAGATCTCTTCATCATTGGCAGCTCGGTGCCCGAGTCGCTGCCCAGCGCCCCCGGCGATATTCGCGCCTATGACGTCGCCACCGGCGCCTTGCGCTGGAGCTTCCACACGATCCCTCACCCCGGCGAATTCGGGTACGAGACCTGGCCTTCCGAAGCCTGGCAGGTCGCTGGCGGCGCCAACGCATGGAGTGGCGTCACTCTCGACACGGAACGCGGGATGGTATTTGCAGCCACCGGGTCGGCGTCGTACGACTTCTACGGCGCGAATCGCCTTGGGGACAACCTCTTCGCCAACACGGTCCTCGCCCTGGACGCACGTACCGGGGAGCGGATCTGGCACTTCCAGGGACTCCACCACGACATATGGGATCGTGACTTCCCCGCGTCACCGGCGCTCGTAACGGTCACGCGCGACGGCGAGCCGATCGACGCCGTGGCGCAGATCACCAAGACCGGCCACGTCTACCTGTTCGAGCGCACATCGGGCACGCCGCTCTTCCCCATCGAGGAGCGCGCGATGCCGGGCGGGGGGCTGGAAGGCGAGCGTCCCGCAGCGACTCAGCCCTTCCCGGTCCTGCCGCCCCCCTTCGCGCGGCAGAGGCTGACCGTGGACGGCCTCACCGAGCGCACTCCCGAAGCGCGCGCGAGCGCCCTCGCCACGTTCAACGCGTTCAGCACCGAGGATCCATTCTCGGCGCCCGACACGAGCGGGACGATCATATTTCCGGGCGTAGACGGCGGGGGTGAGTGGGGCGGTCCGGCGTTCGATCCGAAGACGGCCCTCCTGTACGTGAACTCGAACGAGATGGCGTGGCTGCTGAAGCTGGCTCCTCGGAGCGACGAGTCACTGTACGGGTCCAGCTGCGCGAGCTGCCATGGCGAGGACCAGAGGGGGACCGGGCTGGGTCCATCGCTCGAGAATCTCTTCGAACGCAGGTCGCGCGATCAGGTGATCTCGCTCATCCGCGAGGGGACGGGGCTGATGCCGGCCTTTGGCTCCGTGATGAACCGCGGGACCATCAACCGTCTCGTCGACTACCTGGAGACGGGGGACGACCCTGGCGGGGACGAGGTCGGCGTGACGCCCTTCGACCTCCCGTACCGCACCGCCTTATTCGACATCTTCCTCGACCACGAAGGGTACCCGGGAATCAGGCCGCCGTGGGGGACGCTCAACGCCATCGATCTCAACGTTGGCGACATCCGTTGGTCGATCCCCTTCGGTGAGTATCCTGAGCTTACCGCCACGGGGATCACGGGCACCGGAACCGACAATTACGGGGGCGCGATCGTCACGGAGAACGGCCTGCTCATTATCGCCGCCACCACATACGACGACAGGATCCGTGCGTTCGACAAGCTCACGGGCGACCTGCTCTGGGAGGCGGCGCTGCCCGCCGCGGGGAACGCCACGCCGTCCACCTATATGGTAGACGGGAGGCAGTACATCGTGATCGCCGCCGGCGGCGGCAAGAATGGGGCACCCAGTGGCGGCACATACGTCGCGTTTGCCTTGCCGGAGTGACGGGTTGCGCTGGGCAACCAAGGACATAGTGTAAGGGCATGAAAGTTACTGAAATCCATTTGAGACATGCCGTTTTGGTCGGCGCGCTGCTACTACTACAGGCGTGCGGCGGCACCGGCGGGACTGCGGCCCAGAGTCCCGGTGCCGCTACCACCATGTCCATGGCTGAACTCGAGGCCCTCTACCGGGCTCGACAAGACAGCGTCCTGATGCGCGTGAGCGAGGCCGACGTCCGGTTCATGACGGGAATGATCGGGCACCACGCTCAGGCCCTCGTTATGTCGGGGTTCGCATCCGCGAGCGGAGCCGGTTCACAGATTAGGATATTGACTTCGCGGATCATCAATGCCCAGACGGACGAGATCGCTTATATGCAGCAGTGGCTTAGTGAGCGGGGTCGTCCGGCCCCGGAGGTGGACGGCACCGGCCACATGGCCCAACACATGCAGATGCCGGGGATGCTGAGTTCGCAGCAACTCGAAAGACTGGAAAACGCACGGGGTGTGGAGTTCGACCGGCTGTTCTTGACCTATATGATTCAGCACCACGAGGGCGCCGTCACCATGGTGCATGAACTTTTTGCCATCGACGGAGCTGCGCTGGACGATCTCGCGTTTAAGCTCGCCTCCGACATCCAAGTGGATCAGATCACCGAAGTCGCTCGCATGCAGAGCATGCTCGACGCGTTGCCCGCGTCAGAGCCCAATCACTGAGACGTACGCAACTCATCACGTTCGAGGAACTGCCATGATCTCCATCGCCCGGCTACTCAGTAGCCTGCCACGCACTCCAGCTCGCTCGACGAGCTTGTTTACCTTTGCTGCAGGGCTCGTGACCCTGGCCGGCTGTGCCGGCGGATCGGCCACATCGGCCGTATCGAGCCCGCGCGAAACGGCTACCACCGCCGTAGCCCCACGGATGACCCCTCTACCCCTCCGGGTCACACCGCCGAGCCCGGATCCGCGCGTCGGTCTGGGAGCGGGGCTCTTCGACGCCGAGGAAGCCACATGGAACCTGCGGGTGGTATCGAGCACGCCGCCGGCGGAGGCGTTCGTGGGTTTCACGAATTCGGACCTGGCGTTCACGGGTGAGTACGCCATCCAGGGCAACTACAATGGCATTCAAGTTTGGAATATCGAGAACCCGAACGGCCCGGCGTCTGTAACCACGTACGTCTGCCCGGCGTCGCAGAGTGACGTGTCCGTCTACAAGCATCTGATGTTCGTCTCGGGCGAGGGCTTGGGTGGTCGAGTCGACTGCGGTACCGAGGGCGTCCCCGACGCGGTCAGCCAGGACCGGCTACGGGGAATTCGTATCTTCGACATCACGGACATTCGTAGTCCGAGGTACATCACCAACGTGCAGACGTGCCGGGGATCGCATACGCACACGGTCTTGGAGGCTCCCAACGACCCGGACAACGTCTACATCTACGTGTCTGGTTCTTCGTCGGTGCGCCCGTCCGAGGAGCTGGCGGGCTGTTCAGGTGCGTTACCTAGTGAGGATCCGAACTCGGCTCTGTTCAGGATCGAGGTGATCCGGGTGCCCGTCGACAATCCTGCGGCGGCCGAGATCGTGTCCTCGCCTCGGATCTTCGAGGAACTTCTGGCTCCGGAGACCCACGGCCTGTCGGTTGCCGATTTGGCCCAGATCGAGGCGGCACGGGAGAGCGGCGCGTTTATCGGGATGAGGGGCGGGCAGGAAAGCGTGCTGTCCGACCGCCAGACTGGACCGTGGCTCGAGGAGATCGTCGCCGCACGGGGCGGCCGCGGAGCTGCGACCGCCGCCGACAGCGCCTCGCTCCGCGAGCGCCTGCCGGAGTTCCAGGCCCGGCGGCAGAGGCCGGGGACCGGGGGGAATCGCGGCCCCTCACAGTGCCACGACATCACGGTGTACCCGGAGATCGGGTTCGCCGGAGGGGCTTGCGGCGGGTATGGGCTCCTGCTCGACATCAGTGATCCCACGAATCCCGTGCGGCTCGAGGCAGCGGCGGACTCAAACTTCGCCTACTGGCACTCCGCCACGTTCAACAACGACGGCACGAAGGTGCTCTTCACCGACGAGTGGGGCGGGGGCGGCGGTCCGAAGTGCCGCGTCGGTGATCCCATGGAGTGGGGCGCGAACGCCATCTTCACGATCGAAGACGGGAAGTTGGTGTTCCAGTCGTACTACAAGATGCCTGCGCCTCAGACCTCACTCGAGAACTGCGTGGCCCACAACGGCTCGCTGATTCCGGTCCCGGGCCGTGATATCATGGCTCAGTCCTGGTATCAGGGTGGCGTCTCTGTCTTCGACTGGACCGATGCCAAGAATCCGGTCGAAATCGCGTTCCACGACCGGGGGCCCACCGACGCGACTCGCCAGGGTGCGGGCGGAACCTGGTCGGTCTACTGGTACAACGGAGTTCTCGTGAGCTCCGAGATCGCACGTGGACTCGATATCTTCGAGCTCACCGCCAGCGACGTGATGTCGCAGAACGAGATCGACGCCGCGAAATCCGTTCGTCTCGACCATCTGAACGCGCAGGGGCAGCCCAGGTTCGTCTGGCCCTACACGTTTGCCTTGGCGGGTGCCTATGTGGATCAGCTCGACCGTTCGCGCTCGATGGCTTCGTCCCGGATCGCAGAAGTCCGCGGGACGCTGGCCGCCGCTGAGCGAGCGTCAGGTGCGGCCCGGCGCACGGCTCTGAGGTCGCTTGCCGGAGAGCTGGAGCGCGAAGCGGGACGGACTGCGGATGCCTCCAAGGTACGGACCTTGGCCGAGGCGGTGCGGGGGTTGGCCGGTAGCTAGAGAGACCGGCAGCTAGACAACGGCGAGATGGGACCCCCACTCGGGGGTCCCATCGGCGCCGTTGCGTGAGAAAGACAGGCGGTTTAGAGCCTCAAGGTCTCCCGCCGCCAGATCTTCCCTGCTGTGTCACCGGCTTCGTCACCAAGTCCAGTCCCAACGTCTTGCCTTTCAAGACAGCAGGAACGCCCTCGACCATCCAGACAGGCGGCGGTGCGTCCATCAAGTAGTGGTCGAAGAATTGCTGCATTCGAATGGCGAAGTCCCGTCGGTTGGCCTCTCGCCTGAGACCGTGCGGCTCGCCGTTGTAGTTGAGAAGCCAGGTGGGCTTTCCGAGTCGCCGCATGGCTGCGAACATCTCGATCCCCTGATACCACGGAACCGCGGTGTCCTCGTCGTTGTGCATCATGAGGAGCGGGGTCTCGATCTTATCCGCCTGGAATAGCGGGGAGTTGTCCAGGTACTCGAGCGGCCGATCCCACAGGGTTCCGCCGATCCGGCTCTGGGTCTGCTCATACTGGAATTGCCGCACCATCCCCGTGCCCCACCGGATGCCACCGTACGCGCTCGTCATGTTCACGACCGGGGCTCCCGCTTCTGCGGCGGCGAAGAGGTTGCTTCGCGTGATCATCCACGAGATCTGATATCCACCCCAGCTGTGTCCTTGGACACCTATCCGATCTAGATCCACGAAGCCCAAGTCCAAGATCGACAGCACGCCCGGGATCACCGCGTCCGCCGCACTCTCACCCGGGTGTCCCAACTCGTACGGGATGTCGGGTACGAAAAGGACGTAACCGCGGCTCACGTAGAAGCTTCGATTGATGGATGAGCTTCCGGCCGCTGGCACGGCGTATTGGTGCAAGCCGTCAGAGAAACGCTCGTAGAAGTACACCATCATGGGGTACTCGCGGCTCGCATCGAAGTCGTCCGGTTTGTAGAGGATCCCCTGAAGTGGGATGCCGTCGTTGGAATTCCACGACACGAGCTCCTCCGTGCCCCACGTATACTCTTCCTGCTGGGGATTGGCGTTGGAGATCTTGGTCAGTCCGTCGAGCATCTCTCCTGCCATCCAAAGGTCGGGGAATTCTCGGAACGTCTGCCGTGTGAGGAGCACAATGTCTGAATCCTCCGCCTTGGTCGGCGTAGAGAAGTCGACGTCGTCCATCACCAAGGGCCGGGGCTCATTGTTACGATCGAAGCGGTCCCGGTAGAACCCGTCAGACTTGTCGGTCAGGTGGAACGCCGACAAAAGTACGTCCCGGCCCATGGGAACGACGTCTTCCTCCGGGTCCGTCTGCACGTAGGTGAATCGCAGGCCCTCGCGTCGCCCCACTCCCTCGGTGACGTTTCGGGGAGATTCGCGCCCTGTGGGATCGATCAGCCAGATGTCGTGCCAGTCGTTGATCAGGATACCTGCGTCGCCCTCGGTCCAGCGTGGCGTCCCAATGGATCCCGGGGGCTCGGGTCGATCGTCGAAGAGGTCGTGGACAGGGAACGGGATTTGCGCGCTCAGGTTGCTCGCCTCACCGGTTTCGATGGACCACGCGAGCCAGGCTCTCTCAGTTCCGTCCCACCAGTAGATGAACCGACTGTCCGGGGACAGGGATGGTCTTCCGCTCCGGACGCGCTCGGCTACGAGCTTCCGGGTGCCATCATTTACGTCGATCGTGTAGTAGTCGGCATAACGCCCATCCCACGACACGAGCTGTCGGTAGGGCAGGCCCGTCGTTCCGAGGGCCACAAGGGCGTCGCCGTCGCTTCCTACCGTGACATTCGGAAGGTCCAACGTGCCGAGCTGTATTACGGGTCCGCCATCCGATGGTACGACCGCCGTATACGCACGGTCACGTTCGCTTTCGGTCTGGATGAGCTGCATGGGCATGATATACGGGTCCTGCCAGTTCCAGACGTCGAGCGTGACCTCGTCCTCCTCGTCAGTCTCGCCCTCGGGTTCGGGAGCAGGCCTGGGTGCCGTTCCAAAGAAGACCCTGGAGCCGTCATCCGAGAACGTGACGTCTCCCTTTTGATTGACCCACCAGCCTTCGGGGATCCCCGGGTCTCCTTCGCTGGCGAGCGGGGCGTCATCGACGTAGAGGGTGAAGGAGGGTTGCTCGTCTTCCCAATCGTCCTTGTTCGTGAGGAAGGCAGCTCGTCGCCCCGACTCGTCGACGACTAGTTGAGTGTACTTCCCCTCACCTGTAGCGAGGGAGGTGACGACTCCAGACTCGACCTCGACGCGGTACGCACCGTCTGCCGCTCCGTCCTCGCTGGAGACAGTGTAATAGAGGTTCGCGCCGTCTCCGGAGAAGCGGTACGCGGTGACCCCCCGGAAGCGGAACTCGGTGCTGGACGCTAGATGCCGAAGAACGAGCTCGGTGCCCTCGTCCTTGTCATGCGCCTCGTCTTCGGCTTCTGGCTCCTCCTCTCCGCTCTCACGGGCATCGTCATCCTCCGCCGGGGCCTCGAGTAGGTAGGCGACCCACTCCCCCTCGTCTTCCGGCACCGAAAAAGACTTCACGCGTCCCGCCACGTAGCCACCGGGTTCAGCGCCTGGCGTCAGGGCCCCCAGCTCCACCATGGCCAAGGAATCCTTCGGCAGCGCGTCACCCTTGCTTCCCTCGGCCTTGGCAGCGTCTACCGCCGCATCCGACGGCTCGACGGTGAACACGACCCACCGAGAATTCGCCGTGAAGCGCGCCTCGGTGCCGCGAGGTCGCCTCCACTCACCCGAGGAGCGTGTTTCACGAAGGACCAGGGTCTTGTCGCCGTCACCTGGCACGAGGGCGTACACCACCCAGTCACCGTCGGGCGCCAGGCGCTCCCCGTCGATACGGTTCCAGACGTCGTAGTCGGGATGATCCAAGGGGCGCCTCTCCTGGGCGGACAGAGACGTGGCCACCATGGCGAAGGCGAGGGTCAATCCGACTATGACAGATCGGGGCTTCATGGGTCAATCTCCTGGGATGCCGGTTCGCGGGCCGGAGTGTCTGGTATGGAACGATGGCGCTGCCCGTGGAAACTAATGGCATAGAAAACGCCGCGCGATCGTGACCGTGACGCCGATCAGCAAGCGCATCGCTACAGTACCATCGCTACCGTATGCCACGGAGTCATGAGAGATTCGGTGAGTCATCACCAAGAGGTCTTGCGTTGGCCAGGCTTCACAGCCGGTATCAACCAGACATTTCGCAGAGAGCGTGAGGGGTCGAGATGAGCCTGCCCGTAAAAGTGTTCACTGAGAAGGACGTTGTCAGCGCCCGACATCGGGGTCAGCTCGTAGGTTGGCTGCAGGGAGGCGCGGTTGTGATCGCGGGGGCCATCGTCCTGAACGTGTTGGGGTGGATTCCGGCGGTTCTGACCGTTGGAGCCGTCGGGTATGGGGCGTACAAGGCATACCGGTGGCTGTCGAAAAACCCTCGGGGGAAGCCAGCGATGCCTCCTGATCGCAGCGCCGACGCCTCCTGATCGCACCAGCGACATGCGCTGGTGCGGGTTGGTTGGGAAGTCTAGAGTGTGTCACGAATGCGTACTCCGGATACGCGTCGTGTGACTCAGGAATCGACTCCCAAGGAGGTGACCCCAATGCTGTCCTCATCGCTGTGCTCATCGCTTTCACGGACAGCCGCCAGGCTGCTCAGGCTCGTGATTCTCCCCGCTCTCACCATCGTGCTTTCCGCGGGCTGGGTGTCTTCGGCCGCGGCCCAGGAGGGCGCACTGCCCAGCATCGAGGAAAAGACCCAGAACGCCGACCGGATGGAGGGGTTCTTCAACCTCTATTGGGAAGATTCCACTGGGTCGCTCTACTGGGAGATCGCAGACCTGGGTAGGGAGTTCCTCTACCAGATCTCCATGGGGTCGGGACTCGGAAGCAATCCGGTCGGTATCGACAGGGGTCAACTGCGGGGCACACACATCTTGGAGCCGACGCGTATCGGGCCCCGGGTCCTCCTCATGGAGCCCAACTACCGGTTCCGCGCCCGCAGCGATAATCCGACGGAGGCTCAGGCCGTGCGCGATGCGTTCGCACCGTCGGTACACTGGGGCTTCGACATCGTGGCGGAGACCGATGGCCGCGTGCTGGTGGACGCCACAGAGTTCTTCCTTCGTGACGCGCGAGGCGTCGTAGCGCAGATCGCGCAGCGGAACCAGGGCAGCTTCTCGCTCGACCGGTCGCGGAGCGCCATTCACATGCCCGCGACTCGGTCCTTTCCGGAGAACACCGAGGTCGAGGCCATACTCACCTTCACGAGCGCCCAGCCGGGCGGGCTGGTTCAGGGGGTTGCCGCCACCGGAGGAGCGATCACTTTGCGCCAGCACCATTCCTTCATTCGGCTGCCCGATGACGGCTACCGCACTCGCACTGCGGACCCGAGAGTGGGGGTCAACGGCCCCACGGTCTACGACTATGCCACAGCCATCGATGAGGACACGCGCCAGAGATGGGTGGCGCGCCATCGCCTGGAGAAGCGCAATCCCGGACCCGGGCCCTCCGAGGCGGTCGAGCCCATCGTCTACTATGTCGATCCGGGCACGCCGGAGCCTGTTCGCAGTGCCCTGATCGAGGGCGCGAGCTGGTGGAACGACGCGTTCGAGGCCGCGGGGTTCATCGACGCTTTTCGGGTCGAGGTGTTGCCCGCGGGTGTGGATCCCCAGGACATCCGCTATAACATGATCCACTGGACCCACCGCCGAACTCGCGGCTACTCCTACGGGAGCACCGTTACAGATCCACGTACGGGCGAGATCGTGCGGGGCGTGGTGAACCTCGGTAGCCTGCGACTGCGGCAGGACTACCTTCACGGCCAGGGCATGGTGGCACCGTTCCCGGGTGGCATCTCCTCACCGGGCGGTGGCGGATATTTCGACATCGTCTCGGACTGGGACCGGCGTGCCTACTGTGAGACGTGCGATTTGGCCGGGGCGCCGAACTTCGAGTATTTGGCTCAGGTCGTAGACGAATCGGCGGCAGTCGAGATGGCACTGGCTCGGGTACGTCAGCTCTCGGCCCACGAGGTCGGTCACACGCTCGGGTTCCCTCACAACTACATGGCCAGCGCCTACGGGCGGGAGAGCGTGATGGACTATCCTGCGCCGTTGGTCGAAATCGACGGGAACGGCAACCTCGACTTGTCGAACGCCTACGTGCAGCGCATCGGAGAGTACGACAAGCTCTCCGTGAATTGGCTCTATCGTGAGTTTGTGCCCGGAACCGATGAAGTCAGTGAGCTGGCCCGGATCGCGCAGCAGGGCGTGGAAGCCGGCCTCATCTACATGGGGCACAGCAACAACAACTTCATCGGAGCCGGTCATCAGTACGCCAGCGTGTGGGACAACGGTGCCAACCTGGTGGATCAGCTCAAACTAGAGATCCGTGTCCGCGAGATCGGACTCCGGCGGTTCGGCGCCGACGCGATTCGCACGGGTGAGCCTCTCTCGAATCTGGAGTACGTACTGCTCCCCCTCTACATGCATCACCGGTTCCAGCTGCGCTCGGCGGCTCAGAGCCTCGGCGGTGCCGATTACCGGAACGCGTTGAAGGGAGATGGCCAGATTCCGTTCACGATCGTCTCTGGTGACGAACAGCGTGACGCTCTGGAGACCATTCTGTCGACCCTGGACGTCGATTTCCTGACGCTCCCGGAGGAGATCGTGTCCATGATCCCGCCGCCGGCCTACCGATATGGCGAGGGCGAGGCCTTCCCGGGCAACACGGAGCTCCTGTTCGATCCGCTGGCAGCCGCTGAAGCCTCGGCCAATTTTTCGGTGGGGGAGGTTCTTCACCCGCAGCGGATGTCCCGGCTCGTCGTATTCGGGAGCATGGGGGATTACCCCAACCTGGAGGAGGTTACGGATCGGCTCTTCGAGGTCACGTGGGACGCGCCCGCACCTAGGGATGAGTACCGGCAGCGTGTCCTTCATTCCGTTCAGCGCTCGGTCGTCGATCGGATGATGCAACAAGCGAGCAGCGCCGTGAACCCTGCCGAGGTACGAGCCATTCTGTCCGATCGTCTCGAGACGCTTGCGGCCCGAGTCGAGAGCACGTCGGCACCGTCACCACACGAGCGGCTCGTGGCTTCCGACATTCGGCGCTGGCAATCGCGCATCGAGAACACGGTGCCTGGCCCGCAGCTCCAGATGCCCGCCGGCGACCCGATCGGAGGGAGCAACCGGAGTGGTAGAAACCCGAACTGAGATGCGAGCTGGCCCCGGGCCGTGTTGGCGGCCCGGGGCATCTCACGGCCGCCGTGTTAGTCCGCCCGTAGCGCGGTCACCGGATCGACGCGGGTCCCGCGCCGTGTCAGGAAGTAGCAGGCGGCAACTGCCACCAACGCCAGGAACAACGGTGCCACCACGAACGCTCCGAGATCGGTCGCGCTCACCTCGTACAGCTGAGCACCCAGGAACCGGGTAAGGCCGAAGGAGCCCGCCACACCAATCACCAGCTCCAACCCCGCCAAAGCTCCACCCTGCTTCAGCACCATACTCAGGACGGAGGAGCTCTCCGCCCCCACGGCCATCCGGATGCCGATCTCCCTGTTTCGTTCTGCCACTGAATAGGACATGACGCCGTAGGTCCCGATGGCCGCCAGCATCAAGGCTACACCTGCGAACAGGCTCAACAGCAACGTCATGAAGCGGGGCTGGGCCATGGACGTGGCGACGTTCTGTTCCATGGTCTGAACGTCCGAGACGGGCAGAGACGAATCGATTTCACCGAGTAGACCTCGGACCGCGGCGGACAGGCCGAGCGTCTTTCGGCCGAGCTTCACGATCTCGGCAGAGATAATCCGCGGCGTCCTCCGGTCCCGTCCCAGGCGTCGTCCTCAGCCCGTCAGGATCACAGACACGGCTTGGGAAAAGGCGGTCCAGGCCTCCACCTCTTCCGATAGGCGAGCCCGGCCCTTGGGCGTCAACTCATAAAACTTCGCCCGCCGATCCAGCTCCGAACGCCCCCAGGTCGAAGCGAGCAGTCCCTTTTGCTCCATGCGATAGAGAGCCGGATAGAGAGATCCCTCCTCAACCTGAATGGCCTCCCCTGTGTGCTCCTCAAGCCAGCGGGCGATCGCGTAGCCATGACGAGGGGCGTGGGACACCGTCTTGAGGATCAGGACCTCCAGGGTCCCATGAAGCAGTGTGTTCTTCGGAGCCATCGGAGCGAAGTCTCCTTTTGGTTGCCTAGAGTGTCTAGGCGTCACCAAGCTAGGCCTAGATACCTAGACGGTCAAGGCATGACCGAAGTTTCGGGGGACTGGCCGGGCGCTTAGAATTCCGACCGATTCCAGGCGGTGGCTAGCGAGTCGGCGTACTCGTTCCACCTCGAACCGACGTGCGCACGTGTCCACTTCAGCGGGCAGTTCGGACGTGCACGGTAGAGCTTCAGTAGCTCCTTCACGAGATCAAGGTTCTTCAGTGGGGCGCCCTTGCGCTTCCAGCCCTTTTGCTCCCAACCAGGCGCCCACTTCGTGACGGTGTTGAAGCAGAGTTGGCTGTCCGTGAAGACGGTAACGGTCGCTGTCTCCGGGAGGGCCCGGTACGCTTCGATCAGCGCCGTTAGCTCCATGCGATTGTTGGTCGTGTCGGAGGTGGAGCCGTGCATCTCGAGTTCGATGTCGCCGGCCTCTACCCACACGAAGCCCCAGCCGCCGGGACCGGGGTTGGGCTGGGCGCTTCCGTCCGTGAAGATGCCTGTGTCGGGTCCGTCGGTGTACTTGGCGAGGACCTCGGCCCGGGTGAGGTTTTCTTCCCTTGCGGCCGCCGGGCTGCTCCGGACTGACGCCGGCTTCCTGGAGCTTGCGCCTTTCGGGGCGGGGCGCTTCGCCTTCTTCGCGTTGGGAGAGTGTTTACGGCAGTACTTCGGTTCCCAACCCGGATATTTTTCCAGTGCGGCGTCGGGGACGCTGAACGCCTCTTCGCACACCTGGCAGATGAACTGCGGCATTTAGTTGGACATCCTCTGATGTCACGCTGAGCGTTGTGGGGGCTACGGCCGTCCTAGTTCCCCAACACGATCCCCCTGCCCACCAGCTTGCTCGGATCGGCGCCCGGCTTCGGAACGAACTTGTTCAGCCAGCCCCCATCCCAGCTGGCGATGTAGACGTTGCCCTCCTGGTCGACATCCATCTGGTGCGGACGCGACAAGCCGCCGGCGAAGCCGCCCCGCGTCCCACCGTATGCACCCCAGTAGTACTGAAGCTCACCGTCGAGGTTGTACTTGAGGATCCGGTTCAGTGCCGCAGAGATCACCCAGACTGCCTCGTTTTCATCGATGAAGATTCCGACGGGATCAGAAACGTCCGGCCATTCCTCGATGAACTCGCCGTCTTCGGTAAAGACTTGGATACGGTTGTTCGTCCGGTCGCCGACGTAGACCCGGCTATTCCGGTCCACGGCGACACCGTGGACGAGGTCGAACTGTCCTGGGCCGTCGCCGAGCTCCCCCCACTCCATCAGGTACTCGCCTGATGCGCTGTACTTGATGATGCGGGAGTTCCAGTACCCGTCGCCGAGTAGGAAACTGCCGTCCGGGAGGAAGACGAGTACCGCCGGATCACCGTAGGTGAACGGGCCCGGGTTCGGATTTGCTCGTGCCTCCGCGCGGGTCGTGGGGTGATTGGGATCGACGAGCCGCATCACCAACTCGCTGCCGTCATTGGTGAACTTGAGGATCTGCATGTTGACGTCTTTGCCGCCACCGCGCTCCACGACCCAGACGTGGCGCTCCGGATCGTAAGGACTGATGTAGACCTGGTGAGGCTTGTTGAAGGTCGAGTCCCACTGCGACCAGTTCTCGATGATGTTTCCGTTCCGGTCGACGACCACGAGGTAGTTCGAGCTGCCCTCTCTCTCCCGGCCGGCCGCGTCCCGGTCTCCCCACACCGCCACGATGATGCGGTCCGGGGTGTCTGCCGCAACGCCCGACACCTGCCCCCACGTCCACGGCCCTGTGTGGTCCGCGGCCGGCTTCCACCAGTCTGCCACGCCGTCGTATGCGCCGGCCCGGTCGTCCCCGCCCTTCACGCCATCCCCTCGCGACCCGGCTTGATTCTCACCGGCACACGCCGGGAGTACCGCCAGTCCAGCGGTGAGAACAAGGCCTACGCCCATCTGTTCTAGTCTCATGATGCCTCGTCCCTGAAGGGCTTTCGTCGAAGCCGGTGGAAAATGCCGGCTGGCAGTATAACGGGCGGGCGGTCGAAACCGACAGTCGGGCGAAGGGCGACGACTGCGGCCCAGCGTGCGTCCACTTGCCGGCGCATGCCGTACGCGCAAGTTATCGGCATGACCACATCCAGCCTCGCCTCCCTGACTCGATGACAGAGGGCTCGACCCCCGCCGCGTCCCCGGATCGCCGCGCAGGCATGGGACTGGGAACCCGAATTTTCATCGGCATGGTGCTCGGGTCGGTTCTGGGGGCAGCCCTCGGCGAGCG
Organism: Gemmatimonadales bacterium UBA6960; assembly: GCA_963577685.1. Lineage (GTDB taxonomy): Bacteria > Gemmatimonadota > Gemmatimonadetes > Longimicrobiales > Gaopeijiaceae > UBA822. The sequence goes on along the minus strand of CAUZAE010000030.1, from coordinate 7,905 downwards.
GATCATAGTCATTCAGCCCATCGGTGACCTTTTCATCCGGCTGCTGGTGCTCGCGGCCATCCCGCTCGTCTTCTTCAACCTTCTCGCGGGGCTCACCGCGTTGACGGATGTTCGCACGTTCGGGCGGCTCGCGGGGAAGATCATGAGCTACTACGTCGTCACGGACGTCGTTGCTCTGTCGCTCGGGATCGGGGCGATGGCCCTGCTTCGGCCCGGCGTCGGTATGCAGCTCACCGAGCAGGTGGAGGGCACAGTGGGGACTGTACCCTCGATCGCGGAGGTGCTGTTGGGGATGGTCCCGACGAACGTGTTCCAGGCCTTCGCAGAGGGGAACGTCGTGCAGCTCGTTGTGGTCGCCGTTCTCCTGGGCATCGCGACGCTCATGCTGACCGGGGCGACTCGTGATCGCCTCGCGGAGGCCTACTCGGATCTGGCGGGACTCTTTCGACGGCTCGTCGACCTGATCCTGGTCGTCGCACCCGTTGGTATCGGAGCGCTCATGGCCGTGACGGTGGGACGATACGGCGCCGCGCTGCTCGGTCCCCTGACGAAGTTCCTCCTTGGGGTGTATGCCGCGCAGCTCATCGTATTCGTGGGCTACGTCGTGTTACTCCGGACGTTCACGGAACGGAGCCCGAGTCGGTTCCTTCGGGAGACCGGCCCCTTATGGGCGACCACGGCCGCGACCACGTCGAGCTTGGCTTCCCTCTCCGTCGCGCTCGAGATGGCCGAGAAGATTCGGCTCCCGAGGGCGCTCTACTCGTTTACGCTTCCGCTCGGTGCTCAGCTCAACAAGGACGGCACTTCCGTCATGCTGGGAGCGGTACTCCTCTTTACGGCTCAAGCCGCGGGGGTCGAGTTCGACGCGGCGTCTTTCCTCTCCATCCTCTTCATCGGACTCCTGCTTTCCGAAGCCTCAGGCGGCATCCCGGGCGGTGGATTCGTGATCGCGCTGATTTACGTACAGGCTTTCAACCTCCCGATCGAGATCGCGGCCATCGTCGGCGGCATCTACCGGCTCGTCGACATGGGCAACACGACGATCAACGTGATGGGTGACATGGTCGGGACGTCCCTCGTGGCGCATTCGGAGTCCAGCAGGGGCTGATCGCCCGCGCCACGTCGCTCCAGATGCTGGAGAACTAGAGGCCAGGCCCCAAAAGCTACTCTCGCAACTCAGCCGCGATCTCATCGTAGAAGCCCGGAATGCTTCTCTGCATGAAGAGGCCGTTTTCTGCCAGGGTCCAGCTGATGCTCTGCGTCCGTATGCGGTCAGACGCTTCGCTCTTGGGCATGCCCGACCGGATCAGGCCCGCCATACGGGCACGAACCGCTTCCATCTGATTGCGAAAATTGACCACGTCGTCGCGGTTCATGATCGCGCCGTGGCCGGGAATGGCGGTGTCGAAATCCAGTGCCAAGATGTTGTTCATGGTCGAGACCCAGCCCTTGCTGCTGCCGCCGTTTCCGTAGTCGATGAACGGCGCGGTACCATGGAGTAGGTCGCCTCCGTGTACCGTTTTCAGGTCGGGAAAATAGATCACGGCATCGCCGTTCGTGTGCCCACGGCCCATGTAGAATGCCCGCACCTCGACGCCGCCCAGATAGACGGCGGTCTGATCCGTGAAGACCAGTCGCGGCGGAGCGTCCTGGTCTCCTCTGACCATGTTGTCCCTGGCATTCTGGTGCGCGATGATCTCCGCGATTTCGATGTACTCGACGTTGCCCCCGGAATGGTCGCCATGATGATGGGTGTTGAGGACGTACCGGACCGGTTGATCGCTTACCTGGCTGACCAGTGATTGGATCTCGGCGAAGTTTTGCGGAAACTTGTCATCGATCAGAATCACTCCCTCGTCGGTCACCCGTACACCGACGTTCCCGCCGCTACCGATGATGGCGTAGAGGCCATCTTTGACTTGCTCGATGGACAGGCTGTTCTGCGCTCGAGCCCCAGTTAGCACAGTCAAGACCAAGACGCCGCTCATGAGCGTGACTCTCATCAACCTGAGCATGATTCCTCCTGCCGGCTTTTCATCGCCGCCGTTAGTGCACGGTCTCTCGGCACATGCGAATTCCTGGCACGTACGAGTCTTCTATGTCGACATATGAATGGGAGGAAACTGTGTCCCGTGCCAGCGCCTGGAGATTGGGAGTCTCCGTGTTTGACGCGTCAGTGCCACTTCCTCACGTTATCCCCACCCATCCGGGGCTTGGTTTTTCCGATCCCTCGCGACTCACAGGAGAGATCACATGCGCTCATTCTTTCGCCTTGCCCTTCTGTGGTCCTGTGCCTTGGCGCCGATGCTCACGCTACCCGAACAGGGTTTCGCGCAGAGTGCTTCCGATCACCAGTACAGCAGTGAGGACATCGAGGCGGGCTCCCGCGTGTATGCGGCCGATTGTTCGTTGTGTCACGGGGCGAGTGGAGATGGCGTAGACGGTATGGATCTCCGGCGCGGCCAGTTCAGCCGCGTGCTGTCGGACGACGACCTTCGCGATGTGATCACGGCGGGCCTTTCCAACGCCCGCATGCCCGCCTTCGATCTGCGGCAAGACGAGCTCGACGGAATCGTCGCCTATATTCGGGCGGGTTTCGATGCGAGCGGCGTTGCGGTCAGGGTCGGCGATGCAGCTCGCGGGCGGGGGCTGTTCGACGGGAGAGGGGAGTGCGCCTCCTGCCACCGGGTGGGCGGGCGGGGTCCGTACACGGCGCCCGACCTCAGTGACATCGGCTCCATTCGCACACCGGCCGCGTTGCAGCGCACGCTACTCGACCCGGGCCGTGCCCTCTTGCCGATCAATCGCTCCGTGCGCGCGGTGACACGTGACGGCGAAACGATCCGGGGGAGACGAGTAAATGAAGATACTTACACGGTTCAACTTATCGATTCGAACGGTCGGCTCCGCTCGCTCACCAAATCCAATCTCGTCGAGTACGAAGCGAGCCTGACGCCGATCATGAAACCGACGACGCTGTCGGCGGACGAGGTCGCCGACCTCATCGGGTATCTCCTTTCACTCAGAGGCCTTCCGTGAAGTCCATCGCGCGTACGCTGGTGTTGGTGTCCGTCATGGGGGGGCTTCTGGCGCCCTCCCATATCCGAGCACAGGTGACGTACGATCGGATTCTCGGTTCGGCGGACGAGCCCGAGAACTGGCTCACGTACAACGGTTCGTACTCGAGTCAGCGCTACAGCTCACTCGACCAGATCACATCAGACAACGTAGACGAATTGGAGCTGAAGTGGATGCTCCAGAATCAGGTGTTCGGCGCGTGGCAGTCGAACCCGATCGTCGATAATGGGATCATGTACATCACCGAACGCCCCAACGACGTCATGGCCGTGGACGCCGTCACGGGTCGGGTCTTCTGGATGTATCAGCACACGCCGGACGAGGCGGCGAGCGTGTGCTGCGGTGCCAACAACCGCGGGGTCGCGGTGCTCGAGGGCAAGGTGTTCATGGGCACGCTGGACGCCCGGCTCATCGCGATCGACGCGACCAACGGGCAGCCGCTCTGGAACGTCGAGGTCGGGGACGTCCAGCTCGCCTATTCGATCACGATGGCACCGCTGGTCGTGAAGGACAAGGTGATCGTCGGGGTCGGGGGCGGCGAGTACGGCATCCGCGGTTTCGTTGCCGCCTACGACGCCGACACGGGAGAAGAGGCGTGGCGCTTCTACACGATCCCGGGTCCCGGCGAGCCGGGACACGACACCTGGGAGGGCGACGACTGGGAGCACGGTGGTGCGCCGGCGTGGATCACCGGGTCGTACGACCCAGAGCTCAACCTGACCTACTGGGGCATCGGGAACCCGGGTCCCGACTGGAATGCCGAGCAGCGTCCGGGCGACAACCTGTACTCGGACGCGGTCGTTGCACTCGATGCGGACACCGGCGAACTCGTGTGGTATTTCCAGTTCACGCCGAACGACGGGTACGACTACGACTCGGTTCAGGTCCCCGTGCTCGTCGATATGGAGTGGAACGGAGCGCCGAGAAGACTGATGCTGTGGGCGAATCGGAATGGGTACTTCTACGTTCTCGACCGTGTCACGGGGGAGTTCCTTTCGGGAGCGCCGTTCGTGAAGGTGAACTGGTCGAGCGGTCTCGACGAGAACGGAAGGCCGATCCCCACGCCGCAACCGCCGGGTGAGCCCACGTGGCCGGGCAATCAGGGTGGCACCAACTGGTACCCGCCCTCCTACAGTCCGCGCACGGGCCTCTTCTACTTCTCCGCGTGGGAGGACTACGCGACGATCTATCGGCCAGAGGAGTCGGAGTATCGTCCCGGCCGATCCTTTCTCGGCGGTGGTTTCGACGTGTTAACGCCGGCGCCGGGCTCACCGACGATCGGGATTGGGCGGAGCTCGCCGATCAACAACTGGACGGACGCGGTAGGACACGGTGCGGTGATCGCTCTCAACCCACACACGAGCGAGCCGGTGTGGAAGTTCGAGCAGTTCGACGTCAGCGACAGTGGCATGCTGACGACCGCCTCGGACCTGCTGTTCACCGGGGGCCGAGAGGGCTACTTCCATGCGCTTGACGCACGGACCGGCGAGGAGTTGTGGAAGGCGAGCCTCGGCGCGCAGATCGTGATGGCACCGGTCACGTTCATGGTGGACGGAAGGCAGTACCTCTCCGTGATCTCCGGACACACGCTGGTGACGTTCGCACTGCGGGATTAGTCCAAACCGGGACCCCACGCTGCATGAGCGGGTCGAGGAGGTCACTCGAGCCAGTCCGGTTCAACCCACTGGACCGTCCGACTGGCGCCCCGCCCCTCCCTTTCTCATGTTGCTCGGCCCCGTCCGGCCCCTCGACAAAGGCCGGTCGTTGTCCGGTTCCGAGGGAGCTAGCCATGACCATGTTCAAGAATCGCCCCGACCTTCTGCTCATCGCCGTCTTGCTGGGTGCGCTGCTTTCGTCCTGTACGTCGTCGCAGGAGAGCTTCGACGTGGTAGAGGCGACCATCCCCGAGATGCAGCGCGCGATGGAGGAAGGGCGCGTGACCTCGCGGGCGCTGGTCGAGGCCCACCTCCTGCGCATCGCCCTCTACGAGGAGCGAGTGAACGCGGTGATCTCAATCAACGCGAACGCACTCGAAGAGGCGGACCGGCTCGACCAGGAGCGTGCGGAGGGTCGCGTGCGCGGTCCACTACACGGCATCCCGGTCGCTCTCAAGGACAACGTCCACACCACCCACATCCCGACTTCGGGGGGTGCGCTGGCCTTCGAGGGGTTCGTCCCCCCGTACGAGGCGACGATGGTCACGAACCTCCGCGAGGCCGGCGCCATCATCCTCGCCAAGACGGTGATGACCGAGCTCGCGAACTTCATGGCCAACGGTATGCCCGGTAACTACAGCGCGGTAGGGGACTTCGGCCTGAACCCGTACGATCCTCGCCGCGATCCGCGGGAGGGCCGCAACGACGGCCGGCCTGTGATGGGGACGGGCGGCTCGAGTTCGGGAATCGGCACGGCGATGAGCTTCTGGGCCGTGAACGTGGGCACCGAGACCTCGGGCTCGATCCTGTCGCCGGCGAACGCGAACATGCTGGCGGGGATCAAGCCGACAGTCGGTCGGGTGAGCCGGTATGGCGTGATCCCGATCACCGCCGATCAAGACATCGCCGGACCGATGGCGCGGACCGTCACCGATGCGGCGATCTTTTTCGGGGCGCTTGAGGGTGCAGATCCGGATCCGAACGACGCGGCGACGTTGACCTGCGAGCCTCCGCCAAACGGAGATTATACGGCGTTCCTCCTAGCCGATGGGCTGCAGGGGGCCCGCATCGGCATCCCTCGAGCCTCGTACTACGACTCGATTCAGGTTCCCGAGACCGACCGGTTCCAGAACCGACTGACGGACGAGGGAAGGGCGCTGATGGCAGAGGCGATCGAGATCCTCGCGGCGCAGGGGGCGACGATCGTCGATCCAGCAGACATCCCCAGCGTCATCGATCCGGATCTTGAGCACAACCTGCTGGTGAGTGGCAGGAGCAGTGTGCTCACCTACGGCATGAAGCGCGATTTCAACGCGTGGCTCGCCTCACTCGGTCCGTCGGCACCCGTCAAGACACTGACCGAGCTACGCGCGTGGAACGTGGCCCATGAGCAGGCCGGTTCCATGAAGTATGCGCAGGCGAACCTCGACAGGTCTGACGCCATCGACCTGGAGGCGGACCGAGCCACGTACGAGGCCGATCGCGCGCGGGACTTGTACCTGAACGGTGAGCATGGGATCGACGAGGTGATGAACGACCTGGGCTTGGACGCACTTCTCTTCCCGGGCTCGAGCGGCGCCGGCATCGCGGCGCGCCCCGGTTATCCGACCGTGATCGTGCCGTTCGGGTTCCTGGCGAATACGAACGGCCCGCCGATGCCGGACGGGTTCGACGCGAATCCTCGCCCCTTCGGCGTGAGCTTCACAGGAATGGCGTGTAGCGAGCCGCGGCTGCTCGAGCTGGCTTACGCGTTCGAGCAGGCGACGATGCGGCGGGTGGCGCCTCCCGGAATGCCGTAGGGCTTGGGCCTTGGTCTGATGTGATCTCGCCAGAGTTGGCGACTTGTATGTCTCTGGTGATGCTAAGTCGCCGTTTTTGACGATATAACACACTTGCCGTCGTATCCTCAAGTCGTCCTTCCTCATGGACAAGACGGGCCACTGGTCCCTCTCTCCTGCGTACGACCTGACCTTCGCCTACAATCCGACGGGCGACTGGACGGCTACACATCAGATGACGGTGAACGGGAAGCGGGACCACTTCACGGTCGACGATCCGCGAGCGTCAGCGAAGTCGACGTCCATCAAGCGTGGTCGCGCCGAAGCTATCTACGAGCAGGTACGTGCTGCGGTGCGTCGCTGGCCCGAGTTCGCGCACGATGTAGGCGTGAAGGAGTCGTGGGTCGAGCGAATCAGAGAAGCGCTGCGGAGCGAGCTCCCGATCAGTTAGTCCCCCCCGGCGCCTTCCGCGAACTGGGCGAAGGTAACCAGGTTGCCACCCGGCTCCCGGACGCTGATTTCGTCTGCCCCATAAAACGTTGTGCGCCTGGGCACGATCACTTCTACCCCTTTCAAGGCCGCTTCCACGGCGTCGATGTCATCCACCTGAACGAAGAGTAGGTTGCCGCTCATGGGCGTGTCGGCCAGGCTCGGGTGCTCGGCCTCCACGCTGGCGCGGGTCTGGTACATGAGCTCCACGGAGCCGCTCTGGAGGATCACGAATCCCAGGCGGGCACCCGAAGGAACGGTCGCGCGCCACCGGGTTTGAATCGGATGGCCACCATATCGACTCGGCCTTCGAGAACGAAAAGCTGATGGCGAGTCATCGTGCCGACTACGAAGGCGCGGTGCGGTGCCAGGTCCTCGCTGTCCAACGGGCGAGGGAAGTCCCCGAGGGCGACGAGAATGTCCATGCACCCATCCGGCAGCACCCGGGCGAGCGTGGGACGCGTGGGCGGAGCGAAATCGCCTCGCTGGATCCAGCAGCAGTCCACTACGTCGGACAGCTCAGTAGGGGGGAGAATCTCGCGGTAGACGGGCTCTGGAGGCATGTCTGAAGACAGGGTCGCAGGAGCTGGGAGATAGTGCGCGCGCGCATGCGGGGGATCGGCCGTGGCTAGTGCGGCCCCGATTCGATTCTTCGAGCGATCACTACGAGCACCGTCACACCGATAAGAAGAGGAACGCTTACGATGGCCAGGGTGACAAGTGTGGCTCCTGGGGCGAGGGTGATGAAGACCGACGCTACGATGGTCGGGAAGACCCATGGATGGCCGAAGCCCCAAGTCCACCCCAGCCAGAAGCGGTTGCGGACGATGACCCGCGGGTCCTGGCGGCAAGCGTAGATGATGCCGAGGAACCAGTGATGGCTGTCATTCCAGAGGTCCTGGGCC
>CAUZAE010000029.1:0-23702 GCA_963577685.1 Gemmatimonadales bacterium UBA6960 | reverse complement strand
ACGCGATTTAGGCGCGATTTAGGTGTCACGGGCCGGAGATCGGCAAAGAAATATGAAGATGATCCGCCGTGCCTACATGGTGGAGACTCCGGAATCCCATGAACTGGAAATACATTTCTGTGAGGCGGTTTCTCCAGGCACTTCGACCGGTGGTGCGGAGATCCATGGCGTGTATGTATCGGTCTTCGAGCCTGAAGTGGAGTGACGTTTCGTTGACCGGAAGCCCCATTCTCAGGTAGTCCTCCGCGGTTCTCTCCGGGTCAGTGACCACCGCGTCACGATCGAAAAGCAGGTAGGTGCTCGCTCCCATCCTCATGAGCGGATGGAGAGACGAATAATACTCCCGGACGTCGGGATTCTTGGCGTTCCCGGCGGAAAGGTACAGGAGTCCGTAGGCGCTGTAGCCGGCCACTACGGCGACGAGGAGGCGCCGTACCACCACGGGCACACGGCGTTTACCCGTGATCCGCTTCCATAGCCATGCGGTGTACGCCGAGAACACGACAACGGTGGCAAAGATACCTACGGCCAGCGAAGGCCATGTACCCCAACCCCACTCCTGGTAGGCGTACATCGATCCTCTCACCAGGACGATGAAGGGTAAGGCCAACGCAACGGTCCACTTCAGACCCAACCAGGCGAAGCGGAATCCGAGAAGGGCCGCCTTCAACCATGGACGTGATTTTCTCGGTTGTATGGTCCCGAGGTTCAGGTCCAGGGTGCCCTCCCACTCTCCCCCCATGTCCATCTCCCTATGCTGGAAACCCGCCTGCATCGAAGGTCCGCACGTGCCGTGAGCTGCGCCTCCTTGTACGATCCTAACTCGCAGAGGTTCAATGGTGGAGGGGGCGACCCCCAGGGATTCCCGATGCAGGCGACACCACACCACTCTATGGATCCGATGAGAACCTACGCGTCGCAGGCGTCGGGTCGGGCACCCGCCGTGGGGCGGAAGGATCTGCGGACCCACTGGTTTGGCGCCGTCATCTGGAACATCCTCGGAATCCCGGTCGGCTGGCAGGCCCTGTTCGGAGATCATGACCTGCCGACGTTTCTGACCGTCGTGCTACCGATCTTCTCCATGGTCGGCTTCCTCCTCCTGTTCGTCGCCGTCAGGGGGACTTTTCGTTGGCGCCGATTCGGCCACCTGAGCATGGACCTGGACCCACTCCCGGGCTCGGTGGGTGGACACGTGGGTGGCTCACTCGAGCTCCCACTTCGCCAGGTGTCAGAATCCGACTTCAGGGTCGTCTTGTCGTGTGTTCGCGACCACGTCGTCCGTACCAGTGAGCGTTCCCAACGTCGCGAGTCGGTGGAGTGGACCAAGGAGACCGTCCCTCGGGTGGAACGTTCGGCGGGGGGTGTTCGTCTCCGTTACACGTTCGCCGTTCCCGAAGAGTCTCCTCCCTCCGCTCCGCCTTCGGAGGACTACTACAAGTGGCTCATTCGGGTTCGGGGTACGGTGCCAGGCGCCGATTTGGACCAGGTGTTCGAGGTGCCTGTGGACAACGTCGACCCACCTCTCCTGGCCGAGGAGCCGATCCTGTCCGACGTGACGGTTGCCGATGTCCCGGAGCTCCCGGAGCGGATTGTCAGCGCCCAGAGCAACGTCAGAGGGGTGATCCTGCGTTACGCCGCGGGGGAGTCGGCGGATTCATGATGTTGATCTTCGGCGCGGTGTTTACGGGTGCCGGCGCCTTTGCCTATGGAGAGGTGGCGGACATGGGAGGCGGATTCGGCGTACCCGCCGTTTCCCTCTTGCTCGGCGCGTTCGGTGGAATGTTTCTGTTGGCCTTCGGCGGAATGGGTAGCCTTCTCATGTTGTTGGGATTCTACTCCCTGGTGAACTCTCTTATCGTCGAGATCGGAAACGAGCGGATCACGACCCGAAGAAGCTTCTTTTTCACAAGGAGCAGCGAGGCCCGCATCAACGACCTGACGAAGGTCGAAATGGCGGTGCACAGTCGCGTCGGACAGGGTGTGAAATCGGAGGCCCATGTGAAGATTCAGGCGACCACGCGGCGAGGGAAACGAATTCCGCTGGGGGGGACGGCATACCCCAGGGCCGCACGTCTGAGATCCTGTTGGCCTTGCTGGAAGACGCGTTGGGCATGCAAGTAGAGACGGTTCGAAGATTCAAACTGAGGGCAAGGAGAGGATGATATCATGAGCGTAACTCGTACTGTTTGCGCCGCGCTTACGGCGGGACTGATCCTCACGGCCACGGCGTGCGCCGGCGGATCGTCGGATGACGCTGATGGAGGCGGGGTGACGGCTCTCGTGGGTGCCCGTATCTGGGACGGTACAGGTGCCGACGTGATCCCGGACGGAATCCTCCTGATTCAGGATGGGCGCATCATCGGGGCTGGGTCGGCGGGTGACCTCGAGGTCCCGGCTGGCGCCGAGGTTGTGGACCTCCAGGGCCGGACGCTCATTCCGGGGCTCATCAACACCCATGGTCACGTGGGAGATATCCTCGGATTGGAGAGCGGCCACTACGACCGAGAGAATCTGATCCGCCAGCTTCGGCTCTACGCGGACTATGGCGTGACCACCGTGAACAGTCTCGGGGGAGACGGCCCCGCGGGTGTTGCCCTGCGTGACGAGCAAGCGATCCCAGGACTCGATCGGGCTCGCCTCTATGTGGCCGGTGCCGTCGTTACCGGGGCGACCGTAGAGGAGGCGCTCTCGATGGTCCAAGAGAACGCGGACATGGGCGTCGATTGGATGAAGCTCCGTGTGGACGACAACTTGGGCTCCACCCGCAAGATGTCTCCCGAGGTCTTTGCCGCTGTGATCGAGCGCAGCCACGAGTTGAACCTACGCCTCGCTTCACACCTCTTCTATCAAGACGACGCCAAGGCGCTTCTGAGGGCCGGAAGTGACTTCGTAGCCCACAGCATTCGCGACGAGGATGTAGACGACGAGCTCCTGGGTCTCCTGAGAGATAACGAGGTCTGCTATTCACCCACGTTGACGCGAGAGGTTTCCACTTTCGTCTACGAGGACCGACCGGAATTTTTCGACGACCCGTTCTTCCTCGCGCACGCTGATCCGGCCGTATTGGAGCGCCTCCAGGACCCGGACCGCCAGGCCAGGGTTCGAGCGAGCTCGAGCGCCCAGCAGTACAAAGAAGCCCTACAGGTGGCGCTGAGGAACGTGAAGAGGGTCGCGGATGCCGGCTTGCCCGTGGCGTTTGGCACAGATACCGGCCCGGCGGGTCGCTTTCAGGGCTATTTCGAGCATATGGAGATGGCGCTGATGGCCGACGCCGGCCTCACCCCCGAGCAGATCCTTCGCTCGGCGACGGGCGACGCTGCGAGCTGTCTCGACCTCGCCGAGGAGATCGGCACGTTGCTTCCCGGCCGGTGGGCAGATTTCCTCGTGCTGAGCGACGATCCGCTCACGGACATCCGCAACGTACGGAGCATCGAGTCCGTGTGGATCGCGGGAAGGCCGTTGCAGTGACAGCCGCTCCTGCAAGGTAGCTGTAGAGCCTTGCGAGTCGGGTGGGGTTTGGATCTATTCCGCCGCGCCGGCCGGCGCGGCCCCTTACGAGCATTTTGGACAAAGGAAACATGGAAACCAAGCGCCCGACGACCCCGGCCGCAGAAGAAATTCTTGGAGGTTATTTCCCTGTCCTGGACCACGGGTTCGTGGCCCTCGTCGACTACATGGGAGGCGACGAGGATATTGAGCGGGCAGCCCGGGTGAGCTATGGATACGGCACGCGCAAGACGAGCCAAACGCGTGGTCTGGTCCGGTACTTGAGACGGCACCACCACACGACGCCGAGCGAGATGGTGGACCTCAAGTTCCACTGTGCTATGCCGATGTTCGTGGCCCGGCAGTGGATACGGCACAGAACATCCTCAGTTAATGAATATAGCGGCCGTTATTCGCTGATGCCCCTCCTCTTCTATAAGCCCGACCTCGAACATTTCGGTCTTCAGAGCTCGGACAATCGCCAGGGGCGAGCGTCCGAGCACGCGCCTGCGGCGCTGTACGAGAAGACGGTGGCCCACTGGGGAAAAGTCCGCACTGAGGCGTCCCGGGGTTATCGTTGGATGGTGGAGGAGGAAGTGGCCCGCGAGTTGGCTAGAATCGATCTGCCGCTGTCCACTTATACCCAATGGTACTGGAAGATCAATCTCCACAACCTCTTCCATTTCTTGACGCTCCGGGCGGATCCACACGCACAGTGGGAGATCCAGGAGTTTGCCCGGGTGATGGCCGGAATGTTGAAACGAGTGGCGCCTTTGAGCTATGAAGCCTGGATCGACTACAACGTCGGTGCTCACTCCATGAGTCGAGCCGAGATGGCTGCACTGCGCCGATTACTCGAGGCCGATGTTGATGGGATTCGTCCACGAGAAGGCGTTCCGGCCCTGGACCCGGGTGGGCTGAAGGAACTGGGCCTTTCCGGCCGTGAGCTGCGTGAGCTGGTCGACAAGCTCCAGTCCGCCGATGTCCCGGACTACGAACTCGATCTATCGACCATGCGCCGCGCGGAAGATGTGGCCGCTGAGCTTGAGGAGGCCGTCCCTGGCTCGTTCGAGTAGCCGCAGGGGGTGCGATCCAGCGAAGGGGTGCCGATGAGTGTGCGAAGCGCTCTTCGAGTACCACTTTATGCTGCCTTTCTGGCGGTGCTCCCGCTCGGAGTGGATGCCCAAGAGGTGTCGAGGTGGTTTCCCGAGGTTCGCCCGTTCAAGTCCCTCATTGCCCCACCCCGTGAGGTACAGTTCAGGACGTCGGTGATCCTTGCCGAGCGGCCCACCGAGGGGACTTACGAGGGTCGCAACTTCGAGGCAGAGGTAGCGGTTGGCCACCAGTTCCCGGCCTTGCTATTGACGGGCGATATGTCCTCGGACCGGGCGGTGACCCTCGATCTGGAGATGGGGGTCTTCTCACGCTTCTTCTTGGAGACAGAGCAGAACGACCAAGTGAACACCGACTACCGGGTGGGCATGCCTATCTCGTTCCGGAGGGAGGCACGGCAGGCCAGGATTACGCTTCGACACATCAGCTCTCACCTGGGGGACGACTACATTGGGCGCTTCCTGGCGGACGTCATCGACACCGATGTGGGCCAGTCGACCCGGGATGGCATCGAGACGATCGTGGCCCGAACTTTCGCGAGTGGTGGACGCTTTTATGTGGGTGGTGACTACAACTTCCACACCAACAAGAGGCTCTCTCGAAGAGCGTTCAGACGGGGCGGTGAATGGGATCCTGTAAGTCCGGGGCGCTCGAGTGCGGTGTGGCCATTTCTTCCGGCTGATTTTGAGGACACGACTTTTGCGGATCGTTGGGGGACCACGATCGTTGCTGGAAAGGGGGGCCAGGGTCGCTGCACGGACCCTTAGATTGGAGACGAGAGCCCGCCTCGGGTCCACACCGTTGGGCCATTTTCGGGAATCTGCGGAGGCCTTTGTCGGCGTCGGCATCTCCCTTCAACTCTGAGCGACGGTGGGCTATGCTCTGGCCTTTGCTGCCGGGGCGATGATATATGTAGTCGTCGAGGAGCGCATCGCGCTCGTGATGGCGCTCGACGTTGTGCCCGGATAGACAATGACAGAACACTCTAATTTCCGTCGAGAGGAGTCCACCGCTGGGGCTCGCAGGACACTTGTGGCCTTGGTGGTTCTGGTCTTGGTGCTCTTCACCGCTGCAACCGCCTTCATGGTTCTCGAGGGGAACCGACGCGCACCCGAGGGGAGGCCGGTGCTCGCTGTCCTTCCGGTGGAGCGGGCGATGTCCGACTCCGCGACGAGTCGGTATGCGGGTTTCGGGCAGGGCTTGGCGAGCTACTTTGCCCGCGCCGATCCGATGCTCCTGGGCGTCTTGGGACCCGTCAGCACGGCTCGGGCAGTGGCTCCCGGGTCCGATCCCTTGGCCGTGGGAGTGGAGCTAGGCGCCACGATGGTCCTCCTCGGTCACGAAATCATCGGGGACTCTGGCCCTACGCTCGTGATGGAGCTCTTTCGAGTAGACGACGGGACGGCGTTGTGGAGACGCAAGTTCCGCGTTGGACCGGATGTGGACCTGCGCGCCCTTCGAATCCAAATCGGGGCGGAGGTGACGGGGGTGCTCGACCTTCCTCGGTGACTGGCAACGTCCGGACGGTCACACCCGCTTCAAACGAGGGCCGCGCGCACCGTACCGCAGTGGATCTCGACCGTGTCGGATGGACGGATGGCGTAACCTCCGGCGAGTGTGATGGCCACCGCCAGGTCTCGGTCAGCGGCACATCTCAGGACGAACTCGTCGCGCTGCCTGAGACCCTGGAGGGACAGGGCTAGGCCGCCGAGTTGATCAGCTTCGTGGGGGTCAGCTCCCGCCAGGTAGATGATGAGCTGAGGCTTATGGTCGTCCAATACGTTTGGAAGATGTTGTTCGAGTAACGCCAAGTACTCTCCGTCACCCACACCGTCCTCGAGACCGACATCGAGATCTCCGCGGGGCTTGATGGCTGGGTAGTTCCACTGATGATGCATGGGGAAGGTGAAGATTCGCGCGTCGTCGGCGAAGATCGCGGCTGTGCCGTTTCCGTGGTGCACGTCGAGGTCGACGATGGCGATCCGCTCGACGGCGCCTTCGGCCACTAGGCTCGCTGCCGCTATTGCAAGGTCGTTGAGAAGACAAAACCCCTCTCCGTGATCCGCGAAGGCGTGATGGAAACCGCCACCCAGATGGACGGCTCGTCCGTGGCTGAGGGCCAGTCGCCCCGCCAGCGTCGTACCGCCCGCACTGAGCAGGAACGCCTCACGCACCGCGTCGGGAAAGGGGATCTCCAACATGCGTTCCCCGGACGCCGTGAAGTCGCCGTCGAGAACCTTTTGCCAATATGCCGGTGCATGAACGCGGAGGACGTCTTCCTCGGAGGCCGCTTCAGGAGACCGCAACTTCGCACCGGCCAGGGACCCTTCGGCCTCCAAACGCTCTTTGATGAGTCTGTATTTTTCCATCGGGAAAACGTGTCGCCCGATATCTACCTCGTACAGGGGACACCAGATGACGGGAACCCCACGGCTTTCACTCATGACCCACCCTTCCTCTCGACGGCCGTCCTCGCTTCGGTGACCCTGTTCCGGCGCGGTCAGGGACGTTGATACATACGTTGAGCAGCCGGTCGTAGGTTCCAATTTGCACGGTTCGTTCTGTCCGCTCGCAGCTTGCTCGACACCCGACTCTCCCCTACCATCGGCCCTCGCCAATCACTATAGGGGGCCGATATGGGGGAAGTCGTCTACACTTCGAATATTCAAATCGAGCGGATCAAGGGACCTCTGCGGAAGGCCTATCTTCCTGCGACCACAGAGCCGGTGATGTTCGGTGTACATGGCGCTATCGCGGAGCACTACGGTGTTGCGGGGGGAACGGAGACCGCCACCACGCTCGATTACGTGATGGCCGCTACTGGCGGCTGACTCGCCGGAACCCTTGGAGGCGCGCTGGAGGCGCGCGGGATTTCAGCGAGTGAGGGTCGCTTCACGGTGGCCGTGACGGGTGAAGTCGAAAAGGAAGACGGGGTCCTGGTGATTCGCCGGATCCATGTTCTCTATCGGTTGCTCGCGGCTCAGAAGGACGAAGAGGCGGCTCGTCGGGCACACGACATGCACGCCCCGAATTGCCCCGTCTACCGGACTCTCTCGGGATGTATCGACATTTCGACCGAGCTCGGATTCGAGCTCGATCCCGGGAGCTGACGAGGTCTGGAAAACGGACACCCCCAGTCGGGGCCGATAAAGGCTCCGACCGGGGGGGGGCACAGCCTCCCTGAATCAGGACACTAGATCACGGGGTTCCTGCCACCAGCGTCGCGCCCTCGAGGGAACCGAGATGCTCGACCACTAGGGCCACGCGGCGGTTCTGCCACCCTGCCGTCTCGCCCCCTCGTCCTGGGAGCACGAGGCGATTGGAGTCCTCTCCGTAGCTCACTGCCCGGATGTGGTCCTGAGCAAATTCGCCGGACTCGATCAGATATCCTCTGATGGCCTCGGCTCGCTCCAGGCCGAGTCGCAGGTTGTATTCGGCGGAGCCGAGCGGGTCGGTAAACCCTTCTACCGTGAGCAGAGCCTCCGGGTAGTACTCGTTCACCACACTCGTGAACCGGTCTAGGATCGGCTGATCTTCGGAGCGGAGCGTTGCCTCGTCGAAGCCGAAGTATACCGGAACGTTGAATCGGATGGCCGTCTCGAGACGCTCGACCGCGACGTCGAAATCGCTCTGGAAAGCGGCGAGCTCCCGGGTCAATCTGTCGAGCCGGGCGGACAACTCCACCATCTGCTCATCCGTGCGACGGCCCATGCGGCGATCGCCCTCCGCCATCTCATTGCGGAGAGCGGCGATCTCCGTATCGAACGTGTCCTGACCCACCGTAGCGCATGCCGTCCCGAGTCCCGTCAGGGCGAAGGTGAGTATCCCGGTAAGGTGCGACCTCGTTCCCATCATCGATCCTCCTGCTCTTGAATCCCATATGGCGTTCAGCGACCGATAACTTAGAGATGCATGAAAGATGCCAGAGATTCAGGCGACCCATACCGCCTTCACGTTCACGAACTCCCGGATGCCCATCGGGGAGAGCTCTCGTCCGAACCCGCTCTGCTTAATGCCCCCGAAAGGAAGCCGCGGATCCGACCGAACAAAGGAGTTCACGAAGCAGGCTCCGGCCTCCAGCCACTCTGCGGCGAGGCGCTCACCCTTGTGCTCGTCGCGCGTATAGATCGATGCACCGAGCCCGTACACGGTGGCGTTCGCGACCTGGAGTGCCTCCTGCTCGTCGGCCACGGCGATGATCGACACGACGGGTCCGAAGAGCTCTTCGTCGTAGGCCGGCATGCCGGGCCCGACATCCGTGAGCAACGTGGGCGGATAGAAGAAGCCGGGGCCGTCCGGTAGCTCTCCGCCGAGCACGGCACGAGCGCCGTTGGCCACGCTTGCCGTAACCTGGCGGTGGAGGTTGTCGCGGAGATCGGCACGCGCGAGTGGCCCCAGCGTGGTACTGGGATCCATGGGACTCCCCAAGATCGCCTCGGACATCCGGTCGAGCACGCGCGTTTGGAAGTCGCTCCGGACGTCCTCTACCACGATGAGTCTCTTGGCCGCGATGCAGCTCTGACCCGAGTTGTTGAGCCGACTCGTGACGCATGCATCGGCGGCAACATCGAGATCGGCATCGGCCAGCACTACGCTGGGATCACTACCGCCGAGCTCGAGCACGGTCTTCTTGATTACCGAACCGGCTGCGGCGGCCACTGCCCGCCCGGCTCTCGTAGAGCCGGTGAGGGTCACGGCTTTGACTCGATCGTCTCGGATGACGGCGTCCACTTCCGGTACGTCGATGAGCATCGTGCGAAAAAGATGTTCCGGGTATCCCGCCTCCCGGAACAACTCCTCGAGGGCTAGGCCACACCCGGTGACGTTGGGAGCGTGCTTGAGGATCGCCGCGTTTCCGGCCGTCACGGTAGGCGCCGCAAAGCGGACGACTTGCCAGAAGGGGAAATTCCAGGGCATGATCGCCAGAACGACCCCGAGCGGCTGGAAGGACACGAAGCTCCGGGAAGCGTCACTGTCTACGATCTGATCGGCCAACGCCGCCGGAGCGGTGTCCGCATAGTAATCACACACCCAGGCACACTTGTGGATCTCCTGTTCGCCCGCGCTCAGGGGTTTGCCCATCTCCTCGGCCATGAGTTGGGCGTAGTTACCGGCGTGCTCTCGCAATCGGCCCGCGAGCCTTCGAAGAGCGTCGATTCGATCGTTGAGACCGACTCTCCTCCACGATTGAAAGGCCTCTTCGGTGGAACTCAGGATTTCCGCGACCTGGGAGGAGGACATCTCGGTGTAACTCGCGATCTCCTCACCGGTGCTCGGATTCACCGTCGTGATGGCCATGGAACCGTTTCCTCACCTTGATTCTAGGGAAAGGGGGTAGGGAGGATGTGGATTCTGCCGGAGTATCGCCAGGGCCTGCCAGTGCTCCTGGATCTCAGTCGCTGTTCAACGCCTCTACCGGGTCGAGTTTGCTTGCCCTGCGGGCCGGCACGTAGCTGGCTACTAGCGCGATGACGCAGACGACCGCCGTGGCCGAGGACCAAGGTCACGGGGTCGGTCGGACGCATCTCGAAGAGCAGGCTGGACATCGCTGTCCCGAGAGATGTGGCCCCGGCGAGTCCGATCAGTGATCCCAAAATGACAGGGGCGAGGGCCTGGCGAACTACTTCAACGCTTCAACGGAGCTCATGAAGCTGTTAGCGGGAGCATGCGGGCGTAGCCACTTGTGCGACATGAGACTGGAAGATCTCACGACCTGGAAACGTGATATTTCGGATCTCACGGAAATCAGGTACGCGGGGGTCACGCCCACGTAGTACGGGAGGTTTCCAGAGGTGTCCTGAGGCCCGTTCCGGGGGGGGAGCGTAGCTCGCGTTGCACGGGGGCTCGCGAACCTCAATCTTAAGCCATGCAGATCGCGTACATCGACGGCAGGCGTCTCCGCCGTGCGCTGACGGCCGCATGCCAGTGGGCTCGTGAGCAACGAAGCGAGTTGAACCGGATCAATGTTTTCCCGGTACCCGACGGGGACACTGGGACGAATCTGGCGCTCACCGTCCAGGCGATCACCGATCATCTCGAGAAAAGCAGAGACCGATCGGTCGGTATCGTGGCGGCGGCGGCGGCGCGGGCCGCGGTTTTGGGCGCGCGCGGGAATTGTGGCATGATGCTCTCCCACTTCCTGCTCGGCTTTGCGCGTCGGCTGGAGGGGCAGGACCGGATCGATGCACGTGAGTTCGGCAAGGCGATGGAAGCCGGTGTCCAGAACCTGTACAGTTCTCTGGACCAGGCGGTAGAGGGGACCATCGTCACCGTCATGCGTGAAACGGCGGAGGCCGTGTCACAGACCGAAACGACGGACATTGCCCCTCTGGTCGAACTGATGTTGGAGACTGCACAGCATTCTCTGGACCGGACTCCGGATCTCCTTCCCGTACTCAAATCTGCCGGGGTCGTTGACGCTGGCGGGATGGGGTTCGTGAGTCTCCTAGAGGGTGTTGTCTTGTTTCTGAGGGGAGAGTCCCTGTCGAAGAGGCCCGGGGTGGGCGCCGGACAGGGTGCGCCGGTGTTGAACAAGGTGGAGTACCCGGACAAGGTGGAGCGATACCGCTTCTGCACCGAGGCGCTCGTTCGTGGAATGGAGCTTCCCACCCAGGATCAGGTGCGGGACCACCTGCGGGAACGGGGTGACTCGTTGATTGTTATCCGGTCTGATGATGTACTCAAGTTGCACATCCACACGGACGATCCGGAGGACGTCTTCGGGTACCTACGGACTTTGGGTTCGCTCGTCACCCACAAAGCCGAGGACATGAGGGCCCAGCATGAAGCTGCGGGGCGCGCCTCCGCCCTTCACCTTGCGCTCGTTCGGCGCCCGGTCGGAGTCTTGACGGACAGTGGCTGCGACCTATCCGAGGAGATCATACGGGCGCACGGTATCCAGGTCGTCCCGTTGATGCTGATGGACGGTGACACGGCCTACAGGGACGGTGTGGATATCACGGCCGAGCAGTTTCACGAGATGATGGTCTCTCAGGAAGCGTTGCCTACAACCTCTCAGCCTTCACCCGGCTCCTTCGTGGAGGGGTTCACGCGTGCTGCAGAGGACGCAGAGCAGGTGATCGGCGTGGTGCTCAGTTCTAGTCTCTCCGGAACTTTCGCTTCGGCGGAGGCGGCGCTCACCCTCGAGCCGGACCTTCCCGTCTACCTTTCGGACTCTCTGGGCACCTCGCTTCTTCAGGGACTCCTGGTCTTGAAGGCAGCCGAGTTGGCGGAGTTGGCCACCCCCCCCAGCGACATCGTGGCCGAGTTGGCAAGGATTCGCAGTCGCTCCGGCATGTTGTTCACCGTCGACACCTTCGAGCGGCTCCTAGCGTCCGGGCGCGTGGGAAAGGGCAAGGCACTTCTTGGGACGCTTCTCAACCTCAAGCCGATCTTGTGCTTGGACCCCCAGGGGAAGGTAGGACTCCGCGGGAAGGCCATGGGGCGAAAGCGCGTCATCAGCGAGTTGCTGGATACGATGAGAGAAGACATGGGGAGCGTGCCGGAGAGGGTACGCTTCGGGATCGTCCATGTGGGGGTCCCCGACATCATCCCCGAGGTGAGCGAGATGTTGGTGGAGCGCTACGGAGAGGTCGAGATCCTCTCGGCTCCGGCGACTCCGGTCCTGTCCACGCATCTGGGGATCGGTGCGTGGGGATTGGCCTACATGGTCGAGGACCTATCCTGATCGAGCGAGGGTCTCCAGCGTACCCTCAGGGTAGCACCTCGCCGATGGCCACGACGGCCTGTTCCGGAACGAGATGCAGGTCGTCTTCGACCAGACGTGCGGCCTCGTGCAGGATGATAACCAGCGTCCCGGCAGATAATCCGTCGTCCTGACCGGGGATGTTGTACTCGTCGCTCGGGGTGTGCATGACGATCTCCCCCCGTCGCAGGGAGCGGTCCGCGCACGTCCCGACCAGTCGGACTGTGGCCCATCCGGGCCGTGGCGCCCACATGAGGTTGGTCGGCGTCCTCATCCGTTGATCGGTCATGACGCCTCTCCTATCATGCAGGTAGCTCGCGTAGGCGTTGCTTGCCTGACACGAGTAGGTCGTACGTCGCCAACTGCGCCGACGAGAGCTCCCTGGGCAGCCCGACGACCAGCGCGCGGCCCTTGGATCCATCGGGAATGTGTAGGACCATGCGGTCGTCTGATGCGGGCGGATTGTAACGATGCATCCGCCCGGTGGTGTCTACCTCCACCGGATTTCCGGGTGTGGTCAGCCCGGCCACCCGGCACCCGTCTTGCTGCCAGGCGTTCATGGGGTCTGCGCCGGAATCGACGATGGACGGGATGAGCAGGGTCTGGTAATAGTCGACCGCTTCCTGATATGCCTCGGGATCCGCGGCTTTCATCTCGCGCAACCGATCCCTATAGAACTCCCTGGGGTCCTTGCCACCGGTCCGCTCGAGGGCTTCCTCGAACAGTTCGTCGGCACGTCTCTGAACTTCTTGATCCACGGCTCTACACCCCCTAAAAGGAGTTCCATATACAGGATGCTTAAGTCTGGCGTCCCGGTCAACGGCTCCGTCAGATTCCCTCGGCGCTAAGCTGTCGGGCTGCCTCGACCATCCTCACGAACTCCTTGCGATATCCCTCGAGGTCTGAACCCACGGACCGTCGAGCCCACCGCAGGACCGTCTCGAGGTCCGTCGATCCGCCGTACTTGGAGTCACGAAGGACCATTCCAAAGGCCGCGACCGACGCCGCGAAGGTGAAGTCCACGGAGGGATCTTGTTCCGTGTCCAAGACTGGGTGCGTGAGGAGGCGACTCCTGCGCTCGTCGGGATCCTTGTAGCGTAGCTTGATAAAGAGCAGCTCGGGACTCTCCCCCGCCGCTATTCTTGCGCCGTCGTCCTGATAGCGTAGGTCGTCGATACCTCTGTCCCTCATGAAAGTCCCCGCCTCGACCCCGACGGGGATCACCTCGTAAAGGGCGGTGACTGTGTGACCCGCTCCCAGGTCCCCCGCGTCCTTACGGTCGTCGTTGAAATCCTCTGCGGCGAGCAGTCGATTCTCATATCCGATCAGCCGGTAGGCTTGAACGTGGATCGGGTTGAACTCGACCTGGATCTTCACGTCCTTGGCGATCGTGTAAAGCGTGCCCCCGAACTCGCTCACGAGCACCTTGTGGGCCTCTAGGGCGGTGTCGATGTAGGCGAAGTTGCCGTTCCCGTGGTCGGCCAGCTTTTCCATCTTGGCGTCTTGCAGATTTCCGGTCCCGAAGCCGAGCACCGTAAGAAACGTCCCCTCGTCTCGCCGTGCCTCGATCAGGCGCACCATCGCTGCGTCACTGGAAGGCCCGATGTTGAAGTCGCCATCTGTAGCGAGGATGACTCGGTTGTTGCCCCCCTCCAGGTGGTTGCGGCGCGCCACGTCGTAGGCCAGCTGAAGACCGGCCCCGCCAGCGGTAGATCCACCCGCCTCCAAACGTGAGAGAGCGTCCAGTATGCGCTCCTTGTCCCCACCTGATGTGGGGTCGAGTACGACACCCGCCGCTCCTGCGTAGACGACGATCGCTACCTGGTCCTGCGGTCGAAGCTGGTCCACCAGAAGTCGCAGGGCGGACTTGAGCAGGGGAAGCTTATTCGGGGAGTTCATGGAGCCGGACACATCCAGCAGAAAAACCAGATTGCTCGTAGCGAGATCC
This sequence comes from Gemmatimonadales bacterium UBA6960, assembly GCA_963577685.1. GTDB lineage: Bacteria > Gemmatimonadota > Gemmatimonadetes > Longimicrobiales > Gaopeijiaceae > UBA822. The sequence goes on along the minus strand of CAUZAE010000029.1, from coordinate 9,450 downwards.
TCGGTGTCGACGGTGCGCCCCTGAATTCCGATGCGGACGAGCCGATGTGCGGGGTTCCACGGGGCACGCCCCACCTCACTGTGAACCGAGAAGGGATCGGGGCCCTCGGGAGACGGCAGATCGTACGTGAAGTAGTTGATCAACTCCTCGATACGAACCGCGTCGGGCGGTGGAAGGCGGCCCTCACGGATGAAGCGGCGGACGTTGGCATACGATGCTCGGTCTACGTCGATACTGAAGGTCGAAAGCGGGTTGGTTCCCGCCGCCATGAATTCGTTGTCGTAGATCCGCTCGTAACCTTCCCTTTCGAAGTTCTGGTTGTAACGACCTCCGGAAACCAATGATCTGCGAGACTGCTCGCGCAAGACAGCAGGAGCGAATGCGACCTGTGATACAACGGTGGCATCGGCTCGCGAACAGATGTCCTTGAATTCCGTAGCCTCCGTCTCATCGACCGGACGGTCCGCGGTGGAGGGCATTAGAGCGAAGTCCAGGCGGTACGCCTCCGTGTCGAGCCTCAGCCTCTGGGTCATCGACCCGTAGCCGACATGCTCGGCCCGGATAACGACCAGTGCTCCGATGAGGGTCGGGAGGGACACCGTGTAGTGCCCATTACTCAGCGTCGGTGCACTGATGCCGAGGCCCTCGACGCGTACTCGTGCACCCGTCAGTGGGGTCCCGGTGGTGGCGTCCGTCACGGTGCCCGTGACGACGACGGTGCGTTGTGCGGCCCAATCCGAGCCATGCCCGGCCAGTAGCGCCAAGACCAGAGAGAGCATTCGCATTTGGATTCCTCCTTATCTCACCTGTTGCGAGACCGAAGGAACCGATCCCGCTCGACCTAGGGGACGATCAGGAAGGCTCGTCTTGCACAGCTGCGGCCGCCGACGTCACAGGCGGCGTCCATTACCCGGGACGGCGAATCACTCCCCGGCGGCCATCGAGTCCAAGAACTCCTGGTTCGATTCGGTCCGGCCCATCCGCTCCAAGAGGAACTCGATCGCTTCGGTGGGAGGCATGTCCGAAAGGAAATTGCGGAGGAGGTAGACACGGTTCAGTTCGTTGGCGGATAGCAGGAGTTCCTCCTTGCGCGTACCCGACCGGTTGAAGTCGATCGCGGGGAATATGCGTCTGTCGGAGATATTCCGATCGAGGACCAGTTCCAAATTTCCAGTCCCCTTGAACTCCTCGAAAATGACTTCGTCCATTCGGCTACCGGTATCGACGAGAGCCGTGGCGATGATCGTGAGGGAGCCGCCGTTCTCGATGTTCCTGGCGGCTCCGAAAAAGCGCTTGGGCTTGTGGAGAGCGTTCGCGTCCACGCCGCCGGAGAGGATCTTCCCCGAATGCGGCATCGTGGTGTTGTACGCTCGGGCGAGGCGTGTGACGGAGTCGAGGAGGATCACCACGTCGTCTCCGTGCTCTACCAATCGCTTCGCTTTCTCGAGGACCATCTCGGCCACCTGCGTGTGACGGTCCGCAGGTTCGTCGAAGGTAGATGAAATGACTTCGCCGTCGACCTGCGCCTCCATATCCGTCACTTCCTCCGGGCGCTCGTCGATGAGGAGTATGATGAGATGTACGGCCGGGTGATTTACACTGACGGAGTGGGCGATTCTCTGAAGCAACATCGTCTTCCCCGCTTTGGGCGGCGAGACGATCAATCCGCGCTGCCCCATCCCCACCGGTGCCACTAGATCCATCACTCTCATCGACAGATCGTCTTCGCCGGGCACCTCGAGGGTCATGCGTTTCTGTGGATGGCTGGGCCGAAGGTTGTCGAAGGCCACCCGCTGCTTCGCCTTGTCGGGATCGTCCTTGTTGATGCTCTCTACCCTGAGGAGGGCGAGGTAGCGCTCCCCGTCCTTCGGTGGACGGACCTGGCCCAGAACCGTGTCGCCCGTCCTGAGGTCGAACCGCTTGATCTGAGACGGACTGACGTAGATATCGTCCGGCCCATACAGGTAGTTCCAGTCTTGAGAGCGTAAGAAACCGTACCCCTCAGTCAGAATCTCGAGAACTCCTTCACTCCGAAGCACGACTTCGTTGTCCAGGAGGCTCTGTTCGATCCGGAAGATCAGATCTTGCTTACGGAGGCTCGAGTAGTTGGAGATCTCGAGCTCGTCCGCCAGGTCGTGGAGTTCTCCGACGCTCCTGCTCCTCAACTGTGCGACGTCCACGTGTTCTCCTGGGATCTAAACGATCAGATGGCTCTGAAGGCCAAGCGAAGGGTCGGGGTTCGGCGGTTCACGGAGAGTGGTGCTACAGGTAAGGCGTGGGCAGCGATTTGGGAGCTCTGCGTCCGCTCGACGCGGAGGAAGCGTGTGGGATTCCAGGCTCCCGAGGAGATCAACCCAACTGTAATGGGCGGGAGTGGTAGGGTCAAGAGGGCCGTTTGCCTTTTTTCATATTATTGGTGGCCTCTGTGCCGGTCTGGGCGCGACCGGGAACGCTCGAACGAGCCCACCTTAGGACATGCGGAGAGGGGGTTGGGAAAAGGTTTTTCGCGGTTCTCTCCAGAAAAATGTTGACAATCAGTCACCGCCGGGTAAACGTTCGTTTACCTGTCGTTTTTCGCAATTTTCTGGAGGATTCATGGGTCGGCACAATCGGGAGGGCAGGGGTACGGATCAGCAGGGGTTCGAGTACCAGATCAACTACCAGCCGAATTGGCTCCGCTTGGTCAAGGTGACTAGAACCCTAGACAGTGGGCGCCAATCCACCAAGACGCTGTTCCGAAATCCGCTGAAACAAATGCAAGGCGCCCCTGGTGAGCGGGTGAGGACGCGCATCGTGTCACCCGGCCAAGGGGTGGACCTGGAAGTCTCTTTTTCCGACCGGAACCATCATGTCCAACGGGTCCAGGTAACTTGCCGCGTCCCCACGGCGGATGGTCGGGGAGAAGAGGTGGTCTACACTCTCGAGGACAGTCTGCCTCTTCCTACAACGCGCTGAGGCGGAGAGCCCTGACGGGTGGACACGGGCCCGTTCGATAACGGGTCAGCGCGTTCGAAGACTGGCTATCTTAGATCATGAACGGTTATGTCGTGACGCCCGTCCGTTATCTCGGTCGTTGGTCCATCGGAGTCATCCGATCGCTAGGCTCGGCCGGATATCTTGCCGTGGGGGCCGTCGGAGCACTCAAGAACGTAGAGATCTGGGGGGGACGGCTGGTGCCGCAGATGGTCGCGATCGGGGCGCGTCCGTGACGATCTCCGGGAGAACCCGCGCAAGTATGTCCGTCTCTCGATCTTCTAGTACGAAGCCCGCATCGGTGACCGAGCCCGAAACCATAGTCGAGTGGAGTTCCGGCGGTGTCGTGGCTCGGCGAGTTGAGGATTCGATTCATCTTCTACTGATCCGTGATGCTTATGGAAAGTGGGGGCTGCCGAAGGGTCATATCGAGGCCGGTGAGACGACCGAAGAGGCGGCTCTCCGTGAAGTCAATGAAGAGACTGGCTTGAGTCGAATCGAGCTCGGGCCCTCCCTCGGCACGATCGACTGGCGCTTCAAGCGGAAGGGCGACGTCGTGCACAAACACTGTGGCTACTTCTTGATGACATCCTCGGAGGGCGATACCACCCCCCAGGTGTCGGAGGGGATCACAGAGTGCGGATGGTTCCCAGCAGGAGAGGCCATCGCCATGGTGGGCTACGATAATGCGCGCGGGATTGTGGAACGAGCGGTGGACATTTTGCGATCGAAGGAAGGAGCGACGCTAGTATGACGGCGAACGATCTCTCGGTGTGGCGGGTGCTACAGGCGGTGGCGGCGCTCATGGTTCTCGGACTGTTTCTGGTGAGCGTACAAAGTTTTCTTAGCCCGTTTGTCCTGTTCTGGCTCTTGGTTGTCCTCCTCCTTCCTTTTCGGAGTGTTCCAGGTCACGGACAGCTCGTATTGGTCGCGGCGATACTTACGTTGTACTGGCTCATGGCAACGACGGGCTTTCTCTTGGCGCCTTTCGTACTCGGGTTCGTTCTGGCGTATGTGCTCGATCCGCTGGTCGGTGGCCTCGAGACCCGCGGCCTCAATCGAAGCGCTGCGATCATGTTGTTGGCGTTGCCCGTGGCCGTGTCGGGTGCTTTTTGCGTGCTCTACGGGATCCCGGCACTGATCGTGCAAGTAGACCAGCTCATCGACGTGGCTCCCGAGCTACTTCAACGCCTCGGCGGGTGGTTCAGCGGACTCCGAGAGCGGATTCTACTGGCGAATTTGCCAGGCCTCGATGAGGACACGCTTCCGGATCTCCGCACGCTGGATCCTGCGTCTGTGGTGAACTTTCTCCAGGAGCGGCGCGAGAGACTCGCGAGCGGTATGTGGCAGGGCGTTCTGGGGTTGGGCAGAGGCCTCGGCTCGGCCGCCACTCTCATCGGCTACGTCGTTCTCACACCAGTTTTGACGTTTTATCTACTCAGAGACTATGACGAAATCATCGCACGCGTGCGGGCTCTCGTTCCCCGTTCACGCGAAGCCGCCGTCGTCGAGTTTGCAAAGGAGTATGACGGGTTGCTCTCCAGCTACCTCCGGGGGCAACTGAGCGTTGCGCTTATCCTCGGTGTGATGACCGGTGTTCTCCTCTTCATCGTACGCTTCCCGTATGCTTTCCTGCTCGGGGCGATGGTCGGGGTTCTCGGGCTGATTCCGTTCTTGGGGCTCGTTCTAAGCCTCATACCAGCCGTGATCATTGCGCTCGTCAGTGGCAACGTTGCGACTTCGTTGATCAAGGTCGCTGCGGTGTTTGGCTCAACCCAGATTCTGGAGGGAGCCTTCATCAGCCCGAGGATCGTAGGAGGGTCGGTAGGACTTCATCCGGTGTGGGTCGTCCTGGCTCTCTCAGTCGGTGGATTTTTCTTCGGGTTCGTGGGCCTCCTATTGGGAGTGCCTGCTGCTGTGGGTGTGAAGCTCCTGGTCACCCGCGGACTCGAGAACTACCGTAACTCCTCTCTCTACCGAGGCGAATCGACCTGACGGGGGAGGGGAATTGAGGCGTTGGACGACCCCAGGTCTAGGGTTATCCTTCTAGCCGATTCTTGAGTCATCATCGGGCAACCCCGATGCCCGATTTTCCAGTCAGTCAGATGCAAAAAGACATCCACGATATCACGATCATCGGCGCTGGCCCCACGGGGCTTTTCGGTGCTTTCTATGCCGGCTTGCGGGGGATCTCGACCCGAATCATCGATTCACTCCCCGAGTTGGGAGGCCAGCTCACCGCCCTCTATCCGGAGAAGTACGTCTTCGACGTCGGGGGTATTCCGAAGATTTTGGCAAAGGATCTGGCGCGCGACATGGTTAGCCAGGGGCTTCAGTTCGGAGCCGACGTCATACTGGATGAGGAAGTGCAAGAGCTCGAGCCGGGGGACGGACACTTCGTCTTGAAGTGCCGGGGCGGGACCTACGCCAGCAGAACGGTGCTTGTGTCGGGTGGTAAGGGCGCCTTCGAGCCCCGGCATCTGAAGTGCCCCGGCTACGAGGATCTACTCGGCTCCGGGATCTATCACGCCGTGAAGGACCCGGAAGATTACCGCGGCAAGCGGGTCCTCATCATCGGAGGTGGAGATTCAGCGCTGGATTGGGCCTTGAGCTTGAAGGATCGTACGGAGCAACTCACGGTGGTACATCGCCGGGATGATTTCCGTGCCCATGAGGAGTCGATTCGGCGGCTCCATGCTGCCGACGAAGTCGGAGAGATCGATCTGCGAACGTTCCACGAAGTGAGGGAAATTCACGGGAACGGCGATGTCGAAGGTGTCACCATCTTCGACAATCGCACGAACGAGGATTTCCGGATCGAGGTCGATGTCGTTCTCTCGCTCCTGGGGTTCAAGCCGGACCTCGGCCCGATCAAGTCATGGGGGCTCGATCTGGACGGAAATCGGATCGTCGTGAGTCAGTTGATGGAGACGTCCATTCCCGGTGTATATGCCGCCGGCGATCTCGTGTCCTATCCTGGCAAGCTGGACCTCATAGCCACGGGTTACTCAGAAGCGGCCATCGCCGTGAACAACGCCGTGCACCTCCTGAACCCAGACGCTCGCGTGAACCCCGGCCACTCCACCAACCTCGCTCTCTTCAAGGACAAGTGAGTGGGTTGGGAACCCTCGAGAGTTAGGTATACGGAGTCCGGAAGACAAAACCACAGCTGAGAGACCCCGAGATGTCTGAACGACAACACGAGAAGATCGTCATCATTGGATCCGGACCCGCCGCGTGGACGGCGGCCATCTATGCCGCACGTGCCGACCTCCAGCCCTTCGTCGTGGAGGGCGCGGGAAGCCGCACCATGATTCCGGGTGGACAGCTCATGTTCACCACGGACGTGGAGAACTATCCGGGCTTCCCCGAGGCCATCACGGGACAGGATATGATGGCTGCGTTCAAGGAGCAGGCACTCCGGTTCGATACGAGGGTGATCACCGAGGATGTCGTCGAGGTGGACTTCTCCCTACGGCCGCTCTTGCTGACGACAAGTGGTGGCACTGAGATCGAGAGCGACACGGTCATCCTCGCGACGGGGGCGAACGCGAACTGGATCGGCTTGCCCAACGAAGAGCGTCTCGCTCAGAGCGGCGGCGGGGTCTCGGCATGTGCCGTCTGTGACGGAGCCTTGCCGCACTTCCGGAACCAGGTCATCGCCATCGTAGGGGGTGGCGACAGCGCCATGGAGGACGCGCTCTACATGGCCAAGTTCGCCGCGGAGGTCGTCGTGATTCACCGGCGGGACAAGCTGAGGGCGTCGAAGATCATGCAGGCGCGGGCATTCAAAGAAGACAAGATCCGCTTCGAGTGGAATCAGGCCGTGACCGACGTCCAGGGCGACGACGTGATTACGGGAGTCGTGCTTCGCGACACGATCTCGGGCGAGGAGCGGGAGTTGGAGGTCGGTGGACTCTTCGTCGCGATCGGCCATTCTCCCAACGTCGACTTTCTGAATGGACAGGTGGCCCTGAAGCCGAACCACTTCATCGAGACGCCTGATACGTGGCGCACGGCGACGTCGGTACCGGGCGTGTTCGCGGCGGGAGACGTCATGGACGACCACTACAAGCAGGCGATCACCGCCGCGGGGACGGGCTGCATGGCTGCGCTCGAGGCCGAGCGGTGGATCGCCGAGGGTGGGATGGAGGGCTAGCGCAACTCTCTAGCCACGCTGGCTCCACCGTCCACGACGACTGTGTGCCCGGTAACATTTGGAGATTGAACGAGGAAGAGAACGGCACGCACCACATCCTCGGGTGTTCCGGAACGCTTGACGAGTGTCGCTTCGATCTCGGTGCCCAGTTCGGTCTCGTCCATGCCTTCCGGCGCCAGAACCAGACCCGGGGCCACTGCGTTCACGCGGACCTCAGGTGCCAGGGCCCTCGCCTGAATCCGCGTCAGGTGCATGAGCGCGGACTTTGCCACCGAATGATGGGCGTAACGTACCCTTGGCTCGAGGCCCAAGTGATCCGCGATGTTCACCACGCAACCGGAGGAGGCCTCGAGGAGTGGGGCGAACTCTCGAACGGTCAGATGAGGACCCCTCAGGTTCGTGCCCAAGACGTAGTCCCACTCCTCGGCATCGATCTCCAACAGAGGGGTGGAGACGAAGCTCGAGGCGCTGTTCACGAGAACGTCCAGCCGCCCGAAGCGTTCTCGAACCGCTCGGCCGATCCCCTCCACCTCTTCCTGCGAAGAGATATCACCCTGCGCCAGAAGGACCTCATGGCCTTGCTCGGTGAGCGTAGCCTCGAGGTCCCTGGCGGCGTTCTCGGAGGTGTGGTAATTCACGACCACGTCGTGCCCGCACTTGGCCAAGCCGACAGTAAGGGCACGACCGAGACGCACGGCACCGCCAGTGACCAGGGCAACGGGTGACATGGTCAGGAAGCTACGAATCAGCGCCGCCACAGCAAGCGAGACCGGAGACGACGATGGACCTACAGGGTAAGGCGTGCCTCGTTACGGGAAGCACCAAGGGCATAGGCTTCGCTGTGGCCGAGAGTTTGGCGCAGGCTGGAGCCGACGTGGTGGTCAACTCCCGGAGCGCGGCTGATGTGGCGAGAGTCGCCCGTGAATTGGAGCACTCGAGCGGGGGGCGGGTCGTGGGGATCGCGGCGGACGTCAGTAAGGCGGAAGATTGCACGAAACTGGTAGATTCAGCAGCCACTGACCTCGGCCGACTGGACGTCCTGGTGAACAACGCCGGCGTGGGAATTTTCAGCTCCATCGAGGATCTATCCGTTGAGGAGTGGCGGACGCAGGTCGACACCAACCTTCTGGGGGTGTTCGCATGCTCGAAGGCCGGTATTCCGTACCTCAAGGCCACCGAAGGTTGGATCATCAACGTCGGATCGCTCGCCTGTCGGAATCCGTTTGCAGGCGGTAGCGGCTACAACGCGAGCAAGTTCGGACTGCTGGGAATGACGGAGGCCATGATGCTCGACCTCCGCCACTCTGGAATTCGTGTGAGCATCATCATGCCGGGCAGTGTAAACACTTACTTTTCTGGACAGGAGCCGAGCTCACAGCGCGCGTGGGCCCTGGGGGCGGAAGACGTGGCGTCGGCGACGCTCCACCTTCTCTCCTATCCCGCCGCCGCCCACGTCAGCCGGGTGGAGATGCGGCCGAGCCAGCCCCCCACTCGATAATTCTGAACACAACCACATGAGGTAGGGCATGACGGACGGATATCGCGTAGAACGGGATTCCCTGGGTGACGTCCACGTTCCCATCGAGGCGCTCTATGGTGCTCAGACCCAGAGGGCCTTCGAGAACTTCCCGATCAGTGGTCAGCGGTTCGGTCGAGGCTTCCTTCAGGCCCTCGGACTGATCAAGCGAGCGGCCGCTCGCACCAACAAGGATCTGGGCAATTTGGACGCAGACATCGCCGACGCGATCATGGCCGCGGCGGGGGAAGTGGCGGAAGGCAAATGGGACGACGAGTTCGTACTGGACGTTTACCAAACCGGCTCGGGCACGTCCACGAATATGAACGCCAACGAGGTCGTGGCTAGGAGGGCGAGTCAGATCCTCGGGAAGGAGGGGGTGGTGCACCCCAACGACCACGTCAATTTTGGCCAGTCGTCGAACGACGTGATTCCTTCGGCGATGCACGTGGCGGCGAGGGTGGCCCTGGAGAAAGATCTCGTGCCCGCGCTCACGCATCTCCGCGATGCTTTATCAGCGAAAGCGGAGGCCTTCGATCACGTCCTGAAATCCGGTCGGACCCACCTTATGGACGCCACTCCGGTACGACTCGGACAGCAATTCGGGGGGTACGCCCACCAGCTCACCAAGGGGATCGAAAGGGCGGGTCGAGCCTCTCAAGAGCTTATCGAGCTGGCGCTCGGTGGAACGGCGGTGGGGACGGGGATCAACACGCACTCCGAGTTCGCCGCACGGACGATCGCGTTCTTGTCCGATGAGCTGGGGCTCGAGTTCCGGGAGGCCGAGAATCACTTCGAGGCA
>CAUZAE010000028.1:0-23770 GCA_963577685.1 Gemmatimonadales bacterium UBA6960 | reverse complement strand
GGTTCGACGGTCCGTCGGGGTGCTCGACCAGATGAGCTTTGCCAAGTATGAAGTCTCGGGGCAGGACGCAGAGGGATTCCTCGACCTCCTCTGTGCAAACGCACTTCCGAGCTCGATCGGCCGAATATCGCTGACGCAGATGTGCACTCCACGGGGCGGCATCGAGTGCGACGTCACCGTGACCAGGGTCGCGGAGGATCGCTTCTACGTGGTGTCCGCGGCTGCGACCGAGCTACACGACTTCGAGTGGATCGCCCGCCACCTGCCAGAGGGCGACAGCGTCGAGCTGGCGAACGTCACGGACCGGAATGCGGTCCTCACGCTCGCAGGTCCGCGTTCGCGCGACGTGCTTCAAACGATCACCGACACCGACTGCTCAGGGGAGGCCTTCCGCTTCTTCCGCTGCCGCGAGCTGAACGCGGGGACGATTCCGGTACGGGCGCTCCGGGTCTCGTACGTCGGCGAGCTCGGCTACGAGCTTCACCATGCCACCGAGGATCAGAGGGATCTATACGATCTCTTGATGGAAGCCGGCCGGCAGTACGGGATCGTCGACTTCGGCTACCGAACGCTCGACTCGATGCGGCTCGAGAAGGCCTACCGTCTCTGGGGCTCCGACATGTCGGCGGACTACACCCCCCTCGAGGCTGGGATGGGCCGCTTCGTCGATTTCAAAAAGGGCGACTTCATCGGCCGCGACGCGCTCCTCCGTCAACGAGGGCGCGGGATCGAGCGCGGGATCGCCTGTCTCGTCGTCGATGCGGAGGATGCTGATCCTCATGGATACGAGCCGATTCTCGACGGCCGAGAGCCGATCGGCTACGTCGCCTCGGGCGGATATGGCCATACCGTCGAAAAAACGATCGTTCTGGCCTACCTGCCAGTCGCGTATCTCGAGTCCGGTACGGAACTCACGGTGGAGATCCTCGGCGAACGCCGCCCAGCTCGGGTCGTCGAGCAGCCGCTCTACGATCCCGACAACCAGCGTCTGCTCAGTTGAAGGAGGCGATCGGAATGTGGGTGTCGAACTTCGACAAGGGCCTTTACAATGCGTATCCTTGGTAGGAGAGGATGCGCCGCACAGATAGGAGAGTCGGAGGCGCCACGCGGCAGGGGTGGAGCTAGGAGAGGGTAGTCGCAGTCAGGTACGAACGGAAAGGGATACCACGATGAGGAGATTGGTGACCCGAGTAGCGGGCGTGTCGTTGTTCGCGGTTGTCGTGTGGGTCGGATTGTCCGTCGGCACAGCGAGGCGACAGAGCGTCGAGCGGGGCGGTGCCATAACTACCGTCACGGAATTCGAGCGTCCGGGAGCGAGCTACAAAGGGTTCGAGCGGGGTGAAGCCCTGATCACGGTCGAGGAGTTGAACAGGCGGATCCGCGCCGACGACCCCAACTTGGTGCTGCTCGCGGTCGTAAACCCGATCTCCTACCGGGCCGGCCACATCGCTGGCTCGATCAACGTCTGGCGCCCCGACTACGAGCCGCAGAAGGGAGATCGCTATCCCTTCGACGGAATGATGGTGAACCGTGACGAATTCCAGGAGTTGGCCCGAACCCTGGGCATCGACAACGACTCGGAGATCGTGGTCTATGACGACAGGTACGACGCCACTCGCGTGTGGTGGGCATTTTACCTATACGGCAAGACCGACGTGCGGGTGTTGGACGGAGGCTATCCGGCCTGGAAGGCCGCCAGTTACGACACCAACTTGTCACTGACCCGGGGCAAGGCCGACCGGAGGGGCGATTTCGTAGCCGAGTCGCCACGCCAGGGTTGGAAAGCGGACATGGATGACGTCTGGCAGGCACAGACATCGGAGGATATCCAACTTTGGGACACCCGTGAGCCCGATGAGTGGAGCGGAGCCACGACAGTGGGCAACGCCAGACGCGGGGGCCGCGTGCCGTGGGCCAACTTTCAGAATTGGCGGGAGTACCGCGTCGCGATCGACGACGGTCCGATGAGTTTCAAGACGGCCCCGGAGATCCAGGCGGTCATCGACGAGTTCGGGATGAGCCCCGAGAAGGATCAGATTTTCTACTGCCAGTCGGGCGTACGTACGACGACCGCCATCTTCACACTATACCTGATGGGTTGGGATCCCGACCGCCTCCACAACTACGACGGCTCCTGGCTAGAATGGAGCTACAACGAGGACAACCCGATCGCGGTCGATCGAGCGGCTGAAGCGCCCAAGTAGTCCTGCTGCAGTAGCATCGACCCCGAGGATCCCCCGGCCGATTTCAGGTCCGCCTGCAACCTTTCCGGCACACGTCCTGTCCTATTGATATCTGGTGATACCAATCTCACATGATATCAATTGTGATCGGAGTCCGTGATGATACCGAGGCCCTTGAAACCGCAGTGGTTCCAGATCCTGCTGGCACTGTCGGCGACGGATCCAGCGATTTCCAGGGTCACTCCTTTGTGCAGGAGCGCCCTGATTGTCTCACTGACGTTCATCGGGCTCCTCGTGGCCCCGGGACCGAGTGCAGGCCAGGACCGCGGGACGCCCTACGGAGAGTGGCGCTATTGGGGAGGGGATGCCTGGAGCACGCGCTACTCACCCCTGGATCAGATCGATTCGGGTAACTTTGCCGACCTTGAACAGGCGTGGATCTGGAGGGGCGACAACTTCGGGCCGTCGATCGACTACATCCTTCGGGCGACGCCGATCTATGCCGGCGGAAAGCTCTTCACCGTCGCTGGGCAGAGTCGCACAGCCGCGGCCCTGGACCCGGCCACCGGAGAGACGCTGTGGACCTTCCGGGAGCCGCACACCACCCGCTGGGAGCGGTCTTCCAGGAAGAGCCACGGCAAGGGTGTCGCGTACAGTGAGATCGATGGCCGGGGCGTGATCTACTTGGTGACGCCCGCTTTTTTCCTGCACGCGTTGGACGCCGACACGGGCCGGCCGTTGGATGGGTTTGGCGCCCCAGTACCTGTGGACGGCTTCGCCGAGACCGGCACCGTGGATCTTCTGGAGGCGCTCGGCCACCCGTACGACCCCGAGTCCGGAATTCCGGACACGATCGGGTATATCACGAACACGTCCCCGCCGATCGTGGTGAACGGGGTGGTCGTGATCGGTAACTCGAACCTCACGGGGCGCCTCGATCCGCGCCGGGAGAACGTCCCCGGCGACATTCTGGCGTATGACGCCCGGACAGGGGAGCATCTCTGGAAATTCAACGTGATCCCGCGGCCCGGCGAGTTCGGCCATGACACCTGGGAGAACGACGCATGGGAGTGGACCGGCAACGCCAACACGTGGCCACCGCTTTCCGCGGATCTGGAGCGAGGGATCGTCTACGTCACGACCGACGCGCCCACGAACGACTACTTCGGTGGGTTCCGTCCTGGAGACAATCTGTTCGGCAACAGCATCATTGCCCTAGACGCCCGGACCGGGGAGCGTCTCTGGCACTTTCAGGGCGTGCATCACGACATCTGGGATCGCGACTTTCCCTTACCGCCGAACCTGGTGGATCTAACGGTCGATGGCGAGCGGATCCCCGCGCTGGTACAGACCTCGAAGCAAGCCTTCATCTATGCGTTCAACCGAGTAACGGGAGAGCCGATCTGGCCGATCGAGGAACGTCCCGTACCGGGGTCGGCCGTGCCGGGCGAACAAACGTCGCCCACGCAGCCGTTCCCGACGACGCCTGCCGCCTTCGAGATGCAGGGGCTCACGGAGGACGACCTCATCGACTTTACACCGGGGCTGCGGTCGCTCGCGCTCGAGATCGCCAGCGAATGGCGGCTCGGGCCCATGTGGAATCCACCCCTCCATTCCGAGAACGCCGACGGAAAGAAGGGGGCGGTCTTCTGCCCCTCGGCGACCGGCGGAGCTAACATTCCAGGTGGAGCGGTGATGGACCCCGAGACGGGGATCGTGTACGTGGCGTCGGTGAAGGCGTGCTCGGCGTTCGTGCTCGTTCCCGGCGCGGAACGGGATGCCGTCTTGACCGGTCAGTCGGGCCGAACCGTGGTGGATTGGCACCACTCTCCAGTCTCGGGTGGCTTTCGGGGGCCAGAGGGTCTGCCGATGTTCAAGCCCCCATACGGCCGCATCACGGCCATCGATATGAACACGGGTGAGCACCTCTGGTGGATTCCCAACGGAGACACCCCGGAGCGGATCGCGAACCACCCCAGATTGCGGGGGCTGGATCTACCCAACACGGGTCAGCCGTCCCATGCGACCGCGGTGGTCACCCGGAGCCTTCTCATGTACGGTGAAGGCCGCGCCGGCGAGCCGCGCTTCCACGCCGTGGACAAGCACACCGGAGAGCGGGTCGGGACTATCAACCTCCCTGCCACCACGGACACCGCGCCGATGACGTTCATGCACGAAGGGGAGCAGTACATCGTGGTGGCGGTTTCGGGTCCAGAGCTTCCGGGCTCGTTGCTCGCGCTTCGGCTGCCGTAGCCGGACCCCCTGGCTACCTCACCTTCTCGTACTTCACCAGCCTCTGACCCGGAACCTCACCGCCGTACACGTTGCCGGCTCGGTCCACTGCGACGAACTCGGCGTTGCTCTCGATGAACGCCATGACACGCCCGGTTCCCGCGTCTCCGACGCGGATGCCACGCACCCAGTCCTCCGGGCGCCGCTCACCGTACCATGAGGGTAGGGCGCTCGTTTGCGTATCGGTCACGTACATCACGTCGTTTTCGTCGATGTAGATGCTGCTCGGCGGCCCGAAGTGCGTCCATTGCTCGAGGAAGGTTCCGTCCTGATCGAAGATCTGGATGCGGATATTGCGACGGTCCCCGATGATGATCCGTCCCTGGGAGTCCATGGCGATGGCGTGCGCGTCGGACAATTCCCCGGCGGCGGGGCCCGGGCCGGAAGTGCCCCACGAGCGAACGAGCCGTCCATCGTCCGTGAATTTCATCACTCGGTTGTTGCCGCCCTCGCCATGGCCGTCTAGCACGTAGACGTCTCCGTTGGGTGCGACCATAACCCCGGACGGTCCGTTGAAGCGATCGAGTTCGTGCCCCCTAACCCCCGCCATCCCCAGGGTCATGAGGACTTCGCCCTCGGGACTCAGCTTGAAGACCTGTTGTCCCTTCCCTTCGGCAGCCCCCGCCTCCGCCCGGGCGTCGGTTGGGCCGTCGGCCACCCAGACGTTGCCTTCGTGATCGACAAAGAAGCCATGGGGCCATGCGAAGAGTCCGCCCCCGAAGTTCGCCACGAGGTTTCCGTCGAGATCGAACTTGAAGACGGGATCCATGTTCGAGCCCACGCAGCTATTGGCGCCACACCGATCCAGCACCCACATGTGTCTGCCGTCTGGGTCCGGGAAAACGCCGGTGACCGCGCCCCACGTCCTCCCCTCGGGGAGTTGGGCCCATTCGGAAACCGTGAGATAGTCGCCGGCGGCCTCGGCGGCAGGGTTGGAGGTAATGAGGCCCCACAGGCCCAGGATCGTTCCCACAACAAGGGCTACGACGGCAACCAACGTCGGCACGAAAAGGGTTTGGCGGCCTCCTTCCGCATCGTGGAGTTCCGTATCGTCGTCGATCATGGTTCCGGAAGCTTGAAGACGTAGAGGGCGTTGTGACCATTCGGGCTGATCATCTCGGGCGTGAGGAAGTTTCCGATGCGCCAGGGACTTCCGCCCCCTCTGCCCGTCGGAATGCCGAAGTATTGGACCCCGTCGACTTCGAACGTGACGGGGAAACCCATCACCGTGCTGCCCAGCCGGCTCTCCCAGAGTTTCTCTCCGGTTGCCACATCATAGGCCCGAACCCACCGGTCATAGTCCCCGACGAAGGCCACGCCGCCGGCCGTGGTGAGGACGCCCGTGAGGAAGGGGGCATCTTGCTCGACGCTCCAGACCTCTTCGAGGGTTTCCACGTCGAAGGCGCCCAGTTTTCCAAATAGCCCTTCTTTGCCGGGCATCGGAAACCACGTTCGGTCCCCCCCCGTATCGCCCTCTCCCGGATTCATGATCACCTCTCGGCCGGACATCTCCATGCAACTCTGACTCAGTGGGGCCAAGAGTAGGCGTGTGCCGGGATGGTATGCTGTGGAGGGCCAATTGTGGCCGCCCGCCGTCGACGGACATACCGACATCCAGTCTCCGATCCTCGCTTCCTGGATGTCCTCACGGTACTCGACAGCGCCCGTCTCCCGGTCCACGCGCGCGTATACGTTCTGGTAGATGGTTTCTGCGAGTCCCAGAAAGGAGCCGTCACGCCGGTCGAGTTTCCAGAGGATTCCGCTCTTTCCGATCGAGAGGTGGAGCGGCTGCCCGTCGATGTCGACCAGAACCTGCTCAAAGGCTTCGTCCAGGTCGAGCGTCTCACCCGGGATATGCTGCCGGTACCACACGATGTGCCCGTCGTCCACGTCCAGGGCCAGTGTCGAGTTGGCGTACAGAGTCGAGTCTGAGGTGGAAAGCCCTCGGCTCGCGGCCACCCACGGCTTGGCTTGGGCGGTACCGAAGTAGACAAGCCCGAGATCCGGGTCCCAACTCCCAGGGATCCAGACGTCCGCTCCACCACGGAGCTCGAACGGAAGGCCGCCCCACGTGTCGCCTCCCGGCTCGCCCGGACGCGCCACCGTGTATGTTCGCCAGAGCTCACGACCCGTGCGTGCGTCGTGCGCCGTGATGAAACAACTCTGCTCGTTGAGGCGCGTGCAGCCGGTGATCCCGTTGATGACCCTCCCGTCGGCCACGATCGGTCCCGACGTGTTGGAGTACCCGAGGCTCGGGTCCTCGATCTGGGTTTCCCATCGGACGACGCCGGTGCGGGCGTCGAGGGCCACCAGGCTAGCGTCCAGCGTCGCCACGAAGACGAGATCCTGCCATATGGCGAGGCTCCTCAGGTGTCCCCGTCCAATCCCGAACCCTTCCGGAAACTTGCGGCGATACTCCCACAGGAGCGTCCCGTCACTGGCATCGAGCGCCTGGATGACGTTGGCCTGGTTCGGAAGGAAGATCACCCCGTCACGGACCAGGAACGAGGGTTGGCTCGTCCCCGGCTCCATGCCCCACACCCACGCCAAGCTCAAACGGTGGACGTTTCCCGTGTTGATCTTGGCGAGGGGGCTGTAGCCCTGCGCTCCGGGTGTGCCGCGCCAGTGCAGCCAATCTGAGTCGGGAGGATTGGCCAAATCCGCATCCGAAGCAGGTGTAAAACTCCGAGGTGCTCGGTAGGTCCGTGTGATTCCCGACACCGTCTCCGAGAACTCTGCCACCTCCGGAGCGGAATTCCGTGTGCCCGGAGTCGGCCCGGTGCCCACCCGGCCGGGCACCGGAGGACGCACGGGAAGATTGACGTCCCCGGCCGTAGCCGCCGCCCCCGTTCCGCCGATCACACGGCCCGAAGACGAGAGGCTCAGTCGAGCCTGTCCGGGAGCGACTCCGTTCTCCCGAAGCATGAATGCCGCCAAAGCGACGTACTGGCCTTCATCCAGTGAGCCAGGCGCTTCGGTAGGCATCGTCGCACGCATCAACTCCACGAGGTCCGACACCGACCGTGCGCCCCATGTGTTGCGGAAGTTGGCTCCCGCGAGCTCCGGCGCCTCGAACGCGCCCCGGAGATTCGGAAGGTGGCATGCCGAGCACGCCTCCTGATACACGGCGGCTCCGGCTTCTGCTTGATCCGCAGAGTAAGCGGCCTGGCGTGCGCCCCCCGGTACTTGAGCCGACGCGGAGGCGGCTGTGAGGACCGCGGCGCCGAAGGGCACGAGAAAAGTCCGGGACTGTCCAAGCATGGGCACTACCCCCATAAGGTGCCGCAGGATGCCCTCCGCCGGAGAGATCGGCAACCCCGAGTGAAGACACTGCCTCCTGGCTTCTCGAGTCGCTCGTGACATTATGCGTACGGTCTGTGGCCACATCGCTAAAGAAGCAGAGTGGTCCTGACCACCGCCATCACTCCGGAGTGCGCGTTCTCCATGAGCTCGAAAATTCACACAGCTTGGACGGCGCTCTGCTTGATGGCTACTGCCTTCGTGGCGCCCTTCCCACTCGATGCCCAGCAAGACGGGGACGAGAACGACCGGCGCGGCCCCATGGCTTCGGTGGCCCGGATCACAACAGCACCGCCGATCATCGACGGTCGGCTCGACGAGGAAGCGTGGTCCTTCGGTGCGCCCATCACCAACTTCTTCCAGCGCGAGCCCGTGGAGGGTGAGCCCGTCTCGGAGCGCACGGAGGTTCGAATCCTCGCTGACGACGAGGCGCTCTACGTGGGGGCGTGGCTGTACGATCGCAGCGCCGACCAGATCGTGACGGGCGAGCGGCTCCGGGACGCGAACATCCAGGTGGCCGACCACTTCGGAATCATCCTCGACACGTACCGGGACCGCCAGAGCGGCTTCATCTTCGCGACGACGCCGTCTGCCATCGAGTACGACGGGCAGGTGGTGAACGAGGGACAGGGTGGCAGGCTTCCCGGGGGCCGCAGACAACAGACCGGATCTTCGGGCGGCTTCAACCTCAACTGGGACGGGAGCTGGGAAGTCGCGACGTCACGAAATGGGGAAGGCTGGTACGCCGAGTTCCGCATCCCGTTCTCCACGCTGCGCTATGCGGGAGGGTCGCTGCAGACGTGGGGTCTCAACATGGTGCGGCGCATCCGTCGACGGAACGAGGAGTCCTTCTGGGCCCCGATTCCACGCCAGTACAACCTGATGCGCCTCTCCATGGCCGGCGACCTCACGGGCGTTCCCGTGCCCACGCGAAGGGTGGCCACGGTGAGCCCCTACGTGTTGGGCTCGGCAGAGCGGGATTACGTCACCACTCCCGGCGACACCGACTATCCCAGCGACGTGGGCCTAGACGCCAAGATCACGCTGACGCCGTCCCTGACACTCGACCTCACCACCAACACGGACTTCGCCCAGGTCGAGGTGGACGAGCAACGGACCAACCTGACCCGCTTTCCCCTGTTCTTCCCCGAGAAGCGTCCGTTCTTCTTCGAGAACGCCGGCACGTTTGCGGCGGGCACTCCGCGGGCGGCGGATCTGTTCTTCAGTCGTAGGATCGGGATATCCCCCGGAGGAAACGCCGTCCCCATCCTCGGAGGAGGGCGGCTGAGCGGGAAGGTGCGGGGCCTCGGTATCGGGTTTCTCCAGGTCTTCACAGGCGGCCTGGACGATGACGTCGAGACCGGGGTCCGCGAGAACTCGTTCTCGGTTGCCCGCGTGACCCGTGAGCTACCGAACCGCTCGCGCGCCGGAGTCATGTTCGTGCAGAGACGTGCGACCCGTGACGGGGGCGACTTCAACCGCACGTACGCCGTCGACGGCCGCCTCGGCATCGGGGAGGCATTGAGCGTAGACGCTTGGTTCGGTCGTACCGAGACGCCCGGGCTGACCGGTAGCGACACGGGCATGAACCTGAATGTCTTGTACGAGATTCGTGACTTCAGCACGAGCGTCCAGTACCGGAGAATCGGCGAGGACTTCAATCCGGAGGTGGGGTTCGTGAACCGGGTGGCTTACCACTACTTCGACGCGAACATCGCCAAGGCGATTCGCATGCCCTCCGTTTCGTGGATCCGTGACTTCTCCCCACACGTGAACGCTCGCTATCACTTTGACCTCGACGGTTTCCTCGAGACGGGCTACTTCCACATCGATCCGGAGTTCACCACCGAAGGCGGAGGTCTCTTCGGACCGGAGCTCAACTTCCACACGGAGGGGCTCAAGGAGCCGTTCGAGATCGCGCCGGGCGTCATCATCCCGCCAGGTACCTATCGGGACTTCGTTCCGTCGTGGGAAATGCGGACGGACCCCTCGGCGCGGTTCTCGGCGCGTGGCGTGGCCCGAGTCGGTCAGTTCTTCTCGGGAAGGCGGTACGGAGGTGACGCCACCATCACCTACCGGCAGGGGGAAACCCTCACCGCTGACCTCAGGGTAGATCACACCATCGTCAGATTGGACGAAGGCGACTTCGAGACGACGCTCCTGGGCCTGAAGGTGGGCTACTTCTTCACGCCCCGGATCTTCCTTCAGACCTTTCTCCAGTACTCGGATCAGGCCGATGTCTGGTCGGTCAACGCGCGCTTTGGCCTACTCGATACGGCTGGCACGGGCCTGTACGTAGTCTACAACGAGGCCCAGGAGGCCCATGGGCTGACGAGCCTCACCGGACCCAAGACGCGCTCGTTCATCGTGAAGTACTCGAGGCAGCTCAGGGTCCTGTGAAGATCTCCGCGATTATGGTAGATGAACTCGCCCAACCACACTGAAGGAGGCTCCATGATCGCCCGCTTTCTCATGACCGCCGCATTGGGTCTGTTCTCCCTCTCGGGCTGCGAGTCGTCGCGGGCACCCGATGCCGCGCCGGCTCCGCTCGACTTCGACGCACTGGCCGAGTTCCTGCTCGAGCGGCTCACGCTCCAGCCAGGCGAGCGGGTGCTCCTGGTCGCGCTGCCCGGTTCGTTCGACGTGCTGGTGTCGACATTCCGGGAGGGCGTCGCAGCCACAGGTGCGACCGACCTGGGCGCGTGGTCGGTGACCGGTGACGCGCCGGACGCCTGGGCGACGGACTTCACCGCCCGTCTCGCGGCAGCCTCCGACGAGGTGCTGGTCGAGATCCTGACGGAGGTGGACGCGGCGGTGATGATGCCTGGGGCGACCGTGACACATCCGGTCTATGCAGCACTCCAGGACGTGCTCAGGCAGGACCAGGGCCGAACCGTCCACTTCCACTGGGCGGGGGCGTACGCGCTCGATGGCACGCTCATGGATCAGACGCCCGAGTACGACGCCTTCTACCAGAACGTGCTCCACGAGACCGACTACGTGGCGCTCGCCGCCGCGCAGGCCGGCTTCGAGCGGGCGATGCGCGCCTCGGACGTCCGCGTCACCACGCCAGCCGGCACGGACGTCACCTTCCGTATCGGTGACCGTGCGGTGACTAAGCAAGACGGCAACGCGACGGCGGCTCGGGCGCAGCGGGCCCTGAACTTGATCGATCGGGAGATCGAGCTCCCGGCGGGCGCCATTCGCGTCGCCCCGATGGAGGAGTCGGTCCGTGGCACGATCGTCTTCCCGCCCTCGGTGTGGGGTGGCACCACGGTGGAGGGTCTGGTGCTGACCTTCGCGGCGGGTCGTGTCGTCGACGTCCGAGCGGAGCAAGGCCTCGACGCCGTGCTAGCGGAGATGGACACGGCCGGAGACGCCGGGCGCGCATTCCGGGAGTTCGCGCTGGGGTTCAACCCGCTCCTCGCGGTCTCGGAGGTGGGTGACGCGTGGATCCCCTACTACGGCTACGGCGCCGGCGTGGTGCGCCTCTCGCTCGGGGACAATTCCGAGCTCGGCGGCACGGTCGGCGGCGGGTACGTGCGCTGGAACTTTTTCACCGACGCGACCGTGACGGTGGACGGAGAGGTCTGGGTGGAGGGAGGGCGGCTCGTCCGCTGAGGGCGAACCGGCCGAACGCCACTCTGAGTAGTGTGCGCTGCGACGGTCTGGGAGCCTGGCGATCTTCGCGCCCGCGACGCATTCTACCGTCCGGCCCGAGCACTGCCGAGGGGTAGAAGCGGCCGCCCCAAACCGTGGAGATCCAGTACGATGACGAGTCCCGGAGCGCCACAGTCCCGGCGCACCTTCGTCGGCAGCCTCGCCGCCGGAGCGTTGGCTGCCGGCGCGACACCTAGGATCCTGTCGGCTGCCGAGCGCCGAGACGTGCACGCGCTCGCCGCTCGCCGCTACCAGTCTGCCAACGACCAGCTTCAGCTCGCCGTGATCGGCGCGGGCGGCATGGGCATGGCCGACGTGAACACGGCGCTGAAGGTGCCGGGCGTCAAGCTCGTCGCCGCGGCCGACTGCTACGACGGCCGCCTAGAGCGTGCCAAGGAGCTCCACGGCGCAGACGTCTTCACGACACGGGACTACCGTGAGATCCTGGCGCGAGACGACATCGACGCGGTCATCGTCGGGACCCCCGATCACTGGCACATGCAGATCTCCATCGACGCGCTCAAGGCTGGAAAGGCGGTGTACTGCGAGAAGCCGATGGTGCACACCATCGAGCAGGGCGCACAGCTGGTCCGGGCTCAGCGAGAGTCCGGCAAGACGTTTCAGGTGGGGAGCCAGGGCCTGAGCTCGCTCGGAAACGAGAAGGCCAAGGAGCTGCTCGAGGAGGGCGCCATCGGCGAGCTCAACTACGCCGAAGGCTTCTGGGCCCGCAACGACCCGATCGGCGCCTGGCAGTATGAGATCCCGGAGGACGCCTCGGAGGAGACCGTCGACTGGGACATGTTCCTCGGCAGCGCCCCCCGTCTGCCGTACGACCCGCTCCGCATCTTCCGATGGAGGAACTACCGCCACTACGGAACGGGCGTCTCGGGCGATCTCTTCGTGCACCTCTTCTCGAGCCTGCACTTCGTGACGTCGTCCAAGGGGCCGCGCAAGATCATGGCCCAAGGGGGTCTCCGCTACTGGAAGGATGGTCGCGAGGTGCCGGATATCCTGCTCGGCATGTTCGACTACCCCGAGGCCGACACGCACCCGCCGTTCAACCTCTCGCTGCGAGTCAACTTCGTCGACGGCACGTCGGGCACCACGTTCCTCCGCCTGGTGGGGAGCGAGGGCGCCATGGACGTGACGTGGACCGAGGTCGTGCTGCGCCGCAACAAGGCGGTCGACCCGGCGGACGTCTTCCTGCAGATGAAGAGCGACGAGATGGCGCAGGCGGTCGAGTCCCGGGCGCAGATGCTCCCGCCTGCCGAGAGCGTCTACGTGGCCGAGGACGGGTACAGGGGCGCGCACTTCGACCACTTCATGCACTTCTTCAGCGGCGTCAGAGAAGGCACACCCGTGACCGAAGACGCGAGCTTCGGCCTGAGGGCGGCCGCCCCGGCGCTCGCGTGCAACGACAGCTACTTCGACGAGAAGGTGGTCGCCTGGGACCCGGAGAGCATGGAGGTCCTGTGAAGACGCTCACCCGATTCTCGGCGCTGCTGGCACTTTGCACGATGGCCGCATGCGGACCCCGAGCGAGCGATGCGCCTACCGCCGACGCGGCGGCTCGAGCGGCGGCACCCAACATGCTTACCGCAGACGAGGAGGCGGCTGGCTGGACCCTGCTGTTCGACGGTGTCTCCACGGACGGGTGGCGGGGATACGGTCGAGAAGACTTCCCGACCGGAGGCTGGGAAGTCGTAGGAGGCGAGCTGGTCGGTCAGTCGACGAGTGGCAACATGGACGGGGGCGACATCATCACCGTGGCGGAGTTCACGGACTTCGAGCTCATCTTCGATTTCAAGGTCGGCCCGGAAGGAAACAGCGGCGTCTTCTACCGTGTGCAGGAAAAGACCGACAAGGGCCTGTTCCAGGTCGCCGCCGAGTACCAGGTGCTCGATGACACGGCCTACATCGACATGGGCACGATGGACATGAACACCCATCTCACCGGCGACAACTACGACCTGCAGTCGGCGCTCGTGCGCCCGACGAAGCCGGTCGGTCAGTGGAACACCGGGCGAATCATTGTCGAGGGAAACCGCGTCGAGCACTGGCTCAACGGGGAGATGACGATCGAGTACGAGTTGTATACGGACGACTGGGAGGCACAGGTCGCGGCGAGCAAGTTCGCCGAAGAGGAGCACTACGCCCGCGCACCCTCCGGCTCGATCGGGCTGCAGGATCACGGTACGCCGGTCTGGTACCGCAACATCAAGATCCGGCCGATAATGACCCCCCAGTCCGTCTCGATCTTCAATGGCAACGACCTCGACGGGTGGACGATCCACGGAACCGAGCGCTGGTACGTCGAAGACGGCGAGCTCGTGTGCGAGAGCGGTCCGGACGCGGCGTACGGTTATCTCCGGACAGACGCGACGTACAGGGACTTCGAGCTCACGCTCGAGTTCAGGCAGGAGGCGGACGGCAATAGCGGTGTCTTTTTCCGCTCGACGCTCGACGGCGTGACCATCACCGGTTGGCAGGCCGAGATCGCCCCACCGGGGCTCTACTCGGGCGGGATCTACGAATCGTATGGGCGTGGCTGGCTCGTCCAGCCGGAGCCGGAGAAGGACCACGCGCTCCGCATGGGCGACTGGAACGAGATGAAGATCCGGGTCGTCGGCTCACGCATCATGACGTGGCTCAACGGCAACGAGATGATCGACTTCACCGACGAGAGGATCGGTGAAGCCACGGGTCACATCGCGCTCCAGATCCACGATGGGGGCGGAATCAAGGTGCGCTGGAGGAACCTGCGGATAGTGGAGTACTAAGGGCGCCAAACCGCCGTCTCCACAGCAGGCCGACCATCGCTAGCGCATCACTCGCGAGAGATCTGCCCCACCAGCTTCGCAGCATCAGCGCCCGGTATCGGCTCGAACTTCTGCACGCGCCCGGCGAAGCAGTCGGCGAGATAGAGATTGCCGTCCTGGTCGGTGGTGATCCCGTGCGAGCAGGCCAGGCGCCCAGCCTGCGTGCCCGGGGCGCCCCAGCTGTACAGGTAGTTCCCGTCCAGGTCGAACTTGATGAGCCGGCTCGTGGGCGCATCCCCCACCCAGATGTACTGGTCCGTGGTGATGAGGTGATTCGCCATCAGGGTGTTCTGCCTCTCCGGCCAGTGGGGTGAGGTGAGCGGCCACATGTCGAGGAAGTTCCCGTTCTCGTCGAACACCTGCATGCGAGCGTGCCCACGGTCCAAGGCGAAGATGCGACGGTCCGCGCTGATCGCGATGCTGTGGACCGTCCTGAACTCGCCCGGGCCCGGGTTCTCCGGATCGGCGGGCGCGGAGCCCCAATCCATGATGAAGTTGTCGTTCGCGTCGAACTTGGCGACTCGCGTACCGCCGTAGCCGTCGCTGATGAAGTACGTGCCGTCCGGCAACCAGGCGATGTCCGTCGGACGATCGAAGGTGTTGGGCCCGCGTCCCCGTACGCCCAGCTCGCCGAGCGTATGCACGAGCTCGCCGTCTTGCGTGAAGCGGTAGATCACGTGGAGCTGGTCGTCGATGATCCACACGTGCTTGTCAGGATCGTAGGGGCTGATCTTGATCTGGTGCGGTCCCCGACCACAAGGCATCTGTGAGAAGAGCTCATCGAGGTGCGGCCACTCCTCGACCATGTTGCCCTCCCCGTCGAGCACGATGATCGAGTGCTCGAAGCGCCGCTCCCAACCCCGGCTCCCTGTGGGGCGACACGTGGCGCTCAGGCCGTCCGTGTTACCTGTAGCGTTCCCCACCAGGTTGGTGGCCCCATACGCGGTCCACGGCTCCGCCGCGTCGGGGAGCGGGAGCTCGCCGCGCATCGCGAGCCAGATCCGGTCCGGCGTCTCGGCAAAGACTCCGCCCATGGAGCCCCACGTCCATCCATCATGGGAGTGACGATCGTCGGGCAATGGTTTGGGCCAGTCCTCCACGACCCGGTAGTGGCCGGTCGGCCAGTCTTGGTGGCTCCAGCGGTCGACGCCAGCACGATCAGCATCGGAGTCCGCCGCGGGGGCGCAGCCAGCAAAGCCTACCACCGGCAACGCGAGCGCCATCGCCATCAGTCTCAGCGAGCGATTTCCTACACTCATGGGACACCTCCGCCTCTAGGATTCTGGCACCTATCCCGTCCCCTCACCGCATGGAGCCCGTTCACGCCTGGGACCCCTGATGCAGAGTAGAGAAGCGAGGAACCGTCGGCAATATTCGATGAAGTGGACAAGAACGGCGAATTCCAGCACGTTCACCCCACCGCTCATCGCTTCTCCGATCCGGAGGTCTCTGTGTCGTCCATCATCCGTGCTCTCACCGGAGACAACCTCACCTTCGATCTGAGCGAGCAAATCGGCGAGCTCCGCCGGGACGAGAGCTATATCCGCAGCGGCCGCAGCGGCCGGACTCTGGTCAAAGCGGGGCCGCTCAGGCTCACCCTCACCGTGGTCGCCGAGGGCGTCGAGGTGGGCACCCATCACGCCGCTTCGCCCATGACCCTCCAATGTCTTGAGGGACGCCTCCACTACCGTGTGGGTGACGAAGAATCCGAGATCGGCCAGGGGGAGGTCCTCTTCTTCGGACCGGGCCATGCCCAGGATATCCGGGCACTCGAAGACACGGCGCTCCTGTTGACCATCACGGGCAGTGGGTCGGAGCGTGGGTGACCTCGGCCACGACGTCATGCCGGATTCATCTAGCATCTGGGCTGCCACCCTCGCTGTCCTCATCGCGATCCTGACCCTGCCGGTGGGAGTCCATGCGCAGGCATGCGTTGGGCGAGCGGGGCTCGAGCCAGGCAAGTTCGAACTAAAGGTTCGTGGGGATGCCAAGGCGGGAGCCGGTGGAGTGGCTCTTCGCACTAGCCGGTTCCTTGCCGATGCCGAAATCGGTGCGTCCAGGCAAGGTCCAGGGAGCGGATGGTCGTTTGTGGAAGCGAACGTGAACAGCGACCCCGTGATTGTTCAGATTCGGCCCGGACGTTCGAAGTTCATCGGAGCGTCGGCCGGGTGGATCGCTTTCCAGAGAAGGGTCGTCGCTTGTGTCATGGGCCGCGGCGTCTACGACCAAACCAGCCACTACTTCGAGGATCGGTCCACCTACGCGTTCAATCGATTCGTGTCGTTCAGCCGGGAGTCGATCTCCGATAGCTCGCATGGATTCTGGAAAACCGTTGGCATGCTCGCCGTTGGTGCCGAGTTCAACAAGCTGAACCCGTACGGTGGTTTCGCGGGTGCACGAACATCTTCTTCGTTTGGACAGGTGAGTTGTTCGCCGCCTTCCTCCACGTGCCGCACGGAGGTCGCCGACCTGACAGAGTGGTATTGGTGGATCGGCCTATCGTATCGCTTCTCAGACCGCCTGCGCGGAGCCGCCCAGGGGGGAGAAGGAGAGAGCAACCTCTGGATCGGATGGATCCTCTAGTGCCCTGGGTCGGAAGTGCGTCGGAATTCGGTGACAACTTGCCCCCTCCCCTCTCGTACCCAAGAATGACGGAGTCCCTATCCAAGGACAGGTGATCATGTCACGCGTACCGAAAATTCTTGCGATGTCAGCCACGTTGCTGTCGATCACGACTCTCAGCGTCGACGAGCTCATCGCACAACAGCCTGACGAGACGCCGTTTTGGCGTCCGGTGGTGATGGGCACGTTCGGGATGGTGGCGGCGGAACATCCCCTGGAGACGATCGCCGGCATGGAGATCCTAGAGGCGGGAGGCAACGCGTTCGATGCGGCCGCCGCGGTATTCTACATGACGACGGTGGTCGAGCAGCACCAGGCTGGCATTGGAGGGGACGGGTTCATCCTGGCCTACCTCGCCGCCGAGGACCGAGTCGTGTTCATCAACGGCACGGGACCCGCACCCGGCTTGGCAACCCGTGCGTACTACACGGAGCTGGGCGGGATCCCGGACGCGGGTCCCCTGGCCACCGACGTTCCCGGCGCGGCAGGCGGATTCGACTTGGCGCTCCGCGAATACGGAACGATGGAGTATGCACAGATCCTCGCGCCCGCCATTCGGGCTGCGCGCGAGGGACACCCCGTAGATTTCTGGGCGTCAGGGTATCACGCACGGGCAGTAGAGAAGATCTCTCCCTACCCATCTTCACTCTCGGTACTCATGCCGCAGGGACAACCGTTTCGCGCGGGTGACGTGTACGTCCAGAGTGACCTCGCTCGGTCCTTTGAGGCGATTTCCCGCGGCGGCATAGACGTGTTCTACCGCGGAGACCTGGCCCGGCGCATCGGGAATGCCTACGAGCGGGAGGGGGGTCTGTTACGGTACGACGACCTCGCGGGCTACTACGCCGAAGAGACGTCCCCCATAGCGACGACGTACGCGGGACTGGACGTGTACCAGAGCGCCCCCAACTCGCAGGGCATCGTCATGCTCATCGCGCTCAACATCCTCGAGGGATTCGATCTGGTCGAAATGGGGCACAACTCAGCGGACTATGTGCACGTCGTCACGGAGGCCATGAAGTTGGCCTTCGCCGACCGAAACCGGTACGTGGCAGACCCCAAGTTTGCCGACGTGCCGACCGACGAGCTGCTCTCCAAGGACTATGCCGCCAAGCGCAGAGAGCTGATCCGCATGGACCGCACCATGACTGTGGCACCAGCCGGCGACCCGCGGAGGGGACGCGCCGTGGCCGACGGCGCAGCGGCGGAATACGGAGCCGAATCCCAGCCCGTGGAGCGGCCGGAATCTGCCCCGGAGGAGGGTGGCGAGACCTCGTCGTTCTCGATCGCGGACCAGTTCGGCAACCTCGTCTCCGTGACGCACAGCGTGAACGGCACGTTCGGCAGCGGCATGTTCGTGGAAGGGACGGGCATCGTGCTGAACAACCGCATGCCGTACTACTCTCTGGATGAGGGAGACGTGAACGAGCTCGTCCCCGGCAAACGCACCAGACACACCGTCAATCCGGCGCTCGCACTCAAGGACGGCAAGCCGTATCTGGCCTGGAACACGCCCGGCGGAGACAACCAGCCGCAGGCGATGCTGCAAGCGTTCCTAGCGGTCGTGCATTTCGGCATGAACGTTCAGCAGGCGGTCGAAGCCGCGACCGTCACCAGCAGCGCCTTCGCGGCGTCGATGTACCCAGGCCGGGTGCGCGGCATGCTCACCATGCCGTCGGTGTTGGGAGAAGTGATCGCCGCGGAGTTGGGCCGGCGGGGCCACAGGGTTGAGGTGGTAGCGCTGCAGCAACCGTATCGCATGGCAGTATCGGGCGCTGGCGCCGTGAAGATGGTGATGATCGATCCGGAAACCGGAGTGATGTTCGGAGGGGTGAGTCCGGCGAAGAGTGACTATGTACTGGGGCGGTGAGCAAGCGCTTTCAGAGTTTCTACACGTGCATAACCCAAGGAGCACCAGCATGGCCCTGTCGTTGAGATTCCCCGTCAGCGCGGCACTGATCCTGGCACTCACTAGTGTACCGGCCGCCGGTCAGGAAGCTTCCGCCGACAACGGCGGACCGACCCTCGAGGACCTGTTCACCGTCAAGAGCCTCGGCAGCGTGCAGGTGTCACCGGACGGACAAGCGGTGCTGTATACGGTGAGCAGCGCGGATCTCGACGAGAATGAGACGGACACGGACATCTGGCTGCTTAGGCGCGACGGATCCAGTTGGGCGGACCCCGTGCAGCTCACGCGCAGCAAGCAGAACGATACGAACCCCCAGTGGCGCCCTGACAGCCACGCTTTTGCATTCCTCTCGTCCCGGGAAAGCGACGCGTCGGACTCTTCGCCGAGCGACTCTTCCCGGCCAGGCCGAGGTGGCAACGGCGGCCCACAGCAGAAGCTGTACCTCATGGACAGTCGAGGGGGTGAGGCGCAGGAGCTGCTCGTCCACGAAACAGCGGTCTCCTCGTTCCAGTGGTCGCCAGACGGAGCCTTCATCGCGTTCCGCGCCGCGGACCCCGAGTCTGACGACGACAAGGCTCGCAAGAAGAACGGCCGTGATATCAACGTCGAAGATGAGCTCGGTCGTCCATCCCACCTCTGGGTGCTGGACGTGGAGTCCGGCGAGGCCCACCGAGTGACGGAGGGTGACGGCTTCACGGTGGGATCATTCGACTGGAACCCGGACGGGAGCCGACTAGCGTTTTCCGCCACGCCCTCGGCCCGTCCGATGGACTCGTGGAAAAGCGACATATATGTCGTCTCGGCACGCGACGCCGGGACCACACCGACGACGCTGACCAAAAATCCCGGTCCCGATGCGAATCCGCGCTGGTCCATGGACGGTCGTTACCTGTACTACTCGGGGCAACTCACGGACCGGTATCAGGTGGCCATGAATCGGCTGTTCCGAGTCTCCTTGGATGGAGGTGACATCGAAGACATGTCGCCGCATGCGGACATCCAGGCCGGCGCATTCACCCTGTCGTCAGACGGCCGCGGTGCGTTCTTCAGTGCGACGACGGGAACGACGCGTGGGGTATTCTACATGTCGCTCGAGGACCGGCGCCCGGTCCGCCTGACCCCCGACCACGGCGTGTACGGCTCGGCCGACCTATCGGACGACGGCAGTACGGTTGTGTACACCTACGAGAACCCGAACAAGGCGGTGGAGCTGTACGCGGCTCCGCTCTCCCGGCGCCCCACCACCGAGTCTGTCGTGGCTCAGTGGGCGTTAACCAGCCACAACACCCACACATCCGACTGGACGCTCGGAAACACCGAGGTGATGAGGTGGAAGGGCGTGGACGGACGGGACGTGGAAGGGATCGTCGTCTATCCCCACGACTGGACCCCCGGCGCCGGACCGCGCGCCACGGTGGTGAAGATCCACGGAGGACCGTCGGGCGTGTACGTCGAGAACTTCCAAGCCTCGTCCTCCACCTCGGACGCGCAGCGCTACGCAGCGGACGGTTATGTCGTACTGCTCCCCAATCCCCGGGGCTCGTCCGGGTATGGCGAGTCGGGACTCCAAGCCGTCATCGGCGACTGGGGCGGCCTGGATTTCCAGGACATCATGACTGGGGTAGATACGCTGATCGCCCGAGGCGTCTCACACCCCGATTCACTGGGCGTGATGGGATGGAGCTACGGCGGCTTTATGACGGCGTGGACGGTGACCCAGACGTCTCGGTTCAAGGCGGCCGTCGCCGGCGCAGCCATCACCGAGAACATCGCCATGTGGGGTACACAGGACATCCAACACGTCTTTGAAGCGTACTTCGGCGGTGGCCCTTACGAGCCGGGCATGTGGGAAGTGTATCAGAAGTCGAATCCGTTGGCGTTCATCGAGAACGCCACCACGCCGACCATGATCCTTCACGGTGAGAACGATCCGCGCGTGCCACCGAACCAGGCGCGCCTCTTCTACCGCGGCCTGAAAGCCAACGGAGTCGAGGCGAAGCTCGTGTGGCTCCCCCGCACCGGGCACGGTCCTAGAGAGCCGGGCCTTCGGTACGAGACCGCGAGACACCAGAAGGAGTGGATGGATCAGTGGATCCGGAAGAGGTCCGTGCCGATCACGGAGTAGAGAGCCAGTTATCGGCGCCCTCAGTCGCCCTCCGTCCAAAGGTGGCGAAGGAAGCGCTCCGGCCTTGCCAGAAAATCGCGCATGAGGTTCACGTGCTCTAGATCCTCGAACTCCACCTCGCCCACCGGGCATTGATCAAAGCTGAAGATGGTGGCTCCGGGGGTCGCGATCAGGAACTGGGATCCATCGTCCATGCTGTCTTTGATCATGGCGAGAAAGGCCAGCTGACTCTGAGGAGAGAGGGCCGCCTCAGGCTCATCCAAGAGGTATAAGCCGCCGGGGACCAGACGCGATTGAAAGAGCTTCAGGAAGCTCTCCCCGTGGGAGTTCGCATCAAGATCTTCACCGTAGCGGACCTCCATCTCATGGAGAGAGCGGTTGGCGGGCCCTTTCGCGCGCCAGCGCTGAGCGGTCCCGATAGGTCTCGTCGATCTCCTCGAGATCCACCTGGAACTCGGTCCGCATTTCTACCAGCCGTCGGGCGAATCCGAAGAAGTCCTCAGCTCGGAGGAAGAACCCACGGCGGGCTCGGCGACCCCAAACGAGCTTCAGGCATCGGTCAAGGCGACGCTGCGCCTTCAGGCTGCGATCCCTGGAGGCGCTCACCGCGCCCACCGTGGGGAGTTCGGTGGCGATGGGCAGAGCCTCCATGAGCGTTTATTTTCCCGAGCCGTTCTCGCCGACAAAACAGCAGACGGGGCCGCCGAAGTCTAGGGCGTGGAGGCCTTGGAGGGCCGCTACGGAGAAAGGGAACGCCCTCGGGCTTCCATCGTCCTCCGGAAGCCGGAACTCGACTCTCCTCAAGGGGACCTGGTCGGACAACGGTGAAAACCTCATGTGGGGGAATCGTCGAGAGGCACAACGGCGCTTAAGGCACACCCCTACTGCGTGGCCTCACCCGGGCGATAGGCCGCCGCGTCCGAGTGGTCTGGAAGGCCTCTCTCGTCTTGAGGTCATAGGTATCGCCGGGCTTCAGAAAGTAGAACGGACCTCCGACCGTGCGCATCGTTTCTGGACCGTCGGGTGGGAGCTCCCTCTGGTTGTCGTGGATGATGACGTAGCTCGTACCGATGACCTCGAAGTGGTCTCCCTCGACGACGATCGCGGTATTCTCATCGATGGCGATCCCGAGCATGTCTGGGTGCGCGTTCATTACGCCGATCATATCGAACTGGCGATTGCGTGCGAGGACGTGCACGTCGATGATCACGTTCTTCAAGAGTCGGAAGCCCCGCCGCCAGTCCTCGCGTGGCAGCGTACGCTCTGAGAATTCGCGTTCTGGGGAACGACTGACGTTCATGATTTCGCCCTGTATGTGGGCGCCGGCCGAACCCCCGCCGATCACGCCGCCCCGGTCCAACAGCGCAAACAGCTCCTCGTGCACTTTGGTGTCCAGGTACGCGTCGGTATGGAGCCAGTGGCTCCCACCCATGAACCAGACTCCCTGCGCCCGCGTGAGCGGCTCCACGAACGCGTCCGTGTTGGCCACGTCGCGATCACGCGTGTGCAGCACCGTCAAATTCCGCGCCCCAGCTTCCCGAAAACGTCTCAGGCACGGACAAAACTCGTTGTACTTCTCATCCTCACGACCGGACGTGGGAACCACCACGATGGCGGCATCAAGGCCGCCGGCCAGCTCGATGAATCGATCGGTGATGTGACTCGTCGTCTCGCCGCCGCCGCTGACCACGAGACTGCCACGGGCCGGGCCGATCTCCTGTGCGGAAGCGACGACCGGGAGCACAACGAACAGGCCCCAAAGCAGAATCAGCTGAATGCGAGCAAGAACGCTCATGAGAACACTCCAGACGGATCGGTGAAGGCGGCGGCTACTGCGACGCGCCTCCCCTGAAGCGCGTACCCAGCGCGTCTCGGTCCACGGCCGTGCCGCGGAGATAGACCGCGGCGATCTCCCTCGTGTTCGTGATGTCGTCCAAGGGGTTCGCATCTAGGACGAGGAAGTCCGCGCTCTTACCCGCCGCCACCGTGCCGAGGGCGTCGAGCTCCATCAGCTCGGCCGACGTACTCGTCGCCGCGACGATGACCTCGGCGGGGCTCATGCCGGTCCTCACCATGTCGGCCATCTCCTGATGGACCGCCCACGGCGAGCTCCCGTCCGTCCCGAATGCGATCGTCACGCCCGCCTGGTTGAGCCTATCCAGGTTCCGCGCTTGGATGCCGAACGACTCTTGGGCGCGGGGCCGATCCGTCGACCTCTCCTGCATCTCCTGTAGCTGATCGGAAGGAACCGACCCGCTCAGCCAGGCCAAGTCCTCCGCCACGCCCGGACCCGGGAGGTTCGGAATCAGGACCACGTCGGGGCGCTCGTTCCAAAGTTCGAGGAGCTCGTCGTCGATATCCATGTCACGTATGCCGTGCGCGAACGCGTCGATCCCTGCACGAAGTAGCCCCTTCGCGTCCTCTAGCCTGAACACGTGGGCCGTAACGCGGAGCCCGTTGCTGTGCGCCTCGTCGATGACTGCACCATATAGTGCCGGTGACAGCCTCTCGTATTGGCCGTTGCGATCGTCGACCCAGATTTTGACGAAATCCACATCCTGGGCGGCCAGCTCCTGCACGGCAGCCCGTGCCTCCTCCTCACTCGTAAGCCAGAAGGGGACTTCCGAGCGCCCAGGCTCGGGGGCGGTGATGCCGCGTCCCGCGGTACGTGACAACGAGCCGTCCGGCACCGCCTCGCCCCGCATCTCGAACCCAACGTCGCCCTCGTCCAGACCCAGGCTCACGACCATGCTGGCCCCGTAGTACGCCATGTGCTGGAGTTGACCTACGCGATCTTCACGCATGGACGACAGGTGTACGTGGGCGTTGACGATCGCCGGCATGACGGTCTTGCCGCTCA
>CAUZAE010000027.1:0-23909 GCA_963577685.1 Gemmatimonadales bacterium UBA6960 | reverse complement strand
TTTTCTGCGGGCTCCGACATCGGAGGGTTTCCCGAAGAGCGCAATACACCCGAGCAGGTTCAGACGTATGCGGGAGCACTCGAATCTGCGCTTTCCTCGCTCAGGAACTGCCCCCACCCGACCCTGGCTCTGATCCATGGCGTTTGTGTGGGTGGCGGACTGGAGATCGCCGCTTCCTGCGACCTGAGGATTTGCAGCGAATCGAGCCGTTTCGGGGCTCCGATCAACCGGCTGGGTCTTACGATGTCCTACACTGAGTTGGGGCCGCTTGTCGAGCTGGTGGGGGGTTCGGTTACGCTGGAGATCCTCCTCGAGGGGGGGCTACTCGACGCGGAACGCGCCTACCAGAAGGGTCTCGTGAACCGAGTCGTCCCGGACGACGAGATCGAGCAAGAGACGCGGGCTCTCGCGCTTCGCATCGCGGCAGGGGCTCCCCTCGTGAACCGGTGGCACAAGAAATTCGTGCGACGGCTGGTGAACGGGGCGCCGACTACTGAGGACGAACGAGGGGAAGCGTACGAGGCGTTTGAGACGGAGGACTACCGGGAGGGCGTCCAAGCGTTTCTAGAGCGACGCAACCCACGATTCGGCGGCGAGTAGCGTGCCCATGACTTCACGAGTCCTGTATCGATGACTTCATCAGAGCGAAGCGGTCCACTCGCCGGCCTTCGCGTCGTCGAGTTCTCGCACATCATGGCTGGCCCGATATGCGGGCGGATGCTTGCCGACATGGGAGCGGACGTGATCAAGGTGGAGCCGATCACTGGCGGAGACGCGACACGTGCATTCCGTCCTCCCGACCTCGGCGGTGAGTCGGCGGCCTTCATGATGTTGAACCGCAACAAGCGGGGTGTGGCCCTGGACCTCAAGTCGGAGGAGGGCCTCCGTGTAGCTCTCCGGCTCATAGAGCGAGCAGACGTGCTGATCGAGAACCACCGGACGGGCACGATGGAACGTCTGGGGCTCGGGTACGATCGCCTGAAGGAGAACAACCCTGGCCTCATTTACTGCGAGATCTCTGGCTTCGGACGCACCGGCCCGATGGCGCACCTCGGGGGATTCGATCTCATTACGCAAGGCTACAGCGGGATCATGAGTGTGACGGGCGAGGGGGAGGGAAGGCCTCCCGTGAAGTGCGCTCCGCCCATCACGGATATCACGGCGGGCATACTGGCGGCGATGGGCGTGTTGGCCGCGTATGTCGACCGTCTCGCTACGGGCAGGGGCCAGAGGATCGACACGTCCCTCTTCGAGGCGGGCATCACGCAGTCGTTTTGGCAGGCGGCGATGACGCTGGCGACGGGCGTTTCGCCGGGGCCCCTGGGCTCGGCCCACCCGATGAGTGCGCCTTATCAGGCCTTCGAGACGTCGGATGGATGGATCACGGTAGGAGGCTCGAACCAGGCGAATTGGCTTCGCTTGGTCGAGATTCTGGGCCTTCCGGAGCTCGCCGAGGATCCACGTTTCCTCGAGAACAACGATCGCATTCGGAACGTCGACGAGCTCGCGTCCGTCCTCGGCGAGCGTTTCAAGATGCGACCGACAGAGGAGTGGCTCGAGCTCCTGGAAGAGGGGGGAGTCCCAGCCGGCCCGGTCGCGAGCATCGGCGAGATGCTCGCGATGCCCCAGACCCTCGCTCGGGACATGGTGGTCGAGGTGGAGCATTCGAAGCTCGGACCTGTCCAGACGCTCGGTTTTCCCGTGAAGTTTTCGGAAACGCCGGCGTCCGTCGATCGGGGCGCCCCTCTTCTGGGAGAGCACACGCCGGAGGTTCTCGCGGAGTTGGGCTTTAGCGACGACGAAGTCGAGGAGTTCATACGGAGCGGCGCGGCGCGCGGGTAGCTCGGCGAGCCTTCCGTGCCTAGCCCCCGAGTCCGACGGATCACCTGCGGACCCGAATGCCCAACAGGTACGCCCGAGCGAGTCGCTTGACATCGATGGGCCCTCCACACACGTTGCTGCCGAAAACTAATCAAGCGGGCGAGGCATCTCGGAAGCTGGTGAAAATCCGGCACGGCCCCGCCACTGTGATGGGCTCGGCGCTCTGATGCCGAACAAGCGCTCTCGTAACGCCACTGGAGTCGGAAGGCTCTGGGAAGGTGAGGGAATGCCGCCCTGAGTCAGTAGACCTGTGCGCCCGCGTCGCCATGCACTCTTCTAGGGGAAGGGATGCGGGTTTCTTCATTGTTGATGTATTGTTTTGGCTCTTTGGCTTGCCCCGCGACGTTAGCGGCGCAGTGGCCCGGAGAGTTGGCGGGGCGCATCCGCGATGCCCTGACCGGAGCTCCCCTGAGCGCCGTCGAGATCAGCGTGGAGCCCGGGGCTCGTACGACCCTGTCCGACGCTTCCGGAAACTTCCGCCTTCGGGGCCTCGAGTCGGGCACCTACCGCGTAGCCATTCGTCGTCTCGGATATGTGTCCGTCCGCAGGGACACCGAGGTGCGAAGTGGTTCCGTGACCCGCCTCAACTCGGCACTCGCTCCGCTGGCGATCCCGCTGGAAGGCCTTACCGTGACGGGGGCGGGCGGGGGCGGCACACTCCTCGACCGGGAGACCCTCCTGGCCTCGGGGGCGGGCACGGCGGGCGATGCCCTGCGAGCCGTCCCCGGTATCGTGCTCCAGGATCGAGGCCGTGGGGCCGCTCAATATGTGAGTATCCGAGGCAGTGCTCCCGATGCGGTCCTGGTGCTCCTCGACGGAATCCCGCTCAACGATCCCATCACCGGTGAGGCGGACCTGTCGACGGTGCCCGCGGGAAGTCTCCAGAGTGCGAGGGTCCTTCCGGGTGCACTATCCGCTCGTTTCGGGCCCCGAGCATCGGCCGGAGTGATCATCCTCGAGACCGCCACCGACGTGGGTCCCTGGGACGTCTCAGCCGAGGGGGGATCCCTCGGGCTGCACCGGGTCCGCCTTGGGGTTGGGAGACAGCTCGGGAGGGGGCACGCGAACGGGCGGGCCGAGTTTTCCGGACTCGATGGCGGCTTCGATGTCGTCATTCCCCCCGAGGCGGGCGGCGGACAGGACCACCGCAGGAACGCGGATGTGCGGACATGGAATCTGAGCGCCGCGTGGTCCGGGGGGATCGCGATGGGGGACCTCACTGCCGCTGCGGGCTTCGAAAAAGTGGACCGTGGTCTTCCCGGACGAAGCTTCGGACCGTCTCCGAACGCTCGACAGGACTTCGATCGGGTCCGGTCATCGATGCGCTGGGCGGGACACGATGCCTCCGGGCGATCCCTCGCCGCCCGGGCCTTCATGACGCGGCAGGGAGCTCGATTCCGAGACACCGACCCGCCTTTCGGTTTTCCGTTCGACGATAGAACCGTGCTCTGGGGCGGCGGCGCCTCGCTCGAAGGAGCCGTCCCGGCTTTCGGAATCCTACGGATGGCGTCTCTCGGACTGGAGATGGACCTCCGGCGGGTAGAGAGTAGTGCCCTCTCCACCGAGTTGCGTCCGAGCCGGCTCGATCTCTCGCTCTGGATGTCTGGAAAGTGGGAGCCAGCCGAAGGGGACTGGTCGGTCGGGTTCTCGGTCCGTGGGCACCGAGCGGGGCGGGGCGGACAGTTCTACGGTACCCATGAGATATCCGTTAGCGCCCCGGTGGGTGGGGCGTCTCTACATGTCGCGCACCGCAGCGCGTTCAGCCCACCGACGTTGGGGGATCAATTCTTCAGAGAGGGTGTGGGCATCGAGCCCAACCCGGACCTCCGTGCGGAGCGGGTACCGTCCGAGATCGCGGCCGGCCTGTCATGGGCCCGAAGGGTAGGCGGCGCGGAGGCGAACGTGTCCGTGGAAACCTATCGAGGTGACGTGAAGGGGATGATCGTGTGGCTCCCGGATTTTCGGTTCGTATGGAGTCCGCGGAACGTCGATATCCGTCGCATTGGGGCCGAGGTACGGGCGGAAATGAGGTTGCCAGGCACGGGTCTATCCCTTGCGGGCAGCTACAGCCTTACGAAAACGACGTACGACCGTGACGACTCGAGCGACGTGCAGGTGGCGTACCGTCCGCGTCACGGGATGACAGTGGACGGGCGGTGGCAGCGAGGAGCGTGGTCGTCCGGCGTCGCCGCTCGCTTTACGGGCGCTCGCTTTCCCGTCCCCTCTCCCGTGAACGAGTTGCGGGGCTTTTGGGTGACCGACGTAGACATCGGGCACCGCCGCACGGTAGCGCGTTGGACGGTGGAGAGCCACCTGCGAATCGAACGCCTCTTTGACGCCACCGACGCGCTC
Organism: Gemmatimonadales bacterium UBA6960; assembly: GCA_963577685.1. Taxonomy (GTDB): domain Bacteria; phylum Gemmatimonadota; class Gemmatimonadetes; order Longimicrobiales; family Gaopeijiaceae; genus UBA822. The sequence goes on along the minus strand of CAUZAE010000027.1, from coordinate 19,676 downwards.
ATCTTTGCCTACCCCGACCCGGGTCGGATCCTTCGCTTGGAACTCCGCGTCGGGCCCCGGACTCCCTGACTATCACCCAACGACCATGGATAACGAGGACAAATGATGATCTTACAGGGCTACTTTTGAAGCTGGGCAGCTACACCCGCGCGGCCGGATCGGTTGGGCTCCTGTCGGCGGTTATGGTGCTGCTTGGAGCGTGCTCTAGCGACACCACGGAGCCGTTACCGACGGAGACGTCCGGAGTCGGCGTCGTACTCGCGAGCACCGACGTGAGCGTGACGATTTTTGATGTAGAGGACCCCGAACAGGCCCGCACTGTAGGACTCGGGGCGGACGGGAGCCCTGTAACGATGGCCGTCCGGGGCGCCCTCGCCGCGGTCCCCTTGGGGTTCGTGCCAGCGCTGGCTGTCGTGGACCTGAAGGAGGCCATGCTGCTCCGTACGGTTGCATTGACTTCGGGTTCCGGGGCCACCGGCGTGGCCTTCCTGAACGACTCCATCGTGCTCGTGGCGAACCCGAGCCTCAACTCCGTGACGCCCATCAACGTGCTTCGGGGAAGCGCCGGAGACGATATTCCGGTAGGACGTTACCCTCAAGCGGTCGTCGCGGCGGATGGACGAGCCTACGTACTGAACGCGGAGCTCGATGCCTTCGTCCCCGATGGTCCGGCCACAATCTCTGTCGTGGACGGGGCGAGTCTCACGGTCACTTCCACGATCATTCTGAGTGGTGAGAACGCTGCCGCGGGGGTCGTCGCACTCGACGGGCTTCTCTATGTCCTTCATTCCGGATCCTTCGGTGCAGGAAACGGTTCTCTCTCGGTGGTGGATCCGGCAACACTCACCGAAATCGAGCATCACGAGGGCTTCGGCGACTTTCCCGGGGCGCTGGCTGCGGGCCCCTCGGGCGACTTGTTCGTTGGGGCGTTCTCTTACGGCGTCGTGGTTTGGAGTCCCTCCACCGACGCCTTCGTTCGGAATCCAGGGGACGCGATCATGCCGGGCGGCGTGCCTAGCGCTTCCGGGCTCGGTTTCGATGAAGTTGGGCGCCTCTACACACTGACGCCGGACTGCGAGGATCCGTCCACGGCGAATCGGCTTGATGCCACGTACGCAGTAGAGCTCACGATCGCCGTGGGTATCTGCCCCTTCGCCATCTCGTTTGGCCAGGTGGAAGAGGGGAGCTGAGAGTCGTCCAAATGCCTTGCTTCCCCCTGGCTAGTAGGGCCCCCAGAGAGTATTATAGACGGAATGTGGTAGAGTGGGCCTGGCGCCTTCATGGGTACGTTTCTGGAGCACTCGCCACGTCAAGCGAGGAAGACTGGCCGTAGTACAGGGCCAAGGCAACGCGGAGGCCACGGAATGAACGTGTTTACGACCACTGCCACGGTTACCGGGTTGGGTATCGCGCTGGTGCTCATGGGCCAGAGTGGCGGAACTCACCTTGCAGAGGCCCGAAGCACTGTTGTGGGCCCGGAACCGGCTAGTGCCGCAGCCGTTCTGGCTTCGGTATCCCACGGCGTCTCTACGGGGTCCACGGCCGAAGACACCGACCAACTCGCGTTGGAAATGCTCCACGACATCAATGGGGGTGCGGCGGCCGACGTTTCCGCCGCGACGCTCACTGAGGTCGTTCGGACGTACTGCCAGGTGTGCCACAATGACGTGATGCTGACCGGCAATCTGAGTTTATCGGAATTTGAGGTGGAGCGAGCGGCTGAGCGTGCGGAGACCGCTGAAAAAATGATCGTGAAGCTTCGGGCAGGGATGATGCCTCCACCCGGCATGCCGCGGCCGAGTGCTGACACGCTCCAGGCTTTGGTGGAAACGTTGGAAACGAGTATTGATGAGGCAGCCGCCAGAAACCCGAATCCTGGAAGCCGCACTTTCCAGCGACTAAATCGAGCCGAGTACGAGGCATCGATCAGGGACCTTTTAGGCCTGGAAGTAGACGCCGCGCAATACCTACCTCTCGACACGAAGAGCGCGAATTTCGACAACATCGCCGACGTTCAGATGCTGTCCCCGACTCTGTTGGAGGCCTATTTGAACGGCGCGAGCGAGATAAGCCGCTTGGCCGTCGGCGATCGAGAGGCGTCGTTCAGGGAGACCATCTACCACCTGGAGAAGCGTGCCACCCAAATGGTGCATGTCGAGGGTACGCCGTACGGGTCACGTGGCGGAATCTCCGTGGTCCACACGTTTCCGGCCGACGCGGAGTACGTTTTCTGGCTGCAGTTCGAGGCCGTTGGGAAGCGGGCGCAGGGCGAGCAACTCGAGATCTCTTTCGATGGTGAGCGCGTTGCTCTACTGGACATCGATCTGTCAGACGCCGAATACGCTGATCCGGGAAGCTCCAAGATGGAGACGGACCCGATTTTCGTCCGAGCTGGCCCCAAGCGAATTTCGGCTGCTTTCGTGAAGAAGTTCGAGGGACCTGTGGAAGAGATCCGAGCTCCTCTGGGCCGTTCAGTGCAAGGAGGTTGGCCGGACCTCATGTTGACGACTCTCCCTCACCTTAGGGATCTGGCGGTCGCGGGCCCGTATAACGTGACGGGTGTGTCGGAGACCGCCACCCGCGAGAGGATCTTCACCTGCCGCCCGACATCACCCAGCGAAGCGCGGCCGTGTGCTGAAGAGATCATTAGAGAACTCGCGAGCGATGCGTATCGGAGGCCCAGCACGGACCAGGATCTCCGAGATCTGATGTTGTTCTATGAGGAGGGTGAGGCGCGAGGCGGCTTCGAATCCGGAATCAGGTTTGCGCTGCAGGCGACGCTAGCGAGTCCGCACTTCGTGTTCCGGTTCGAAGAGGCGCCCGCCGGTGTGGATTGGGAGGAGCCGTACCGGCTCACCGACATCGACCTTGCTTCTCGCCTGTCGTTTTTCCTTTGGGGCTCACCCCCGGACGAAGAGTTGACCGATCTTGCTCAGCGGCGCCGTCTCTCGGATTCCGGTGTATTCGAGGACCAGGTCCGTCGGCTCTTGGAAGATCCACGCTCGGAGGCGTTGGCCACGAGGTTCGCGTCACAATGGCTCCGGTTACAGGATTTGGATAAGGTGTCTCCGGATCAGTACACTTTCCCGTATTTCGACATGTCGCTCTCAGACGCGATGCGCCGGGAGACTGAGCTTTTCTTTTACAATCTGGTGCGTGAAGACCGGAGTCTCTTGGAGTTGCTGACGGCCGACTACACGTTCGTAAACGAGCGTCTGGCTCAGCACTACGGCATTCCGAACGTTGCAGGGAGTCAGTTCCGGCGGGTGCAGTATCCGGATGACAGGCGTCGGGGCCTCCTGGGCCAGGGCAGTATTCTGATGTTGACGTCGATGGCCAATCGGACCTCGCCGGTCCTCCGAGGCAAATGGGTGATGGAGGTTATTCTCAACGCTCCGCCGCCGCCGCCGCCGCCGGATGTGCCAGCTTTGGAGTCGACGGATGCCGCCGTAGAGGGAAGATTCCTGACCACACGCGAGCGGATGGAAACGCACCGTGAGAACCCGACCTGTCATGCATGTCACCAATACATGGATCCCATAGGGCTCGCCTTGGACAACTTCGACGTGACCGGAAAGTGGCGCATCCGTGAAAACGGCATGGCTCTAGACACGCGCGGGCAACTTTATGACGGGACGCCTCTGGCGACTCCGTCGGACCTCTCGGAAGCGCTTCTAAAGATGCCTATACCTTTCGTCAGGGCGTTTACGGCAAACCTCATGGCGTACGCACTGGGCCGTCGGGTCGAGTATTACGATCAGCCGACGGTGCGGGCGATCAGCCGGGAAGCCGAGGCCAACGATTACCGCATGTCGTCGTTCATCATGAGCGTGGTGACGAGCGATCAGTTCCAAATGAAGGGCCCGGCGCAGGTCGTCGTGGAAGAGGCAGAGAGCGGACGCTAGGACATCCCAGTCGAGGAGAGTGAGACCATGGAATTCATCACCCAAAGGCACATCGCCCGTCGGACGTTTCTACGCGGTGCGGGGGCGAGTGTGGCTCTACCGTTTCTCGACGCTATGGTGCCGGCGGGGAATAATGCGGCCAAAGTGGCTGCCGCGCTGGACAAGACGCGTCTCATTGCGATCGAGATCGTGCATGGGGCGGCAGGGTGCACCGAGTGGGGCGCGACCCAGAATCTGTGGTCGCCGCCGACCGATGGCCGTGACTTTGACCTGACTCCGAGTGTGCTGAAATCGCTGATCCCCTACCAGGACTACTTGACGATCGTCAGCAACACGGACATGCGAAACGCCGATGCCTTCAAGGCGCCGGAGATCGGCGGTGACCACTTCCGGTCGAGCGCGGTGTTCCTGACGCAGGTCCACCCGAAGCAAACCGAGGGTTCGGACGTCCTCGTCGGGATGTCGCTGGATCAGATGTTCGCGAACCGGTTTGGGCAGGACTCGCCCATTCCGTCCATGCAGCTTTGCATCGAGAACGTCGATCAGGCAGGCGGATGCGCGTACGGGTACGCCTGCGTGTATACCGACACGATCAGTTGGGCCTCTCCCACCGAGCCCCTTCCCATGATCCGGGATCCCCGGGTCGCCTTCGACATGCTGTTTGGCGCCGGTGGCACTCCCGAAGCGCGTGCGGCTCGCCGACGTGACAACAAGAGCATTCTGGATTGGGTTTCCGGAGCGGTGGCGGAGTTGAGGATGAGTCTGGGGGCGGAAGACCAGGCTCGACTCGGTCAGTACCTGGAGAACGTACGCGAGATCGAGCGGCGGATTCAGAGGATCGAAGCCCAAAACGCAAGTGGCGAGGCGAGGGCCCTCCCTGAAGCGCCTCCTGGAGTGCCCGACTCGTTCACGGAGCATCTCAAGCTGATGTTCGACCTACAGGCTCTCGCTTTCCAGAACGACATGACGCGGACCTTCACGCTCAAGCTGTCGAGGGACGCGCTCAATCGCGTGTATCCGGAGAGCGGCATCGATCTACCCTTCCACCCGACGTCGCACCATGGCAACAAAGAAGACGTGATTCTGGAATTCGCGAGATTCAATGAATTCCACGTCGGCTTGTTGCCCTACCTCCTCGAGAAGCTTGAGAACACGATGGAGGGCGATGCCAATCTCCTCGAGAAGTCGATGGTCATCTACGGGTCGCCTATGGGTGACCCGAATGTCCACAACCACAGACGCATTCCGTTCCTGGTCGCTGGGCACGCCAACGGTCAGCTTGAGGGCAATCTTCACCTGACGGCGCCGGAGGGAACGCCCACGGCGAATGTCATGCTGACCTTGCTTCACAAGCTGGGGCTGGACGACATGGAAAGCTTCGGTGACAGCACCGGGGCGTTCTCTTTGTCGATGCCGACCATGAGCGATTCGATGAATCGCTCCGGACCTCGGAAGTAACGCGCGGACACGGGGAGAAAAAATGAAAAACGAACGACGCCGGAATGTGCTCGGGACACTCTGCGTTGCAGTGCTGTTGTCTGGGTCGGTGGCCCTCGACTCGCCGGTGGCTGATGCCGCCATGCGGGGTGACTTCGAGATGGTGAGGTCTCTGCTGCAGCAGGGTAGCGACGTGAACGCGGCACAGGGCGACGGCATGACGGCTCTTCATTGGGCCGCAGAGCGCGGAGCCGTGGACCTGGCGCAGATGCTGATCTATGCGGGCGGTAGTGTCGATGCGGTGACCCGGATCGGTGCCTATACGCCGCTACACCTAGCTAGTAAGGCCGGAAATGCCGGGATGATCCGAGCGTTGATCGACGCGGGAAGCGACCCGGCCCAGGGGACGGCGAGCGCAGAGGCGACTCCTCTCCACTTCGCGGCCGCTTCCGGTAATGCGGACGCGATCTCTGCGCTGCTTGACTACGGCGTGGACGTGGACGCGAGGGAGACGAAGGCTGGACAAACTCCGCTGATTTTCGCGGCGTCCTTGGGTCGAGTCGATGCGATCAAGGCGCTGGTCGAGGGAGGAGCTGACCTGGCTGTGACGACCGAAGTTGTCGATATGGTCGCTCTGGAGGCGTCGCGTCCTGGTCGCCGGCGAGGCAGCAGCAACCGCGCCGCCGCCGCGCAACCGCAATCCGCACAGGTCGCTCAGGAGCCTTCGAAAGAAGAGGACGATGAGTGCGCGGACGGGAATCGCGGGAGTGTGGTTTCGGTTGAGGTCGGAGGCTCGACCGTCTATTCGTGTGATGACGTGACATCGACGGAAGACACCCCGGAGAAGGGCGAGGAATCTGGCGAGGAAAAAGCCGAGGAATCTGACGAGGAAAAAGAAGAGCCCCGACCGTTATCGAACGGGGAGTTGGTAGGTAAAGTGGGGGGCATGACGGCTCTTCTGCATGCAGTTCGTCAGGGTCATGCTGACGCTGCCTTTGCGCTAGTCGATGCGGGTGCTGACATCGATCAGCCAAATGCTGAAGGAACCACTCCACTGATGATTGCGGTGATCAATGGGCGATTCGATTTGGCGATGCAACTACTGAAGCGAGGCGCTGATCCCACGCTCGCGAATGAGGCGGGCGGTACGCCACTCTACGCCACGATCGACCAGCAGTGGATCCCCAAGCCGACCTATGCGCAGCCCAACGTGCACCTTCAGCAGAACGTGTCTTACCTCGAGTTGATGGAGGCGTTGCTTGAGGCTGGAGCGGACCCCAACATCCGGCTCGAGAAGAAGCTCTGGTTCACCACGTATGGAGGTGGGAACCTTAAAGTAAATATGACAGGAGCGACGACGTTTTGGCGTGCTGCCTATTCCACTGACGTCGTGGCCATGAGAATGCTCATAGCTTACGGGGCCGATCCCAGCGTGGCGACGATCAGAATGCCGGACCGGCGCCGGCCCGCTTGGGACGGGGACCCGAAAGCGGACGGATCCGGCTTACCTGTGGTTCCGTTGGGAGGACCGGGTGTATACCCGATCCATGCTGCGTCAGGTGTGGGTTATGGTCAGGGATTTGCAGCAAATGACCACCGCCATGTGCCGTATGGCTGGGTGCCTTCGGTAAAGTACCTCGTCGATGAACTCGGTTTAGATGTGAATGCGAGGGATTTTCAAGGTTACACCGCGCTACACCATGCGGCGTCAAGGGGAGATGTTGAAATGATCCTCTACTTGGTGGAGAAGGGCGCCGATGTGACCGTGGTTAGCCGAGAAGGGCAGACAACCGCGGACATGGCCAACGGGCCTTATCAGAGGACTCAGCCGTATCCTGAGGCGATCGCCCTGCTCGAGAGTCTCGGCTCCGAGAACAATCACAACTGTCAGTCCTGCTAGTGGTCTGACGCAGGACACTAGGGATACGGCCGCAAGTTCGAATGGCCCGGGCGCTTTCAAGCGCTCGGGCCGTTCTGTATCTGCCCTCGTCGGCCGGGTACGGAGACCGCCGAGACTAGGGCGCTTCCTTAGATCGAGAAGACCACCCCATCGGGCTGGAACGCTCTCCACGCGAACCACATGAGTACGTAGGAAGTTCGCCAGGGGCTCGAGCTGCTCACCGGCCAGCGCACCCTCGAGGGCGAGACCGCCAAAGCTCCATACGGAGCCTGTCTGAGTGTCCTGGATCTTCTAGTCGACCATTTCGAAGGTCAGCGTCTGCCCGGCGACAACGCGGTCATACGCGACTGCGGATTCACCACTTCGTATCTCGTAGAAGATGGCCACCGGAGCACCGTCGACCACATCGTTCAACGTGACCCCTCCGCCGAGCGCCGCCAACTCGCTGAAGGGATATCCCCGGCCGCCGGTCGTTCTGCTCCGAATCGCGAGGACCCGCTCCTTGAGCGGATGAGAGGTGTCCACGTTGTCCTGCGGGAATAGAAGCGAGTTGTCGTTGAGTTGGTCGTAGGAGCCGTAGGGATACGATAAATAAGGTTTAGGGGCCGCGTTGTCGCTGCTTACGACCGCTGTCTCAGGATACAACTCCTTCCACCGGCCCCAGCTCATCTCCCGGATCGCAATGAGGTTGGGACTCGCGCCTCTAAAGCGCTCACACTTCCTTTCGATGCTCAGCTGTGGCCCGTACAACTCGTTCGTGATTCGGTCGAACATCGTGAGGTTGTTGGAAAAGAGTAGGCCGGAGAGGCCGAACTCGACTCTGTTCCCCCCGATGGTGGCGTCCATCGCGATCCCCGACCCAGTGAGGGGGCAGAAGCTCACGGTGACCCACGTGTCGCCAAACACCTCTGTGGCGTCATCGCTTCCGCACGCAGCGATAATGAGAGACGCGAACAGGACACCTAGCAACGGGAGCAGAGCCGCGCGGACTCGCTGAATCGAGGGACTTGTCAGTACCAAAGTGCGCATTGGATCTTCGTGCTGTGTGTCACCGCCAGGCATCACTGCCCTCTCGTCGATGCGAAATGCGGGGGGGGGAGAGATCGGTTCCCACGCGCCTGGACACGTCGCGCACCGTTTCGCCGGCACGCTCCAGAGTAACGTACGTGATCGGATCTGGCGACCGGCTGCTCAGGTCGGCCCTGGGGCGTCGCGAAGCCGCTCCAGATTCGCGAGCTCTTGGCGCACCGCCCCGTCGTCCGGCCTGAGTTCGAGCCATTGCTGGGCCAGCGCGATGGCTTCGTCCAGCTCGCCGGAGTCCCGGTGGTACGTGAGCAGCGCCATGAAGATGTCGATATCGGCGGGATGCCTCGTGTACGCTTCTACCAGGACCCGGATGGCGAGCTCGACCTCGCCCGCCGAGTGCAATGCGACTCCGTAGACGTAAACGTAGCGCGCGTCATCCGGACGGGCTTCGGCCGCGGCTCTGAGCTCCGCGATCGCTTCTTCGAGTCGATTCTGGCGGACGAGGAGTAGACCCAGAGAGTGTCTCACCGCGTCGTCGTCCTGTGCGCTTTCGATAGCGAGGCGAAGGAGGCGTTCCCCGTCCGTATCTCGGCCTTGAGCCCGTAGAAGGTCGGCATAGTTCACATAGGCAGCCGCGGCCGTGGAGTCGACACGGATCGCTATCTGCAACGCTCGCTCCGCATCGCCCAGTCGGCCGCGGGCGGCGAAAATCGTAGCCGTGCTCATGTGGGCTTCGGGGCGGTCCGCATCAATGAGCCGAGCCGTAACGTACTCATCGACGATGCTATCCAAGAGTGGAGAAACGGCTTGCGCCCCGGAAAACGTCAGAGCCAGCGCCCGAGCCGCCTCGGTACGAACGAGCTTGACCGAGTCCCGGAGAAGCGGAAAGAGGAGTTCGGGGCGTTCAGGCGCCGGGACCGCCCCGATCGCCTGAACCGCTCCGTATCGAACGATGGGATCTCCATCCGTGAGCCCCGCGGCGATGGCCCGCGAAGCGACCGGGCCCGGATGCCCCCCGAGCAACTGGAAAGCCGTGGCTCGCACGATTCCGGACTGATCGTCATCGAGTGCCAGTGCGGACAGGTCCACTCCGTCCCCCATGACCTCCGTCCGTCCCCGGGCGAGCACCTCACCGTAGTGGGCCGCCCTCTCCGATCCGTACCAACGCGCCGTGGCTTCGGCGGCCCAGGCCGCGGACTGCTCCGTGTGGCACTGAGTACAGGCGTTGGGTGTCCCGAGCGAGACCGTCAGGTCCGGGCGCGGCACACGGATGCTGTGGTCACGGCGAGCATCGATGCCCATGTAGGTGCGCGTCGGCATGTGGCAGGACACGCATTCGGTCCCCACCGTCGTGTCCACATGGTAGTGGTGAGCTGATGTATCGTAGCTCGCCGGTAGGTGGCAGCCGGCGCAAAGAGAGTTTCCTGGTCGCCGGAGTTGCAGGCTGTGAGGATCATGACAGTCGGCACAGGTCACTCCCTCTCTGTACATAGCGCTCTGCAGAAACGACCCGAGCACGAAGACCTCGTCCCGGATCTGTCCGTCCGCGTAGTAGAGCTCCTCGGTCAGCAGGGCAGGACTGATCACGTCGAGCGGCGGCGCGCCGGCCGCCGGATCATCGTCGATCAGCCGCCGCCGTGCGTGGCACGCAACACACGACCGAAGCCCGAGGTCCGACGTGCGTTCAGGAGTTCTCGTGGCGATGCTCTCCCCGGCCGGCCAACTCCAACGCCCCTCGTCCCGGTCGGCGAGATCGACCGCTAGGCCCATCACAGCAGCTTCGAAGCCTGCTTGTGCTCCGGTCGCCGTCGCCGCGCCGGAGGCCACCCACTCCACGTGGGCCGACCCGGGCCCGTGGCACGCCTCACAGCCGACGTTGAGATCGCTCCACGTCGTGTTGTAGCGGTCCGACGCCACGTCGTAGTTCTTTTGGACTGCGGTGGAGTGGCACGCTGCGCACTGATAGTTCCAGCGCTGCGCCGGCCGGGTCCAGTGGAGTGGGTCGCCGGGAGCGACGTCGCTGTCGGGGTAGAGGTGATACCACCTCTGGCCACCGTCCAGCTGTGGGCGTGTGTCCCAGGCAATGCCCAGCATCTGGAACTTGCCGTCCGGTAACTCGATGACGTACTGCTGGAGCGGATCGACACCGAGTACGTAGGTGATCTGAAAGTCCGCGGCCTCTCCGTCAGGCCCGGGCGTGTTCACGAAGTACCCCCCTTCGCGGCGAAAAAACGTGGACACGCGACCGAAGTACGTAAGAGTCGCCTCGTCGAAGTCGCCCAGAACCGTTCCCTCGGACGGCGTCTGCATCGCCAGGTCGTGGTGCGACCCCACCCACGCGGCTCCAGCCTCTGCGTGGCACTGAACGCAGGAAGCGGCTCCCACGTAGCTCCGGGCCTGCGGGGTGGGATTGTCGGAACACGCGGACAGCATCAGCCCCGAGAATCCGATCGCGGTCAAGGCGAGAATAGGAGAGGAGCGTGTCACTATGGGTCTCGCCTAGGGGCTCCTTCTGACCACGAAGAGCCCCTCGCTCTGGCCCGTGAACACGATCACGCCGCTCTCGAAGAAGGGGAAGTTGCTCCAGGAGCCGCTCAACCCGGGCCGGTCGTCGTCCCCCGGCACGGAATCGAAGCAACCCACTTCGAACGGGCTCACGGGATCGGATACGTCCAGGATCCGCAGGCCACTCCCGTAGTTGGACTGGTACATCAGATGATCCTGGACATAGAGGTTGTGGTCCGAGGACGTGGTTTCGCCAAGGTGCTCCTTGACCAGAATGGGATCCTCCAACACGGAGACGTCCCATACCAACGTCCGCGTTCGGTTCACGGCACCGGCCGTCTCGTCCAACTCGTCATTCACGAAGAAGAAGCGCTGGTCTGCTGACAGCCAACCTTGGTGCGCATATCCTACGTTCGGATAGGCAGCGATCGCGACCGACACCGGATTCACTTTGTCGGTGACATCGGCGATGCTCACCGCGGTTTCATTCAAGCCGAAACACAACTCCCGGCCCGCATAGGGTTCGTCCGGACCTTCGTAGACGAGACACTGGGTGTCATGTGTATAGCCCATGCCGGCAGTGCAGGGTATGGGAGAGCCCACGATCGCGTGGAGGGAGCCGTCGTCATCGGCGAACGAGAGTGGCTGTTCATGGCACGCCCACGTCAACGCGACGGAGATGAAGAAAAGACCGGGTGGGAGGGCTCTCCTGATCTTGGGATCCTTGGACGAGGTCGCAATGACCTATAATCTGAGCCCCTTTCACTACACGGATCGAGCTACCGTTGTTGCGGGCTCCGCTCATACCCCCAGTGCCTCAGTCACGAACCGTCGAAGGATCGCTTCCGTCTCTGGAGTCTCGGGCGTAGCCCGTGCGAACTCTTCCTGGGTCGCGAATCCTGCGAGGCGGAGGTATACGGGGTAGTGGCCGATGCGGGCGATGATGCCGTCCCGATCCAACTCCGGGTGGAACTGGGTGCAGTAGATCGGCTTGCCATCGAACCGGAAGGCCTCATTCTGCACACGATCACTCGACGCTAGCAGCGTGGCCCCCTCGGGCAGCTTGGTCACGATGTCCTCGTGTCCAATCTGGACCTGGAATCGGTCTCCGAGTGGTCCGAAGACCGGATCACGCTTCCCCTCTGGGGTCACCTCCATCCAGCGGGTACCGACCTCGGCGCGGTCCCGGTCGGTCACGACCTCGCCCCCCATAGCTCGTGCCATCGCCTGGAATCCCCAGCAGGACGCGAAGGTAGGCTTCGAGGTCTCGTGCAATTGGCGCATGGCCTCGAGAGCTTCAGGAAGCCATGGCCCGCCCTTCGCCACCGAATAGTCGCCACTACCACCGAGCAGGACCACGTCGACAGCGTCGAGCTGCCGTGCCGATGGCACGCCACCGATCAGGTCGAACACGTCGATGTGGTCTCTCTTACAACGAAGAGAGCGCGAGAAGCTTTCCACCTCGTGCTCCCTCATCGGATCGTCCGAGTTTCGGACCTGAAAGAGCAGAAAACGCAGCGGTGCGGTCATGGGGCTCGGCGTTCCTTGTTCGCTTCAGGACCCGAACAGAGGGACCCAGATACGCCAGAAGATCAGGATCAGGCTCATCCCCCCGAAGACCGCGAGACTGAACCAGCCGAACCACCGGTCGAAACGGTTGGGGTAGAAGACCTTGTCCTCTTTGGGGATGATCGTCATGCAGTAGTAGAGGTTCAGGTAGTAGATGACCGGAGCCACGAAGAACGCGAGGGCCGATGCGACGAGCACCATGAATACCGGTCGCGGGACTCCTGCGATCAGCACCACCGACGCCACCAGAGAATAGAGCATCGTGATTCGGTAGATATTGTACTCCGAATACCACTTCTTTTTGTAGTCGTCGGTGACGTGGTACTCCTTCGCGATCCCGCTGAGACGGGCTGTGGAGGGGAACAGATTCCGGCAACAGGCGCCTACGATCCGTGGCCAGCCGTCGAAGTAGTTGAACGCGGTGGAGAAGGTGGCCGCGAAGGCACCGAAGATGAAGATGAACATCATCCAAGGGCCTACGCTTCTCGTGAAGATACCGGCGATCTCGCCCATCACGGCCCGCCCCTCCACCGGACTGGGGTAGAGCCAGACGGCGGACAGCAGCAGGAAGATGGCTGCGATCAGAAACGAGATGACGTGCCCGAGGCGGAAGTCCCACAAGCCGATCTTGAACCATCGCCTAGTGTACTCGCGTACGTGCGGTGACATGCGGGACGTGTCGACGGAAAGGTCGGCCTTGGACGACGAAAACGGATCGAAGCTCGGGATCAGTCCGGCGCTCTCGAGTTCCGGTCGCACCTTGGCCATCCCGGCCTTTTTCGCCTTGCCCCACTCGGATGCTTGCAGGGATACATCGATGCCGGTGGGGAGTAATCCGAGGAACGCGGCGATCACGAGCCACGATCCATCGGGGATCTCCACCAGGAAAAAATGCCCCATCTCCGCGAGGGGCGCAGGTGACACGATGTAAACCGCCAAAGACGACATCAGGAGAATGCCGGCCAGGATCTTGGTCAACACTTCGACCATCTTGTACCCTCCTCGAAGCAGGACAGCGACGCAGAGCAGTCCCAACGCCAGTCCGTATACTTCGAGTGAGAAAGGGAGCCCCAGTGCTTCGCTGAAGACGTAATAGGCGACCGCGGCCGCGGCGATCAGACGGCCCGCCTGGCCTATGGCGCATTGCACGAGGGTCGTGATCAGCACATACCAGATCGGCCACTTCTTCCATGCCGTGCCGTACGCTTCGAGCAGACTCTTCCCGGTAGCGTTCGTGAATCGAAAGGCCATCTCGAAGCCGTAGTACTTGAACACGTACGACAAGGGCAGGCACCAGAGAAGGGCGTACCCGAAGCGGCCTCCGGCAGTGGGTGCGGTGATCAGATGGCTCGTTCCGATCCCCGTCATCATGAGAATCAATCCGGGGCCGAAGTGCCGTATGAGGGCCTTCGGGGCCATCGACGGCAGCTCCAGCTTCTCCAACGATTCGAGGCGATTTTCGGTCATAGGGCTTCCGTCGGCCATCACAAGTCTCCGTTCCTGGTCATGAGGTCGGGCGAAGATACGTGGATGGAGGCCGATGAACCAATTCGGCGCCAGATCCGGCTTCCTCGACATCGGACACGGTCAAGTCTATGCCTTGCCACATAGTGTCGCGCACCCTTCGTTTGTGACAGTGCGGCGACGCCTTTGGGGAGGATGAAATGGTCCCTCAGTCAACCCGCTGAGGATGCGGTGCGTCGTCGAGCGGCGGCGGTTGGCTAGATTGCGACTGCGGACGCGCATAATACCCCTGGAGAATCAGGGCCGGACTCTTTGGACGCCCAGATCGGAGAGGTGGAGCTTTCGGAGCACAGGAACCGGGCATACCGTGCTCTCGCGACCACCGCTTTGGTCGTCCTATCGCCGCTCGCGGCGAACGACTTTATCCACGGCCGGATGCTCTCTGGGGTCGTCAACGCTTGTGTTGTCCTGGTGCTCGCGGTCAACGTGATCTCGACACGTTGTGGTGGGCCGTCGACCCTTCCTTTTGTCGTGACCCTCCTGCCGATCTTTGTCGCGGTCCCCTTGGCGATTCACGTTCAGGGTTTCACGGGGGTGATTTGGAGCTACCCCGTCGTCGTATTCCTGTACTCCACGCCGGGGACGCGCCAAGCGAGGATCTACAGCGCCCTCTTCACGATGGCGGTTGTTCCAGTCGTCTTCATCACGCTGGGTCTCCGGGCCTCGATCGGGGTTACGATCACGCTTGTGGTTGTGGCGGTGTTCGGGAGTATCTTCACGACCTTCGTCGAGCGCTTGCACCGGGAGCTTACAGCAGTTGGTCGTCACCGATCCGCTCACCGGCGCGCACAACCGTCGCCAGTTGGATCGATCGCTGCGACAGACGATGGACCGACACAGCCGGTACGGTGCCGTAGCCTCGCTCATCGCGGTTGATATCGATCGTTTCAAGCGGGTAAATGACGAGTTCGGCCACGAGGTCGGAGACGCGGCCCTGCGTGACATCGTACGGGCCATCAGGTCTCGCATGCGCCGGGGGGACGACATCTTCCGCACCGGAGGTGACGAGTTCATGGTGTTGTTGCCGGACACCCGGCTCGAGGACGCCGCGGAAATCGCCGAGACGTTGCGGTTGTTGGTCTCCGAAAGTGAAATCGTCGAGGGACGTAAGACGACGATAAGCTGTGGCGTTGGCGACCTGACCGCGATCGCCGATCAGCAGCTATGGTTGAAGGCGTGCGGTGATGCGCCTTACCGGGCGAAACAACTCGGACGCAATAGAGTCGTCGCGGTCGGACCCACAGAAGTCGTGGACTCCTCCGTAAGCTGAGTTCTCGCCACCCGTTGCCCGGGTTCCGCTATCCGGTCCGCAGGACGGTGCGACGCAGGATAGCCGTCAATAGGCCACAGCCATCCCGTCTTTATGTGGAGTCGAACCCCCAATCATCGCTCCGGTGGCTCGATCGAACATGATGAGCTGAGCGCCTCCGACGCCTCCGATGGTAGTTCTGTGCTCCATGTCATGGCCCCACGCCTCCAACTGGGCGATCACCGCTGCGCTGATGCCCGGCTCGGCCGTAACGCTCAAGCCACGCCCGTGATTGATGCGCGGAAACTCGACCGCCTGCTGAGCATTCATTCCGAACTCGACCACGTTGAGGAAGATCTGGACGTGTTGCTGGGGCTGAACGGCGCCGCCCATGGCCCCGAAGGTCATCAAGAACTCGCCGTCCTTGAAAGCCATGGCGGGAATAATGGTATGAAACGGTCTCTTGTGCGGCTCGACCACGTTTACGTGCCCGGGCTCGCGGGAGAATAGGGCGCCCCTGTTCTGCAGGGTGAATCCCGTGTTGGGTGCGACCAGGCCCGAGCCGAAGCCCGAATAGAGGCTGTAGATGAACGAGACGGCGTTGTGGTCCTTGTCCATCACCTCGAGCAGAACCGTATCTCCGTTTCCGTTGATTCCAGATTCTGTGTGCTCCATCGCACTATGTGGGTCGATCCGGCCGTACTGGTCCTTGGCGTACTCGGTCGAGATCATGCGATCGATCGGCAAGTCATTGAACTCGGGATCCGAATTCCACTTGGCGATGTCCGCGTAGGCCAGCTTCTTCGCTTCGATCACTTGGTGCAGATACTCGGCGGAGTTGTGCCCCATCGACGCGAGGTCTGCATTCTCCAAGATCTTCACCATCTCGAGGGCGGCGATGCCCTGCCCGTTCGGCGGCAGCTCATAGAGCCTGAAGTTCTTGTAGTCGGCGTAGATGGGCTCGACCCATGTCGACGTATGGTCGTCGAAGTCCTGCATCGTCAGAAAGCCATCGTGCTCGTCCGAGTAGTCCACGATCGCCTTGGCGATCTCACCTCTGTAGAAGGCGTCCCTTCCTTCCTTGGCGAGCATCCTGAAGGTTCTGGCCAGATCCTTGTTTACAAAGACCTGCCCGGCCTTGGGGGCGTGCTCGCTATCGATCAGCCAGGTCTCTCTTGTCGATGGCTCTTCGTTACGCTCGAGGCCGCTCCACGCGTCGGCGATCCTCTCTGAGACCGCGAACCCGTTCTCTGCATAGTAGATTGCGGGCTCGAGGACCTCGGCCATGCTCATGGTCCCGTACTCTTCGAGCACCGTAAACCACCCATCCACGGCGCCCGGAACCGTTACCGAATAGATATCCGTGATCCGGTCCATATCGTGCTTGTCGAGCCTCTCGTTGAGCGCGTCGAGCGTCATGGTATGAGCGGAGCGTCCACTGGCGTTCAGGCCGATCAGCTTCTGCTCAGCAGCGAGGTAGACCATGATGAATGCGTCTCCCCCCAAGCTCGTGCTCATGGGCTCCACCACCGTGAGCACGGCGGCCGTGGCGACTGCCGCGTCAATCGCGTTACCGCCCTTTTTCAGGATGTCGAGCCCGGCATTCGCTGCGAGCGGCTGACTGGTTGCGACGACGCCCCGCAGACCGGCGACCGGCGACCGTCTCGTCTCGAACTCCATCGTATGCCCACCCTCCGGCTGCCAAAGGTTACCTCCCCGCTGAAAGCCGAGGAAAACGACCAACGCCAAAAAGAGAACAAAGATTGCACGGTTATTTAGAGCGGTGCGGAGCATGTGGTCCCCCCTGTCGTCATTGGATCGAAGAACTGATTCATGGGCATTGGAGGTCGCTCATGCAAGTGGTGGCCGGGATCGCCGGAAGGACTAGAGTTTGGGTGTTCGGCAGAAAGCTTGTCTGTAAGGGGTCAGCGAGCCCATTTTGAGCTTCTTCTTCAACGAGGGAATCGACCCATGAATAGGCTCCGAACGGTGACTGTGGCGATTTCGGCGGCGGCCGGACTCTTCCTCCCCCATGTCCTCCTTGGTCAGGTGCCGCCGACCGCCGGGCTGCAGGTGGATGAGATCTTCGCGCCTTGGAGTTTGGTGACTTCACCCGGCTGCGCCGTTGGGGTGTCGAAGGACGGGCTCAACATCTTTGCTCGCGGTTATGGCATGGCCGATCTGGAACACGACGTTCCGAACACCGCCGAGACGATCTTCGAGGGGGGCTCGCTGTCGAAGCAGTTCACCGCGGCCGCGATCATGCTTCTGGTGATGGACGGGAAGCTGTCCCTCGACGACGACGTGCGCGACTACATCCCCGAGGTGCCCGACTACGGGACCACGGTCACCCTCAGGCATATGATGACGCACACGAGTGGACTCCGGGACTGGGGCAGCGTCGCACAGATTTCCGGCTGGGGTCGAGGGGAGCGCAGCCACGACCATGCGGATGTGCTCGACATCGTGAGTCGCCAGAGTGCACTCAACTTCGAACCGGGACACGAATACTCGTACAGCAATACCGGCTACAACCTGCTCGCGATCATCGTGGGACGTGTGAGCGGCATGTCGTTCGCGGAGTTCTCGAGCAAGCGCATCTTCGAACCGCTCGGGCTGGAGCACACGCAGTGGCGTGACGACTATCGGCGCATCGTCAAAGGCCGGAGTGCGGCTTATACGGCCCTTGCCGATGGGACGTTCGAGATCAATCGTCCCACCGAGTACGTGCACGGAAACGGTGGTATCCTGACGACCGTGGGTGACCTGCTGACCTGGAATCAGGCGCTTACGACCGGGCGGTTGGGTGGACGCGAATTCGTGGCGCTGATGCACGAGACGGGCCGACTCAACGACGGAAGTGACATCGTCTACGCCGGAGGTCTGAGAGTCGCCGAAAGCGTTGGAGTGCCGGCCGTCTCACACACCGGGTCCACGGCGGGCTATCGTGCCTTCACCGCGCGATACCCCGACCAAGGGATCGCCGTGGCCATGCTCTGCAATGTGACCAACGTCCCCACGGGGGGCACGGGCGCCCGCATCGCCCGGGAGTTTCTCGGCGTGGTTCCGGACCCCGTAGTGCCGGCTGGGGTTGGCGTGCCGCGTGACAGGCTCGCGGCACTGACCGGTCTGTATCGTGAGCCGGTCACAGGCGGCACCATGAGAGTCGATTTGGCCGGAGGCGTACTTCGGGTGGATGGCCGAACCGATCTCGTTCCGCTCTCTGACACAGAATTCCAAGTCGGCTCGGGTTCCCGCCGCTATGTGTTCGAGACCAGGGAAGGCGGCCGCCCGACGATTCACGTCGAGTCGTGGGAGTACACCGACCACCGATACGAGCCCGTCGAGCCCGCAGAACCGTCTCTGGCTGAGCTACGTGCTTACGAAGGCCAGTATTACAGCGCCGACGCGGAGACGACCTTCGTGGTCCGAATCGAGGATGGAGGGCTCACTGTCTGGCAGCGACCGGACGTCACCCGTACGCTGGCGCCGATCTATCAAGATGGTTTCAGGGCGGGAGGGAACATCGTCCGGTTCCGTCGAAACAGCAGTGGCAGGGTCGTTGCGCTCAGCTTGAGCCTCGGGCGCGTATACGACATGCGCTTCGAACGGGTTAATCTGAACTAAAACGGGTTGATTTGGACTGAGTAGACCCGGGGGAGGTCGGTCGGACTGAGGCCGGCGGCGCATTTTGTGATGAAGCTGGTCATTAATGGCCGGATAAAGAGGTTTGAATAGCTGCGAAAGCCACCTCACTCCGTCTCCGGCTCATGCCTCTTGAAATCCCATTTCCCCCGCCATTATCCTAGTGTGCCATAGGCTCACTGCGCTGTCAAAATCCGGCACTGTGTATAATATTTATTCATAATATATCACAGATAATACGATATGCGACTTGCACGGTCTTTCGATCATCACATGGCCATTGTAGTGGGAGTAAGCGATCTCATGAAACCGTCAACACAAGTCAGCCTCGCGGTCCTCTCTGCTGTCACGCTCCTCCAGTTGGGATGCGACGACAGCCTCGGACCGCTAGATGAGGGGACTCTGGCAGACGAGCGGATATCGATCACAAACGACGAAGCCGTGCTTGACGCAAGAGTCCGGTGCTTGGATGAACACGTCCCGTATCTGGATGAGGACGTCCCCGTCGACCAGACTACCGACGAGACCGGACAGCTGGCGCTGGCGCGACTGGCTCAACGGCCCGCTCGGGCGTTTTCCCTGCGACTCGTGGCGGAGGTCTCGCCACCGTCCATTGATGGGCAGGTCCTTCAGGCAACCTCGATCGCCATGAGGGGTGAAGGGGCCGTCGTGAGTTACGCCATGCGGGGGGAACCCTACTTGGGAGCTATCGATGTATTCCACACTTCCAGGCGGTCGACCCCGAGATTGAGATCGCAAACACTCTTCAGGGACACCGACATCCATGCAGTCTCGCTTCATGAAGACCACGTATACATCGCTGAAGCCACCGCAGACCCTACGTATCCGTACCCAGCCGTGCTGGAGGTGATACGACTACTGGACGGCAGGTTGGTGCGGGACGGCAACGACGGAG
>CAUZAE010000026.1:0-24063 GCA_963577685.1 Gemmatimonadales bacterium UBA6960 | reverse complement strand
TCTGAGGCCCCCCTCCTCCTACCATATCTGGAGATCCACAACATGACTCGCCCCCTATCACCTCGAGCTACGTGGCTGTGGCTGATCCTCACCGTTCTCCTTGGAGCCTCCCTGCCGGGCCTGGGGTCAGCGCAGGACTTCGATTATGTGATCCGCGGAGGACGAGTTCTAGATGGCTCCGGAAACCCGGCGTTTAATGCCGATGTCGGTGTTCGCGGCGATGAGATCGTGCGGGTGGGAGATCTGTCGGCGGCTTCGGCCGGTCGGGTGATCGACGCGACCGGCCTCTACGTGGTCCCTGGCTTCATCGACCTCCACTCTCACGCGGATCGAGCTTTCGCTTCGTCCGACGTGGAGGGTCGTAAGGCGCACAATCTGGTCGCTCAGGGCATCACGACCGTCGTCTTCGGACCCGACGGCAGAAACCCCAGCTGGCCGATCGCCAACGAGATGGAGACGTACCGGACCCCCGGAGTGGCCATGAACGTGGTTCCCATGGTGGGCCACGGAACGGTCCGGGGCCTGGTGATGGGGGACGACTACGAACGGGCGGCCACCGAAGCCGAGGTCAGCCAGATGCAGGAGTTGGTGCGTTCAGGCATGGAGGATGGTGCTTGGGGGCTGGGAGCCGGTCCCGAATATCGACCAGGGCGGTTCAGCACCACGGAGGAGATCATCGCCCTCGCTCAGGTCGTGGCCGAATACGATGGTTTCTACTACTCGCATCAGAGGAGCCAATCGCCTCTCCCACTCTGGCAGACACCGTCCATGGTGACAGGCGGCGTGCCCCTCACCGGCACCGATGGAGTGAAGGAGACGATCCGGATCGGACGGGAAACCGGGATTCGGGTCGTGGGAAGCCACATCAAGGCCAAGGGCACGGACATGTGGGGCCAGTCGGTCATCGATGTGCTCCGTATCGATCGTGCACGTGCGGATGGCGTGCAGGTCTATCTGGACCAGTATCCCTACGAGACGTTTGGGGGTGGGCCCACGGACATCATCCCCGTGTGGGCCTACGCGCCTCCAGGGGCGGACCGGAGCGGCGGACTCGACGATCCGGATTGGAGACGGCTCACCGCTGCGTCGGTGGAAAACCTCACGCGCAACTTAGCCGACCCCGCCATCCGAGCGGATGTCATGGGGGACAGCGAGTATCTCCTCCGCATGAAGGGAGGGGCGGACCGCCTCATCATCGTGCTGAGCCCTTCCGACGAAGACCTCATCGGAAAAACACTCGCCGAGGTGGCCGAAGAGAACGGCGTGGATCCCCTCGATCAGCTCATCCGCTTCGCGTTGGACGGCGGGGAGCCGATTCCTTCGGGTGTGCTCTTCCGGCCGATCGCCGGCCACGCCGAGGACGTCGAGACTTATATGAGCCAGGACTATACCGCGACGTCGACCGACGGCGGGGTCTCCGGCTTCACCCGCCCTGGCCAACATCCGCGGTACTACGGTGCTTTCGTCCGAAAGATCGCCTACTACGTCAAGGAGCAGGGGGTGATATCGTTGCCCTTTGCGGTCCGGTCATCGAGCGGACTCCCGGCGCAGATCGTGGGTCTCCCCGACCGCGGCTATGTGCGCGAGGGGTACAAGGCGGACATCGCGGTCTTCGACTATGGTAGGCTGGACGACCGGGCGACCATCATGGAGCCGGACCTCTATCCGGAGGGCATGGAATACGTCATGGTGAACGGCACGCTCACCGTCGACGCGGGGGCCCTCACAGGGGCGCTCCCGGGCGCCGTTTTGGACCGGCGGGAGGTGCGGGGGCGGTAGCCGGCGGGGGACTCGGGTCTGCCC
Organism: Gemmatimonadales bacterium UBA6960; assembly: GCA_963577685.1. Classification (GTDB taxonomy): domain Bacteria; phylum Gemmatimonadota; class Gemmatimonadetes; order Longimicrobiales; family Gaopeijiaceae; genus UBA822. The sequence continues at coordinate 22,260 of CAUZAE010000026.1, read as the reverse complement.
GGTCCGGTCCTCGACGCCGGGCAGGGCAAAACCGGATGAGCCACGGCCTCGTGAAGTGGCTGCTCCGCCTGTACCCGAAGGACTTCCGGGAGAGCCACGGCGACGACCTCCTGCGCACGTACGCAGAGGTGATAGGGGATTCTGGTCGAAGCTCATGGAGGGCCCGACTGCGAGGTGTGTTGGATCTGATAGTGGGTGCCATCGGCGTCCACAGTGACCGTTTGCGGTATGCGAGGCCGGGTGCGCCCGCGGGTGGCGGGCCCCGTCATGAGGATACGGGGATGAACCGACGGGGGAAATGGAACATGACGGGCAATCTTGTATCCGAGATCAAGTACGCGCTGCGGGGGCTGAGCAAGGCCCCTGGGTTTACGATCATGGCCGTGCTCACCATCGCACTGGGGCTTGGCGCGAACACGGCCATCTTCAGTGTAGTGAACGGGGTGCTGCTGGAGCCTCTTCCGTACCAGGACTCCGAAGAGCTGGTCAAGGTTTATAGCAGGTTTCTGCCCGAGAGCGGATTCGACTTCCCTCAGTTCGCCGTCGACCCCACCGAATACATGGACTTCCGCGACATCAACCGATCCATGGACCAGGTGGTCGCATATACCGGTGCCGCCTACACCATCACTGGGCCCGAAGGGGACGCCGTACAGACCACTTCGTGGGTCACTACCTGGAAACCTCTTCGAGCTCCCGGGCAGCGAGCCCGCGATGGGTCGAGTGCTGATCGAGGAAGATGATCGTCCCAACATCAACCTGGTGGTGGTGCTCTCCCACGATTTTTGGACGAACCGGTTCGGAGCCGATCCGCAGATTGTCGGAAAGAACATCAGGCTCAACGGGAATCTGGCAGGAGTCGTTGGCGTGATGCCACCAGGGTTCTCGTTCCCGCGCCCGGGGGTAGACCTGCGGGCTCCACTCCAAATCGACCCCGCGAACATGGGATCGAGGCAGTCTCATTATCTGCAGGTCGTTGCACGTCTCAGCGACGACGTCCCGTTGGCCTCGGCTGAAGCGGACACCGAGCAGATGATGACCCGGTGGGAAGCCGACTACCCCGACATCCACACAGCTCACTTCCTCTTCCTCACGCCCCTGCTCGAGGACCGCGTGGGCAACTTCCGCACGGCGCTTCTACTCCTCGTGGGAGCCGTGGGATTCAAGCCTCAGAACGGCGCGGCCAACGCCCCACACAGAAATCTGGCGACGGGTGTCGCCGCCGTGAAAATATTGGCGATCTCGCGAGTGAGGTCGGGACCGGTGATCATCTTCTGAGGGATCTTTGCCACTCCGATGAAGTCTTTCCGTTTTAGTTCTTCGATCAGCGGATGGGCGGGATCGAAGCCCCTCGGCGGTCGCTTCAGCCGATCCCCTTCCAAGGCGTAGAGGTCACGGAACCGCTTGCCTCCAGTCGGCCGCTTCCATGCCTGCGGGTCCTCGACGATGGCTGAGCGAATCCCGTGCAAGCTCTTCGAGTCAGGGTGCCATATTCCGGCGCCGACAAAGCATCCGTTGCGCTCGACGTGGAGATAGAAGCCCGGAGCGTGAGCGTCCTTTCCGAGTTCATGCCGAAAGTGGATCCCGATCATGGTCTTGTAGGGACGCTTATCCTTCGAAAAACGGGTGTCCCGATAGATGCGAAATAGCGAGCCGCCGACCGTCCGTGGATCGGCCCGGAAGTGCTCACTGATCTTCTTCAGACGGGGTCCGAAGTCGGTGATGAACCGTATCGAGGAATCCCGCACATGCTCCTCGTACCGATGCTTGTTCTCCTGGAACCACGCCCTGTTGTTATTCTCCTCTAGATCCTTCAGAAAATCGAAAGTTGCCCGCGTGAAATAGCGCGTCGCCATGTCGTCGCCTCCTGGATCCTCGTCGGGTGTGACAGCCCAAGGTGGGCCAGACGCGGCTTCTCGCGAGCACCCAACGCTTGCTCGCTCATCGCCGTCTGACCAGTGTGGTGCCATGACGCTCGAACTCAGCGCTTCGGACAGGGCTCTCTTGGCGGGAGAAGGGGGGCCTGCCGCGAAGATGTCGATGTCGATACTGGTTCGTATGGGAGAGGTGCAGGACGCACCCCGGCTACGGTCCATTACCGCGGCCCACATCGACAGTACCATCTATATGGGGATCGCGACGCTAGAGTATGCTGAGCGGCTTGCCGGATTGGGAGCCGAAGTAGTGGTTCCGACTACCCTGAACGTGGCCGGTGTCGATCAACACGGCTGGCAAGAGTGGGACGTGCCGCGCGATTGGGCCGACAAGGCTCGTCGCCAGATGACGGCGTACCAGGGAATGGGATGTACTCCGTCGTGGACGTGCGCACCCTATCAGACCGAGGCTCGTCCGGCCTTGGGCCAGCAAATCGCATGGGGCGAGTCGAGCGCCGTGGTCTTCGCCAACTCCGTGCTCGGTGCCCGGACGGAGCGGTACCCGGATCTTCTGGACATTTGTGCTGCGATCACCGGGAGGGTCCCGGATGTCGGCTTGCACCGAACGGAGAATCGCGCCGGACAACTGCTCGTCAGGGTTACGGGACTCCACCCTGCGCTGCTCGCCTCGGACGAACTCTATCCTGTGCTGGGCCACCTCGTCGGGAGGCTGGCCGGGGATCGAGTCGTGGTTCTCGATGGACTGGACACCGTACCGACGGAGGACCAACTGAAGAGTCTCGGGGCGGCCATGGCCTCGTCGGGCGCGGTGGCTCTGTTTCACTGGGTCGGCGTGACGCCCGAGGCTGCGACACTGGGGGGCGCTCTGCACGGCCGAGTCCCGGCGGAAGTCGTGGACATCGGACCCCCGGAACTCACTCAGGCTCGTGATCAACTCTCCACCTCCGTGGGCGATCGCCTGGACTTGGTCGTTCTCGGCTCGCCCCACTTTTCCTTGGAAGAGTTTCGAGTGTTGGGTCCTTTGCTGGAGGGACGGCGGCGGGATCCGCGCGTGCGCTTTCTCGTCACCACCGGTAGGGGGGTCAAGCTCATCGCCGAGCAGGCAGGCTTGCTGGCGGCCCTCTTGGACTTCGGAGGCGAGGTGACCGTGGACACCTGTATTCTCGCGACGCCGATGTTGCCTCCCGAGATCCGCACTCTCATGACGAATTCGGCGAAGTACGCGTACTACACCCCTGGACTTCTCGATCGCGCCATGGCCTTCGGCTCGACCCAGGCCTGCGTGGAGTCCGCGGTTCAGGGCCGCATTGTTCGGGACGACAGCCTGTGGGGGACTCATTAGTCATGGATCCGCCTGGCACTGTGGAGGGTTCGGCGCCGAGCAGGCGCCGATCGCTCATCGGGGTCTCGGTCGTGGTACTGGTCCTCTCGCTCGTCGCGTTCATTCGTGTCGGGAGCTGGTTGGTGGTGGCGGATCCTTTGACGGAGTCGGATGCGATTGTCGTCTTGAGTGGGGCAGTCCCCTATCGGGCGATGGGGGGGGCGCGGCTCTACCAGGAGGGCTGGGCTCCGGAGGTTTGGCTGACCCGGGCCACGGGAATTGAGGAGTACCAAGCGATGGCCGAGCTCGGGATCGAACAGCTGATCGACGCAGACTACAACCGGGAGATTCTGGAACACCTAGGTGTTCCCGCTGACGCCATTCGCGCGATCCCCACTCCAGTGAGAAACACGCTGGACGAGATTCGCGCTACGGCCGACATGCTGTCGGAGACAGGCGGGGAGAGCGTGATCATCGTGACGTCGCCCTATCACACTCGGCGATCGCGGGCGCTGTGGCGGCGGGCGATAGGCCGTTCGCCGCGACTCTCCGTCCAACCCGCCCATGAAGATCCGTTCGAGCCTGCCCGTTGGTGGCGGAGCTCCAGCGACATCGCGCTGGTTGCGAAGGAGCTCCTCGGGCTCTTGAACGCTTGGCTCGGCTCGCCCATCGAGCCGAGAGGAACCTCGAACCTCGAGGACACATGAGCTTGGAGGAGGAGGGAATCCGGCTTCCGGGCAGACCTCTCGTTGCGGGCGAGGCCCAGGGAGAGCTCCTCGTGTCCACCGAGCCGCTGAGTTTCTGGGGTGGCTTCGACTCGGGCACGGGCGAGATCATCGACCGCCGGCACCCACTGTCGGGGAAAAATGCGGCGGGCCGGGTTCTCGCGATCCCGGGCACGAGAGGCTCGAGCACGACCACCGCGGTGCTCTTGGAGGCGATTCGGCGTGGTACCGCCCCAGCCGCCTTGGTGACGTCGAGGGTCGACTCATTCCTTACACTGACTGCCATCGTGGCGGAGGAGATGTACGGAAAAACTCTTCCGGTGGTGGATGTGGGCCCCGAGGGTTTCCGCAAGTTGATGGATGGAGCCCATGCGCGGGTCGAAAGAGACGGCACCGTGGTGCTGTCAGCCCCCCCGCTCCTCGGCTGAAGAGCGGCTCACCACCTCGAGCGTACGGATGAGGTCACTGAACGGGGAGTTGTCTCCGTTGGCGGAGTTGGCTGCAAGATGGAGAATCACGGTCTGTCCCCGGACTGGAGCCCTCCAGAGGACCTGCCATGCCCCGTGCTCCTCCGACACCAATTCGGCGCCTCCCCGCGTATGGTGTGCGTACTCCACGGAATTGAGCGTGTCGGTTCGGACCACGACCCGTCCGTCCGACGCTTCCAAATGCCCCGCCTGGAGCCCCCTCGACGGACCCTCCAAGAAACGCACGGACGCTTGGAACCCTGCCAATATCTGGCCCGAACCCGTGACCGAGATGGTGATGGGATAAGCAGCACCGGCCGTGTACGCTACCGGGAAACCCTCTACTTCGAGGGTGACCTCCGGACTATCCAACTCCCCATCGCTGTGGCACACGTGGCATGTGGGTTCGCCCCATCCACCGGTATGGCCCAGAGGAGGGCTACTGACATGGGGGCTCGGAGCTGGCGCGGGCCGGGCGAAGGCGAAACCGAAGAGGGCGGCCCCGATCAGGGCCGCCCCTAAACATGTTCGCAGGAGTCCGTACGGCACGCCTGCCCGATCCTCAGCCGTCGGTGGCCGTCCGAACCTTCAGTGGTGGGAGCTTGGCCTGTCCGATGGTATTCGAATCCGCTCCGAACCAGATGGAGTTGGTATCCTCCTCGTAGAACATGTGGCGAACGGATCCACCTCCGCTGCCGATCTCGCTCACGGAGAAGAACTCCTCTGAGGCTGGGTCGAAGCCGACGAACTTGTTGGGCTGAACCCCGGTCTCGACAAACCAGATCCGATCCGATGCGTCGATGGCCATCGCGTACGGCCTCGACCTCTCGCCGGAGGGGTTGTCCCACTCTTGGATTTCACCGCTGACTGGGTCCAATCTGCCCAGTCGCCCGAGGCTATAGTCCACATACCACACCTTGTCGTCCGAATCGATCACCAACCGGCGCGGACGCGAGCGCTCATCCGGAAGATCGAAGGAGGTGAGCTCCATAGTTTCCGGATCCACCGTGGCGATCCTGTTGGTGTTGAAGAGCGCGATCCAGGGATGATCGTTCGAGTCCATCTTGATTCCATACGGCCGGCTGGACGAGCTCCGTCCACCGTCCACCACGGGAGCCTTCACGAGTTCTACTTTGCCCGTCTCCGGTTGGAGATGGCCCACATAGTTGCCCTGCTGGACGGTAAACCAGAGGCTGCCCTCCTCCGTGAACACGAGCGTGTGAGGATCACGCGCCGCGGCGTCGGGCATCATGAATTTCTCGATCTCTCCAGAATCGGGATCCAACTTGCCGATATGACGTACGCGATTGCCCGCGTAGAAAACCGTTCCGTCGTCGGCCACCACTAGGTTGTGCGGACCGGTGCCTTCCCCGAGCGGGAACTGCTTGAACTCGCCCGTTCTTCGGTCGAGCCATGCGGCGTAGTGGCTGCGCTGCCCGACGAACCACACCTTGCCGTCCGGGGCCACGTAGGGGTCGCGCGGCGTGCTCGCTTCCCACGGGACCTCCCACTCGGCGATCTCGATTTGGTAACTCTGCTGAGCGGCGATCATCCCACCCGGCAACCCGAGTGCGAGACCCCATAGTGCGAGAATCCACAACGGAGTGAGGTTCAGCGGACGCATGGCGGCCTCCTCGAGATTCGGTGGCTAGGACGACTGATTCAAGACCGACGATCAAAGTAGTGGGCGGGGGTGAATGGGCACCATACCCGATTCCCCCTATCGTTGATGTGGTGTTTGGTCCCTCAGGCGTCGAACTGTGGTGCGCCCTCGCCTCGGGTGCCCCCCGCCATTTTTTCGATGGCCAGGACCGCGACGGCGTCCAGTTGTTGGCCGATCTTCTCTCCCAACAGCCTCCTGAGGAACTCCGTCGGGTGGTCGAGGTCCCACTCCACAATAGGGTCGGGGCCCTCCTCGAGCGCCTGAAGGATCTTCAGTACCAGATAGGCGTCGTCCAATAAGCCGGGAAGACCGAGGGTCATCTCAGGCAGGAGATCCATCGGGTGTAGGAAATACCGAGCCGCACGATCGAGGACCGGCTGGACGACCGACGCGAGTTTGCGATCTGCCGCCTCCTGTGAGGCGGTCGCCAGCACGATGGGCACGGTCTCGATGATCTCGAGGGCGACCTCCGCGGCTTCTCGGACCTTGCTGTCCGAGGCGTTTGGCATCCTTTCACGGATGTAGTTTTCCAGCACGTCGGTACCTCGTGCCTTCGCGCTATCGATAACGGCCTGGATCTCTTCCAGATTCAACGGATGGCTCCTCGGGAGTGGGTCGTGCCTCTCGTCGACGGACGCGGGAGGGCATTTGGGCCGAATGTCGCCCCGCGCGTCGAACCTGACGACCACGTGGGCGGTGGCTGCGGAACTCAGCCGCGGATTCGCCACTCCTCGGAGCGGACGAGGCTTCTCCACACGGCCGTCGGCACGAGGAGTGTGGGGAACAGAATCGTCGCGAGTCCCCAATCCGGGTGTGCCGAGAGCACTGCCTGGATCGGCATTTGTACCACACCCAAAAGGAAGATGATCGGCATCGCCGCTCCGAGGGTTAGATCGAGAACGAACCGAGAAATGACCGGAGCCGTATGGGCCATCGCCCTGGGTCCGCCCAATGCCCGCCAGCGACGGTGCCAGTGCAGTGCGAGTAACCCCGTCACCCCAACAACGATCAACAGTCCGACGTGAAGAAGTCGTTCCCACGGCATGTAGGGTGCGGACTCACGCCCCGAGAGTCGTGCTAAGATTCCCTCCATGAGTGCGTCGGGAGCACTCATGAGGGGTCCTCCAGACCGATTGGCCAGGACAACTACGCCGTAACCCTCGTCCGGAAGGGCACCCAGGACGGCATGGAATCCGGCTCGACCCTCCGATCGGGCGAGTGATGGAGTCTCCAGCATGACTGCAACGCCATCGGCGGACAGGATCTCGCGATCGCCCAGACGTCCTCCGTTCAGGAAGAGCGAGAGAAAGCGACCGATGTCCTCGGCACTCGACACGAGCATGGTCGTTGCTGCGGGCCCGCGGAGGGCACCAGAGTTTCCGGTCGGGACAGGCAATCCGAAGACATAGCGATGTCCCCGCGGTGCATCAGCTACCACCGCAGCTACCACCACCGCCGTCCCGTGAGCCGTAGTCGACCGCATCCCGAGAGGAGCGAAGACGTGTTCGGCAACCCAGTCTGCGTATTTCTGGCCGGTGACGGCCTCGAGGACGGCCTCGAGGATCATGTCGTTGATGGGCGAGATTTGCTGCCGCGTGCCGGGTTCGTGGGAGAGATCGATGTGATCCAATCGCCGCTCGAGTCGCACCCGCCGGTTGAAGGCGCTCATGGCGCTCAGCCCACTCGTGTGCATCATGAGGTGACGGACGGTCATCCGTCGAGCGCGCTCAGCACTTCTGAAAGCGAGGTCGGGCAAATAGAGCGCCACACGCTCATCGAGCGCGATCCGACCCGAATCCGCGAGCTGGAGGATGGCGAGTGTCGTAACGGCCCCGGCGAGGGCCCCAACCGGGAACTTGGCCGCCGCTGTCACGGGCTCTCCGGAGTCTATTATCCGTCCAAATCCCATCTGGTAGCGTGACCCGTCTCTTCCGACGACGGTCACCGCGACGCTCGGCAAGCGTCCGCGCCCGACGAACGACCCGACATAGGCGGACAGACCTGTGGTGTCGAAGCCGGGGGCCTGCGGCGGGCCCGGGGATCCACCGCCATCGGACGATTGGGTGGATGCGAGGACGAGCACGACGAACAGAGCGGGGGCCATCATTGGCCTGAGTCCCCACCCATGATGGCCGTCAGTCCGTGCCCCTCCTCGGGATGACGATGGCCTCACCCGGGTCGGCGCGTATCCCCTCGCTGTCCAGTCTCTGATAAAACGCGGGCATCCGGCCGGAGATCATCTGATTGACGCGCTCGATGAGGGGGGGTGTGTCCTGCCACGCCCGATCGACGTCTTGGAGTTGGTCCTCTGTGGGACCGGTGGTCGACGATTCGATCGCTCGAGCCGAGCCCAGGGGCAAAGCGCTGAGGTCACGGTCGATCTCGTCCAGTTCCTCTCCGATCTCCTCCGCCTCCCGGGTCAGGGCCTCGGGTGCCTCGTCGGCCTCCCCGAGAAGTTGTTCGATGTCTTCCAGCCGGTCTCGAATCCGACGGACGGCCTGGCCCGCATAGTAGACGGGTGCCTGAAGCTCATAAACGGACATGAGCGCCGCCTGCCGAGCCCGCAGATCCGCACGAGACACTTCGATGCGTGGATCCATTCGGACGGCGAGATCACCGAACATTGTCGTTTGACCCACATCAATCCGGATCTGATAAACGCCAGGTAGCACCTTGGGCCCCTGGGGTCGTGGTCCACCCCTGAACCCGCCGCCGCCCCCTTGACCCGACTCCACCTCGTAGGCCGGATCGATACGGAAGTCCCAGACAACCTCGTGGGCGCCCGGCGTAGCCGGACCGTGAAGGGTACGAATATCCTGCCCGGTCGCCGAGAGGATCTTGATGTCGAGACGGGCGTCGTCGTCGCCCCCACGGGCGTCTCCCTGCCCTTCCTGGCCGCCTCCGTCCTGCGAGCCGTTGCGGTTGTCATCACCGTCAGTCACGGTCTGGAACCCCTCTGGAATCCAATAGCGGAGCCGTGCGCCATTTTGCGGATTCGGAAGCCTGAATTCGCCGGAGGCGGTCCATTCCTGGATTCCGAACTCCCGCCACTGTGTTGCTCGTCCTCCCCGGAAGAGGTAGGGGTTGCTTGACATGACGGCGCCGCCGGCCAGCTCTTCGAGCGGCGTGATATCCTCCATGATCCAAATCCCGCGGCCGTGAGTCCCGAGGATCAGGTCGTTGTGGACAGGGTGGATCTTGATATCGTCGACCGGAACCGTGGGAAGACCGTTCATCAACGGCTGCCAGCTTCCCCCTCCATCGGTCGACACGAACACGCCGACTTCGTTGCCGAGGAAGAGGAGCCTTCCGAGATCTGGATGCTCCGTGAAGATGTTCACGGACGACTCCGGAAGTCCGTTTGTGATCGACCGCCAGTCTTCCCCGAAGTTCTCGCTCACATAAACGTAGGCTCCGAAGTCGCCCGAGTAGTGACCGTCGAACGTGACATAGACGCGGCCCTCTTGATCACCTGAGGCCACGATCCGACTCACGTATGTGTTTTCCGGCAAGTCGCGGATGCTCTCGGTCAGGTCCGACCAGGTGCCTCCTCCGTCCCTCGTCACCATGACCCGCCCGTCGTCACTTCCCGTATAGAGAACGTCCCCGTTGATAGGAGACTCTCCCACGGTGGTGATCGTGCTGTAGAAGGACACACCGTCGTGTCGGGACAGCATGGAGTCCGTTGGGAGCTCGTCCATGATGGAGAGTTGGGACCGGTCGATGTCGAAGGTGAGGTCGGCGCTTATCTGGCTCCACGTCACGCCCTGATCCGTGCTCTTCAGGAGCATCTGACTGCCGATGTATAGTGTATTTCGGTCGTGGGCTGAGATGAGGAACGGCGTATTCCAGTTGTATCGGTACTCCCGATCCTCCTCCCCCGGCTCGTCCTCGCCGTCATGCTCCTTCTTGGGTCGTGATCCTTCGTCGAGCTCGAACTGGGGCTGCGGTGCGATGGAGGCACGTTCACCGGTGGTGAGATCGATTCGTCCCATGCGTCCGTTCTGAGACTCCGAGTAGAGGACGCTCGCATCCTCCGGATCGATCAGAACGTAGAATCCGTCGCCGCCGCTTACGTTCTGCCAGTCGGCGTTACGCGTGCCCTGACTGTCTAGCGTATTGGACGGGCCGCACCAACTCCCATTGTCCTGAAGCCCCCCGCAGACCCAATACGGGTTTCTGTTGTCGAATCCAATTTCATAGAACTGCGCGATGGGAAGATTGTCGTAGAAGCGCCAAGTCTCCGATCCGTCGAAGGACGCTGAGATGCCTCCGTCGCTTCCCAGAATCAGGTGGTCCGAGTTACTCGGATCGATCCAAAGTGCGTGGTGATCGAGGTGGACGTTGCGCGCTCCTTCGTCGGTGAACGTTCGGCCACCATCGTCCGATCGCATGAGGTTTTGCCCACCCATGTAGATCCGCTCCGGATTGTTGGGGTCCACCCGGATCTGGCTGAAGTACATGGGGCGCGGGTTGGTGTCGGAGAGCTTCTCCCAGGTCTCCCCGCGGTCCGTTGAGCCGTAGACACCCGTCTGCCCGCGGCGTCCTTCGACGCTGGCGAAGACCAGGTTGCCGTCTCGCCTGTAAACGTCGAGTCCGATACGACCCATCTCTCCGTCGGGGAGCCCCTCCTCCAGGCGCTTCCACGAAGACCCGCCGTCAACCGTGCGGTAGATCCCACCCCCCGGGCCACTGCCATTGAAGCCCCAAGCCGTTCTTTGCCGCCCGTACATCGCCGCGAAAAGTGTGTTGGGATCTCCGGGGTCCATGATCAGGTCGATGGCACCGGTGTAGTCGTCGACGAAGAGGACCTGCTCCCACGTATCACCCCCATCAGTTGTCTTGTAGATCCCACGCTCAGAACTCGCTCGCCAGAGATTTCCCACCGCGGCGACATAGGCCACGTCGGGATCGCGCGGGTGGACCTGCATACGTGAGATGTGGCGTGTCTCTCGGAGCCCCTTGTGCGTCCACGTGCGCCCACCGTCTACGGACCTGAAGACGCCATCCCCCCACGGGGAGCTCTGTCGATTCTGTGGCTCGCCCGTTCCGACCCAAACGACGTTCGGGTTGGATGGAGCAAGTGTGACATCACCGATCGACGATGTCGATTCATCCGTAAAAATGGCCTCCCACGTAGTGCCGTGGTTGGTGCTTTTCCAGACGCCGGCTGTCGCCGTGCCGATGTAGATGACGCGAGTATCGTCGTGGTCGACCGCGATGTCACTGATCCGGCCGCCAATGACGGCAGGCCCGATCTCCCGCCACCTCAACATGGCGACGGGGGCGAGTTCGTCGCCCGATCCGAGATCCTGTGCGTGGACAGTAGATCCCGTAAGGGAGGCGACCGTCAGGCCACCGACGATGGCATACGCGTGGAGTGTCTTCATGGGTCGACTCTTGTCGATTGATGAGTAGCGCCGATGAGTAGCGTCAAGGTTCGCGCAACCGTTCCCATACAGGACGGTCGGACGACCGTAAACATGGGACGAATCGGTGTTCTGGGGCAAAGGGTGCCGGCTCGATGTTGCCTTCCACGGTCGTCGCGCACGACTCGACTTCGCCTTCGGGGAGCCCCCAAGGGTGGGCACATTGGGTGATCCACACCTCCTAACAAAAGAAAACGGCCCCCTAACCGTGCTGGTTAGGGGGCTGCCTCCGAACTCTCGGTTTCACTCTATCCGGTCAAATGATGGCCGCTTCGAGCGAAGTCCGGCGTACTGGCGTTATCGACCTATCACGTAGTGGGACCCCACAGAGAACATGAGGGGATTGTTCCCGACCGCGAGGACGTCAGCGGCCAAATGAATGCCGAAGCCTCCCGGCGCGGTGATCCCCAAGCCGCCTGAGACACCGAAGTCGGTCGAGGTACCACTGGTTCCACCGCTGGAAGCCCTGGCGATGTTGATACGAGGCATCACCCAAGGTGTGACTCGCACGCTGGAGCCGGTTGGACGGCCTTTGAGGGCGACCCCGATCGGGAATCGCAGATTCGTGAGAGTCCCGCTGGGCAAGTCGATGCTCATCCAGCCGACGCCGCCCTGCACGGTCAACTGCACGGGCGTGTCCTCTTTACCGATAAGGTCGACGCCGACCGAGCCGCCGAGCGCCCACTCGTTGAGGCCACTCTCGATGCGCCCAGCACCACCCGAAAAGGCAACTCGATCTGTCGTTCTCCCGACCGTCAACACGAACGCGTCCATCTTAGTCGAGGCGTCGTTCAGGCCACGCCCGTATGTGGCGGCCATGAACGTGCTCGGCGAACCCTCTGCCGACGGAAGTGCGTAGTCGGGGAAAAACGGGCTCTGTCCCGCGACGGGCGTCGCGACGATGAGTGCAAGGACCCCGAAAAAAACTAGCATACAATTGTGTAGTTTCATGTAATTCTCCAAAAACGTAAGGAATGGCACGAAAACGCCGTGCCATATGAAATACGCAAGCACATTCCAGGCCGGTCAACGGTTTTTTCGGGTCGGGTCGTCTCAAGCCAGCCGGGTGAGTGCGTCGGCAACGCGCTCCATGTCCTCGTCCGTCTGGTAGAAGTGCGGCGCCAATCGTAGGTACCCCGCCTGAGTCGTTGCGACGACGCCCTCGGCTTGCAGTTGGTCCACGAGGTGTTTTGGGTTCGTTTCTGTCCGAACGGACAAGATGCCCGAGCGGTGCCGAGCGGCGAACGTCAGCGGACGGATGCGCTCGGTGTCGATCGCACCGAGCAGGTGGTCCTGGAGCCGGAAGACCTCCGTGGCGATCGCGTCCATCCCGTATCGAAGGAAGACCTCATCGAGCACGGTCTCGATGCTGGCGAGGTGCTCCCAGGGTAGGGTGCTGTACTCGAAGCGACGAGCGTCGTCGCGTGGGTCCCACGTGTGGTTGAGATAGTCGAGGCGATGATTCATGGCCGCGTTGCCCGCCATCGTGATTCTCAGTTTCTGTCTGAGCTCCGGTGCCAGGTAAAGGAGGCCCGCTCCCCTCGAGGCGAGGAGCCACTTCCACGCTGACGACACCACTGCGGATATGCCGTGCTCCCTCGGATGGACCGGTAGGACGCCGAGGCTTTGGGCGGCGTCGATCACGAGATCGATCCCTCTCTCCTTGCAGAAGTTGCCGAGCCGCTCCAGATCCGCGGCGTAGCCGCTCGCGAACTGCACGTGGCTGAGTGCGATCACCCGCGTCCGCTCGGTTGTCTTGGCCTCCAACTCCTCCATTGACCAGCCTCGTGGGGCGCCGTGAGGCAGATCGCCCACCGGATCCACGTCGGACAGGAGGACCAACTCCACGCCGCGCTCGGACTGGAGCACCCAAGGGTAGTGGTTCGACGGAAACTCGTGGACGTAACTGATGACCTGGTCTCCCGGCTCGAATGGATAGCCGTTCGCGATCAGCCCCAGGCCTTCTGCCGAATTGCTCACGTATGCGACGTCGTCGGCGTCGACCTTGAGGAGTGCGGCGACTCGGGATCGGAAAGACGTGAGCGCATCTCCGTAGTGGTCCCGCAGCAATACACCCCTTTCCGAGTGGGCCTCGATGAAGTTGCTGGCGGCCTGGGCTGCGGGGCCGTACATCGGTCCGATCGCGCAATGAGCCAGATAGGTGTGGTTACGCCGGATGGGGAAAAGTGTCTCGCTCTTGTCGAACACAGGTTCGCCTCGTTGTGCGTTGTCAAACGCCCTCGTCGTCCCTCGTAATCTCGCGCGTAGGGCACGTCGCGAAAGGCGTCACAGGGGGCTCTCCGTACTATCGACGTGGCTCGGCTCGGATTAGCTTCGGCGCTGCATGTACGACGAGTCCGCACGCCGCCGCCGGACCGCTGTCGGATTGCGGGACTCCTTGAGGACCCAAGCGAGGCCCAAATCATGGCCGATCAGGTACCCCCACCCGTTCCGACTGACGAAGAGCTGAATACGTATATCCGCACCCGGTACGCGCTTCTCGGCATCGATATCTCGGTGTTGCCCGGGTCCGACTCCGACGCCCCGATGGACCAAGAACGTCTGCTCGCGAATGGGCGATCGATCTTGCGCCAGGACGCTGAGGTGGCGGGCTTCGAGATCGACCCCCAGTTCAACTTGCCCATGCCGTTTCCGGCGCCGTTTACGGCGTGGACGGAGGGGTAGCCGCTATGCCTCCCCAAGACGAGTTGGTATCGCGTCGCTGGTTTCTGAATCGTATGGCGTGGGTTTCTTCGGCGGCGGCGGTGGGTGCGACACTGCATGCTGGGCCCGCAATCGCGGGCCCGCCGGGCATGCGCATGCCCGACGAAGCGTTCGCTCCTTCGGTCCGTCCTCAGGTGCTCGACGATCTGACGGAACTCACGCTCTCGGAAACCATGACGCTCGTCCGAGGGGGGCGCTTGACGCCGGCCGACTTGGTCAACGCCTACGTGGACCGTATCGAGGCCTACGGCGACATCTATCAGGCCTACGCGGACCGGCCCACGCGTGCGGACTTGCTGGCTCAAGCCGCGCGAACACCGGTGGGTGGTGCGGAGGCACCGTTCCGCGGCGCTTGCCTCGCGCCGAAGGACAACTTCTACACGGCGGACCTCCTCACGGAGGGGGGTTCTTTGGTCTATGAGGGATTTCGGCCCGACTACGACGCTACCGCCGTATCACTGATGCGGGCCGCGGGTGGCCTCGTGGTCGGAAAGGCGCAGATGGGGAACCTCGCCGGCGGTCGTGCCCGGCGTTACGGCACGACGATTCCTACGACACGGAATGCGTGGACCCCGGACGATGTGCGCTACAGTCCGGCCGGCTCTTCTTCCGGAACGGGCTCTGCCGTCGCGGGCCGGCTGGCCGTTGTGGGGATCGGCACGCAGACCGGAGGGTCCGTGATCGGCCCGGGTAACGCGGAGGGACTCACATGCATCAAGCCCACCTTTGGGCGCGTCTCTCTTCACGGTGTCATCCCGTTGAGTTACACGCGGGATCACGTTGGGCCCATGGCGCGTAACGCGCTTGATGCGGCGATACTGCTTCAGGTGCTCGCCCAGCCCGACCCAAACGATCCGCGTACGCTCGGCCTGCCTCCCGCGCCGAACTATGTCCTGGCGGCGACCCCGTTCGGGGGTGACCGCCCCCGTGTACGCTGGCCGACCCGTGTCGGCATTTGGCCGGACTACCTCTCGGGCGACAACACACAGGTCACCCAACTGCGGACCTCTTTCATCGAGGAGTTGGAACGCAATCCCGCGGTGCAGGTCGTACCTGACGTCACACTCCCGGATCAGTGGGATGAGCTCACTTCGGCTCCGCTCGGTGGGTCTCACGGAGACCCGACCGCGTTCTTCATCGAGCACTTGCGCAAGGACGTGCGGAATTTCGCGGACCGACTCCCCCGCTTCTTGAACGGCATGCTTCAAAGCGCGGATACTTACGTGAAGGTCCAGCAGGCTAGGAATCTGCTCCGGCATCGCATGCTCACGCAGCTCTTCAACCAGTGTGACGTGGTGCTCACGACGTCGACGGGCGCGTTCGACGGCACGGGTCTACCGCTGCTGTGCATGCCGATCGGCTTCGATATGGAGCCTGACAACGGCAACCGCGTGCCGAGAGGGGTCGTGATGGCGGCACCTCCGTTCGGGGAGGAGCGGCTCTTCGCGGTCGCTGCGGCGTGGCAGGCGATCACGGACTTCCACCAGGTGCGGCCGCCGGATCCAGCCTAGAAAGACCGTAACCCGTCGTTTCGGGTGTTCCGCCGACGGTTGTCGTGGCGGGTGGGGACCTACTCCGCGGGTTCCGGCCACCCTTTTTCAAGTCATGCTATCCCAGAGTATAGACCCTACCTAGAATTCTGTGTTAGTCAGCCTCGAGGCTGACGGGAACCGACTTCATGGGACGCCTTTTCAGCTTCACTTATCCGACCGCGGCGGTGTTGCTCGCCATCGTGCACGGACACCGCTACGGTTTCGACATCATGGACGCCACCGGCCTACCCGATGGAACGGTCTATCCGATTCTCCGCCGGCTCGAACGGCGGCGGGCACTCGAGGGCGTGTGGGAGGACGTAGCGGCAGCGTCTGCGGAACAGAGACCGCCCCGGCGCTACTACCGACTCACGCGCGCAGGAGAAGAAGCGGTGAGCGAGGTGCGGGAGCGATTCCCGGCACTGCTCCGCCTCTTCGACGCAGGTGGGGATCCGGCTTGATGGAAGCACCGGGCCGTCGTGTGATCGGCTGGGCCTCGCAGCTGGTTCCGAGTCCCAGGCGGCATGCCTGGAGACGGGAATGGGAGGCGGAGGTCGCTTACGCTTGGCACGCGATGACCGAGGGGGCCGCGCCGTCGGAGCGGCCCGATTGAAACTGCGGGCTCGCATTCTGGCGTGCCTTATCGATGCACTGTGGGAGAGGAAACAAACGATGACGATGACCGGTTTCTTGGACGACGTACGCTTGGCCGTCCGTGGACTCACGCGGAGTCCCGGCTTCGCGGTGGTTTCGGCAGTCACACTCGCGCTGGGAATCGGTGCGAGTACGGCGGTCTTCACCCTCGTGGACGGGGTGTTGCTGAAAGCCCTTCCGTACCCCGCCCCGGAACGCCTCGTATCCGTCCAGCATTTGGGACGAGGCGGGGCCGACCAGCTCCCCGTCTCGGATGGGCTGTATCTCCTCTATCGCGACCAAGCCGGCTCCCTGGAGACGTTGGCGCTCCACCGCCCGACCGTCGTGAACCTCATCGATGACGGCGACCCGGAGCGGATCCAAGGACAGTCGGTGACGCCGTCCTTTTTCGAGGTCCTCGCGGTTGACGCCGTATGGGGACGGTCACTCACGGAGGAGGACGGACTCCGAGACGCTGAACCCGTCGTGGTGCTCAGTCACGGACTGTGGCAGAGCCTTTTCGGGGGAGATCCGGATGCAGTGGGCCGGATCCTCGACCTGAGCGGCGTGAATCGTCGTATCGTGGGGATCATGCCTGCGGGCTTCGAGTATCCCGACAACAACGTCCGCCTCTACCTTCCCATGGTAATCGACGAGAGTCGGGCCTCGCTGGCAGCGTTCTCTGCGTCGGGGATCGCTCGGCTTTCCGCGACGTCCTCGGTGCTGTCCTCCACCACCGAGCTGCAGGGGCTCATCGGCCGCTTGGCCGAGCTCTACCCCGACAGTAGAGCCCCAGCCTTCTTGGAAGAGGTAGGGCTCAGCGCCCAAATCCGCCCGCTCAAGGAAACGATCGTGGGGGACGTCAGTCTCACGCTCTGGACGCTGCTCGGGATGGTGGGTTTCGTGCTTCTGATCGCTTGTGCGAATGTAGCCAACCTACTCCTGGTGCGCGCCGAAGTGCGCCAGAGGGAGGTGGCCCTCCGGGTCGCGATGGGGGCTAGCCGAATGCAGGTGATCCGGACGTTCATGAGTGAGAGTTTCGTTCTCTGTGGGGTGGGCGGAATGCTCGGCATGGGCGTCGCCGCCGTGGCGGTGCGGGTATCCACGAGCTTCGCGCCGGCCGATATTCCGCGCATTGCGGAGGTGGGCGTCGACCTGCGAGTGCTCGCTTTCACGGCCACGGTTTCGCTTGGGGCCGCTCTGATCTTTGGTCTTCTGCCGGTGCTGCGCTATGGGGCCTCCGATTTGGCGGGGCAGCTCCGTGATGGAGGCGCCCAGAGTGTGACCGACGGACGAGGGCGCCGTCTCATGAGGAGCGGCCTCGTGATCGCGCAGGTCGCGTTGGCGCTGATCCTTCTGGCGGGATCCGGACTGATGTTCCGAAGTTTTGTCGCTCTGCGCTCCGTGGATCCGGGCTTCGACACCGAGGGCGTGATGACGGTTCGTTTGTCTGTGCCTGCGGCTGAGATCCCTGGGACGGCTGAGACCGCAGATTTCTTCCGGCAAGTGAGAGAGCGTCTGGAGGCGCAGTCTGGTGTGATCAGTGTAGGGCTGGTCGCGGGTGTCCCACTCGGTGGCCAGCAGAGTTTTGTCGGCGGCCGGCTCGAGGATTACCCCGAGGGCTCGGGTGAGCGACCCTTTTGGAGTCAGAACTCTGCGAGTCCAGGATTCTTCAGAGCCCTCGGTGTGCCGCTGCTCCAGGGGCGGACGTTTGATGACGATGATCGCGCGGACGGGACGCGCGCCGCTGTCGTCAGCGAGGCGTTCGCCCGCCGGTGGTGGCCGGATAAGGATGCTCTGGGGCGGCGCCTGAGTGGCGGGCCGAGCGATTGGTACGAGATCGTGGGCGTCGTGGGTGACGCACGCTACGAGGGACTCGCGGTGGCGGCGGAGGAAATGGTCTATCTCCCAACGGTCGTCGACGGACGGGGCGGTCCCCAGGCCATACGTCAGCTCGACCTCGTGGTGCGGGTCCAGGGTGAGGCCACCGCGATTCTTCCTGTGATTCGCCGCGAAGTCCTCGCCCTCAACGCTCGTATCCCGATCTCGACTCCTCGCACCATGGCCGAGGTGGTCCGAGTGGCGACCTCGCGGACTTCGTTCACGATGGCCGTGCTCGGGGTCGCCTCCGGCGTGGCCCTGATCCTCGGCATCGTGGGCATCTATGGCGTCGTATCGTACGTCGTTTCTCAACGGACCCGCGAGATCGGGGTGCGCATGGCGCTCGGTGCGTCGGCCTTGGAGGTTCAGAGCATGGTCTTGAGGCAGGGGGTGGGCCTCTCCGCGGTAGGGATCATCGTGGGACTGGGAGGGGCCGCCCTCATGAGCTCCTTCCTGGCCTCGCTGCTCTTCGGAGTGAGACCGGTGGATCCGTTGACCTATGGGGCCGTCACCACGACGCTGGCGCTGGCCTCGGTGCTGGCCACCTGGCTTCCGGCACGAAGGGCGGCATCGGTGGACCCGGTCCGAGCCCTTCGTCAGGAGTGAGGATGCTGCCGAGGAGGGCGAGGCAGGTTCTCTGTCGTCAGCTCAGCGGCTCGGTAGGCACCTCGTAGCTTTCGGGCCGCCCGGACGACTTGCCAGGCGGCCGGGCGCGGATCAGGATGAGTACGCACTCTGCGAGCGTCACACTCGCCTTTGCCAGTCGGAGCGACCATGAACGAAGAGCAGTTTCGTGGGCTACTCAGAGAGCGGGGAATTCTGTACCCCGTGAACCACCCCCTCCGCGCCGGTATCGGTGGTATCGATCGACGCGAGTTCGTAAAGATCACTGGAGCCGCCGGAGCCGCGCTCGTGGTGGGGGCGGGCAGCCTTGGCTGTGGTCCTGGGGAGCCACCCGTGAGTGGGAGTGGGCCCGCTCCTGATCCGGCCGAACGGGAGCTTGCGCTGTTGGCTCTAGACGAGGCGCGATCGGCAGGTGCGAGTTACGTGGACGTTCGTGTCTCGCGACACTGGAATGAATCGATCAGCACGCGCGAGCAGCAGATCACGAACGTCAGTAAGAGCGACTCCTACGGCATCGGCGTTCGCGCTCTCGTGGGTGGATCCTGGGGCTTCTCCGCGACGCGGGACCTGAGCCATGACGCCGTCGCTGCCGTGGCGCGTGAAGCGGCGGCCATCGCTTCCGCGAACGACCGAGTCGCGCCGAACACCACGACGCTTGCCCCTGTGGATCCTGTACCGGATGGACGTTGGGTGACACCTCACGAGATCGATCCCTTCGAGGTCTCGGTCGAGGAAAAGGCGGAGCTCCTGTTTCGCGCCAACGAAGCGGCCATGGGGGTGGCCGGGGTGCAGTTCGTATCCTCGAGTATCGGTTCCGTGAAGGAGAGCCGCCTCGTCGCCACGAGTGAGGGGTCGATAATCCAGCAGACCTCCATCCGCATCAATCCGAGCATGAACATCACTGCGGTGTCCTCCGATCGCTCTGATTTCCAAAGCCGGGGGGCGGTGGCGGAGCCTGCGGGTCGAGGCTGGGAGTACGTCTTGGGATTGGACTTTCCGGGCAACGCACCGCGCTGGGCGGAGGAAGCTGTCATGAAGTTGAGTGCGACTCCGGTTGAAGCGGGCACGTGGGATCTGATTCTCCACCCGTCGAATCTCTGGCTCACGATTCACGAGTCGATCGCGCACCCGACGGAGCTTGACCGGACTCTGGGATATGAAGCCAACTATGCCGGCACGTCCTTCATCTTTCCTCCGGAACAGATGCTCAACGACCTCCGGCTCGGCCAGGGCCTCATGACGTTCATGGGCAATCGGACCGAGGAGGGCGGCTGCGCCACGATCGGTTGGGACGACGAGGGCGTCCCGGCCACGTCCTGGCCCATCATCGAGGACGGCATTTTCGTCAACTACCAGACCACCCGTGAGCAGGTGGCGTGGATTGCCGAGGAGACGGGCGTGAACCATAGCCTGGGCTGCGCGTACGGCATGAACTGGGCCAGCATTCCGTTTCAAAGGATGCCCAACGTCAGCCTGATGCCGGCGGAACAAGACCTGAGTGAAGACGACGTCATCGCCGCGACCGACCATGGCATCATGGTGGAGGGACGGGGGTCTTATTCGATCGATCAGCAGCGCTACAACTTTCAGTTCGCGGGGCAGGTCTTCTGGGAGATCCGCGATGGGAAGAAATACCGAATGCTGCGGGACGTCGCCTACCAAGGGCGAACGCCGGAGTTTTGGAATTCGATGTCCATGATCGGTGGTCCGAGCACGTATTACCTGGGCGCCACGTTCGGCGACGCCAAAGGGCAGCCCGGTCAGTCGAACGCCGTATCTCACGGGTGCCCCACGGCGCTCTTCCGCGACGTCAACATTCTCAATACGGCCTGAGGAACGAAACATGAACCTCCTTCAATCGCAGGAGAGCTCCTCCCGCCGAGGCCAGTCCGTCGACGAAGCGCGGGACCTGTGTGAGCTCGTGCTCGGCCTCGCGCGAGCGGACCAAACGCGGGTGACCGTGAATTCCGGCTGGCGTGGGTTCACGAGGACGGCGACCAACCGTATTACGACAGCGGGTGGGAGCACCAACACGACCGTCCGGGTCATGAGCGTCTTTGGCAAGCGAGTGGCGAGTGTCACGACCAACAACCTGGACCGGAGTGGCCTGGAGCAGGCCGTGGCAGAATCCGAAGCTCTGGCAAGGCTCTCTCCCGAGGATCCGGAGTACCTACCTGAGCTCGGGCCACAGGAATACGAGAACGTCGAGGGATATTACTCTCGCACCGGTGGCCTGGCGCCCGTGACCCGTGCGGAGTCGATGGCCGTGGCCCTGGAGGCGGCCAGAGAATCCGACACTGTTGCGGCTGGCTTCATGGATGTTCGTGCGGGGGCCGAGGCGCTAGCGACCTCCAACGGTCTATTCGGCTACCATCCGTCGACCGGAGTCGCTTCCACCCTCACCGTGCGGACGCCCGATGGTCAGGCGTCCGGTTGGGCGGGGGATGAAGCCGCAGACTGGACGTCGATCGAATCGGAGCGAATCGCAGCCGATGCGGTTAGAAAGTGCCTGGAGTGGCGAGGTACGACGACACTCGATGCCGGTGAGTATGATGTCGTGCTCGAGCCTACGGCAGTCGGCATGCTCATGCGGAATATGCGCAACACGTTCAACGCGCGGACCGCGGATGAGGGACGGTCCTATTTTTCCAGGGGCGGGGGTACTCGTCTCGGAGAACGGGTCTTCGACTCGAAGATCACCATTCGCAGTGATCCCGGAGCCCGAGACGCCGAGACCAGCCCGTTCATCGGGGATGGGTCTCCGGTGAGACCCGAGGTGTGGGTCGAGAACGGTGTCTTGAAGGCGCTGTCCTACAGTCGCTCATGGGCCGACCGTCAGGGCGTCGAGCCAAGGCCGACCCCACAGAATCTGATCATGGCGGGAGGAGACGCCACGGTCGAGGAGATGATCGCGTCGACCGCCCGCGGTGTGTTGATTACGCGATTTTGGTACATCCGAGGGCTGAACCCTCGCACGATGTCGTATACGGGACTCACTCGCGATGGGACCTTCTTGATCGAGAACGGCCGGATCAGCCGACCGGTGAACAATTTCCGGTTCAATCAGTCGATGGTGTCACTCTTGCAGAACGTCGAGATGCTCGGCCGGCCGACCCGGGTCGCGGCGAGTGAAAACAGCTCGGTCTCGGCGCCGATCGTGGTGCCCGCCTTAAAAATCAGGGAATTCAACCTCGCGAGCGTGAGCGACGCGATTTAGGCGCGATTTAGGTGTCACGGGCAGGAGATCGGCAAAGAAATATGAAGATGATCCGCCGTGCCTACATGGTGGAGACTCCGGAATCCCATGAACTGGAAATACATTTCTGTGAGGCGGTTTCTCCAGGCACTTCGACCGGTGGTGCGGAG
>CAUZAE010000025.1:0-24089 GCA_963577685.1 Gemmatimonadales bacterium UBA6960 | reverse complement strand
GGGCTGGAGCGCTTGGCCAGCGCCATCGTCCACTACCAGCGTCCCTCGGGGAGCCCCGGGGAGAACGCCGCCATCGACTCCATCGTGGCCTCGCTTCAGAGGGCGGACGTACCTGTAGAGGTGCATGCCTTCGACACGTATGCGAGTGATCCGGTGTCCGCCTCCGTTGCGGTCCCAGCCACCGGGGAGCGCTACGCCGCCATCACGATGGCCTACTCCGGTGAGACCGACGGCCTGACTGCCCCCCTCGTGGACGTGGGCACGCTGGCGGATCTGCCGGCGTTGGAGGTGGGGACCGGTGAACGGCTCACCCTCGAAGGGGGGCCGGGTGGGATGGAAGCTCTTCGTGGCCGCTTCGGAGGCGTGCGCGGAGCCATCGCCCTGGTCGAGGGCCAGCCAAGAAACGGCCCGACCGCGGTGCTCGCCCTGCTCGGGGCCGCGGGCGTGATCTTCAGTAATCCGGTGGAGCGCGTGAACGACCTCATCGTGACGTCGACATGGGGTACACCCTCACTCCGTAACTATCAGCGCCTGCCTGAAATTCCGGTGGCGCAAGTCGCCAAGAGTGCGGGAGACGCCCTCCGACGCAGCCTCGCGGCCGGCGCTGTCCAGGTTCGAATCAGCACCGAGGTCGAGACGGGCCGCAAGCCACTCCGCCTGGCCGTGGCCCGCATCCCGGGCCCTGACCCCGAGGCCCCGTACGTTCTCCTCGGCGGGCATATCGACGGATGGTATCACGGCGGGACGGACGAAGGTGCCGCCAACGCCGCCATGGCGGAATTGGCGAAGGCGTTCTATCAGAATCGGCATCTCCTCCGCCGTGGCCTCGTCGTGGCGTGGTGGCCCGGCCACAGCAACGCACGCTACGCCGGCTCGACGTGGTTTGCGGATCACTTCTTCGAAGAGCTCCGGGACCGGGCGGTCGCCTATGTGAACATCGACGGCGTGGGTCAGATGGACGCGAAGAGGTTCAGCGCCACGGCGACGGCCGCGCTCGCAGGACTGGGCAGTGACGTCGTGAGACGGCAGGTGGGCGAGGAGATTCGCGTCGGCCGGCCGGGTCGCAATTCGGATCAGTCCTTCAATGGCGTCGGACTTCCGCTTCTCCAGCTCAACCACGGCCGCCTGGAGGAAGATGGGGGTTACTGGTGGTGGCACACGCCCGATGACACGTTCGACAAGATCGATTTCGATGTGCTCGAGACCGACGCCGAGCTGTACGCGCGGGCTATCAGCCGACTGGTGGCCGACCCCGACCTCCCCGTCAACATGGTGGCGGAAGTCGAGGCGCTGGGGGGTGCGATCGCCTCC
The DNA here is from genome assembly GCA_963577685.1 of Gemmatimonadales bacterium UBA6960. Classification (GTDB taxonomy): domain Bacteria; phylum Gemmatimonadota; class Gemmatimonadetes; order Longimicrobiales; family Gaopeijiaceae; genus UBA822. The sequence goes on along the minus strand of CAUZAE010000025.1, from coordinate 22,778 downwards.
AGGGCCGAGACCGCGGGCGACCGATTCGATTTTGAAGAAGCTGCCGCTCGTCAAGAGATCCTGTTGGACGTGGTTCGGCGAGTACAGCAGGCGCTTCCCGGAAACCATGGCGTCGACATCGACCGAGGCGTTCTCCGAGTGCTTCGGCCGATCTACCGGGTGGCCTATGATCCGGTGGACCCCTTCCATCCCGATCCGGGGCTCTCCCGTGGACTGCTTCCGGGGCTGGCCGCGGTTGAGGTCCTCTCTCGCGAAGACGTGTCGAGCGACCTGTATCTGTTCGCCGAGACCACGCTGGTTCGAGAGCGAAACCGGCTCATGGAAGCACTGTCGTTGGCCACCGAAGAGGCCGAGCGGCTTCTGGCGACCCTCCAATGACCTGCGCCTCATGGGTCAGCGCCCGAAAAGCTGCGCGTCGAATCTTGCCGGTGCTCGTGGCCGCGATTCTGACGGGCTGCTCCATGGACGGCATGAGGAGCCTGAGTTCCGATGCAGCACACGGCGTAGGGGGTGATCTCCAGACGGGCGACTGGCCGACCTATGGAGGCGACGCCGGTGCGATGAAGTACTCGCCGGTGACCGACATCGATCGCGGCAACGTCGCGAACCTCGTCGAGGCGTGGAGTTGGGATACGGGAGACGAGCCCATCTCGGGGCCGAGGTTGCCGGTCACGGGTCAGCGGGTGCGGCCCGGAAACTTCCAGACCACGCCCGTCGTGCTCAACGACACGATGTACCTGAGCACACCGTACAACCGGGTGGTCGCGCTCGACGCCGACAGCGGGAGCGAGATCTGGAGCTACGATCCCCACACTACCGAGTGGGGCCAACCACCGAACGGGACCGGATTCGTCCATAGGGGCGTCGCAGTGTGGACGGGGTCGGGGGAGCGTCGCGTTTTCATCAACAGCCGCTGGAGGTTGATCGCGCTGGATTCCCGAACGGGCGAGCCGATCGAGAGCTTCGGGCGCGATGGCGAGATCGACCTCACAGAGCACCTGATTTGGCGGACCAACCCGCTCCACTACACCCAGACCTCGCCGCCCGTCATCTATGACGACCTCATCATCCTGGGGAACGGGGTCTGGGACGGGTTCGTCTACGAGCGTGATCCGCCGGGCAGCATCCAGGCCTTCGATGTCCACACGGGTGAGCTCGTGTGGAGCTTTGGTCTCATTCCCCAAGCGGGAGAGTTCGGCAACGACACGTGGGAAGACGACTCGTGGAATCGTGTGGGACACAGCAACGCGTGGGCGCCCCTGTCCGTGGACCTCGAAAGAGGTCTCGTGTTCGTGCCCGTAGGCACGCCGAGCAACGACTATTACGGAGGTGATCGCCTGGGAGACAACCTGTTCGCCGAGTCACTGGTGGCCCTGGACGCCAGGACCGGCGAGCGAGTTTGGCACTTCCAAGCGGTGCGTCACGGACTGTGGGACTACGACCTCCCGGCGCAGCCGACGCTGCTCACGATCACCGTAGACGGGCTCGAGATCGACGCCGTGGCCGCGTCGTCGAAGATGGGCTTTCTGTTCGTCTTCGACCGCGCTACTGGAGAGCCGGTGTGGCCCATCGAGGACCGGCCCGTAATTCAGAGCGACGTCCCCGGGGAGCGTACCTCGCCAACGCAGCCCTTCCCGACCAAACCTCCGGCGTTCGCTCCGCAGGGATTCACGGAAGACGACCTCGTGGACTTCACGCCGGCGCTTCGCGCTGAGGCGCTGCAAGTTGTTCGACCCTACCGGACGGGTCCCCTCTACCTGCCACCCTCGCTACAGGGCTCGTTTGCTCAGCCCGGCATCATCGGGGGAGGGAACTGGGGAGGTACCGCCGTCGATCCCGAAACGAGCCTGCTCTACGTGAAGTCGACCAACAGCCCAGCGGTTCTGGCGCTCGGCGCCGTAGATACGACTCGCACCGAGGGTCGGCTGGGGATCGATCGGACGAGGCGCAGTATCCGGCTTGCCAGTGGCATTCCGATTCAGAAGCCGCCGTACGGCACGCTCACAGCGATCGACATGAATCGCGGTGAGATCGCTTGGCAGATTCCGATCGGCGACACGCCTCAGGTTCGCGAGAACCCGGCGCTGGCCGGCGTGGCGTTGCCGGATCGTTTGGGCGTTACCGGTGCGCCGGGTCCGATCGTGACCGCCGGCGGCCTCGTCTTCCTCACGGGGGGTGGCGACGTGCTCTACGGCATCGACAAAACCACAGGTGAGGAGTTGTGGTCGGCCGACCTCGGTCAGGTCGGTTACGCCAACCCGATGACGTACCGGACGCGGGCGGGTCGCCAATTCGTGGTGATCGCGACGGGGGCTGGGGCAGGAACCCGACTGGTGGCGTTCGCGCTACCGGAGTCTTGAGTCGAAGGGCGGCAAGGGACCAGACGACGACAGCGATGAGGACAGGGTAGCCATGGCGATGAAGCCGAAGGCAGGAGACATGGGGCGGAGCGATCGACGCACATTCCTCAAGCAGGCCGCCGGTTTGATCCCTGTGGCCGCCGTGGGAGCGCGGGATGTCGTCGCTGCAGAAGGCGAGGGCGTGACCCCCGATCGGACTCACGGTGGGCCTGACGGCAAGGCCCGTGGTCGTACGAGCTCCCGGCTGGCGAACGAGGCCGTTCTGGAAGCCGTGGCGGAGGCGACACTTCCCGTCGAAGCGCTTGGCGCGGCGGGTGTGGCGCGCGTTGTCGATGGCTTCCAGGGCTGGCTAGACGCGTACGAGCCGGTGGCCGAGCTCAACCATCCGTACCTCACGCACGAGCTTCGTTACGCTCCGGCTGACCCGGGGCCACGATGGCAGGCGCAGCTGGACGCCCTCGACACCGAGGCTCCCAAGCGGCACGGCAAACCCTTCCCCGAGCTCAGCGTGGCCGAACGTCGAACCTTGCTCGAACCGGAGCTAAGGGAGGACCGCCTGGCCAGTCTTCCCAACACGACCCGTGCCCGGCACGTGGCAATGGGGCTGCTGGCCTACTTCTACTCCACACCCGAGGCCACGGATCTCTGCTATGAAGCTGACATCAGCAGGTTCGACTGCCGGGGACTCCAGGATCTGGCGGCGCCCCCTCGGCCGCTGCGGAGGGAAGAGTGACCGGCGCCGCGCGGGTAGTCGAGACTGACGTCTGCATCATCGGGGCGGGGATCAGTTCCGCCATGGTGGCGGAGAGGGTCGCCGAGGACACGGACGCGAGGATCGTGGTCGTGGAGGCCGGCAACTCCATGTTCAATTTCGAGGAGCGCTTCGAGCGGCGAGAGCGCTTCCTTGAGTACGGGGAGAATCCCTGGCCCGACGATCACATCCAGAGCCAGTTCGCACGGGGCATCCAGTCTCGCTCGATGTGCTTGGGCGGACTCGCGCTACACTGGGGTGGCGTCGTGCCGCGCTTCACACCCGAGGACTTTCGGCAACGCTCACAGTACGGCGTCGGGACCGACTGGCCCATCGACTACGACGATCTCGAACCATACTACACGGAGGCCGAGGAGCGTCTCGGGGTGGCGGGCGAGCAGGGACCAGGAGATCTGGATCCCCGCGCGGGAGGGTACCCGATGCCTCCCATGCCGCTGACCTACAACCTCGAGCTGCTCAAGGACTGGGCCGAGAAGAGCGGGATTCCTTTTTGGGCGAATCCGGTAGCCAAGAACACCGTCCCCTATAAGGGCCGCAACGTTTGTCAACGCTGCGATACCTGTAACATCTGCCCGACCGGTGCCAAGTACTCGCCCGACTTCACGTTCAGGCGCCTGCTCGACGAGGGCCGCATCGAGCTGCTCACACGGACGCTCGTGCGCCGTCTTGTGCCGGCGAATGACTCGGACCGCATCGAAGAGGCCGTCGCGGTGGACCGCGACACACCGAGCGATCCCGTCCGTATCCGCGCGAGGGTATTCGTCGTGGCCACCGGGTACGCGTGGAGCTCCCATCTACTGCTCCTGTCGGCCAACTCGCGCTTTCCAGAGGGATTGGCCAACGCTTCGGGAAGAGTCGGGGCGTACATCACGGGGCATCGTCCGGTCTCCGCGTTCGTGGAGGTGCCGTTCCGGATGTATCCCGGCATGATGGGCAACAACAGCCTACTCTCCAAGCGCTTCCAGCGGCCGGGCTCCCTCGATCGCTACGTCCGGCATGATCTGAGAGTCTGGGACTCCACGACAGGCCGGAGCCCGCGGCTCGAGGACGACGAGGGTCGTCTGCTTCTCGGCGACTCCGTGCTAGAAGACTGGAGGGCTCGCACCGCCAGGGGGTCGGCCCGTCTGAGGGCGTACTACGACGTGATCCCGGACCGGAGGAGTCGGATCAGCCTCGACGGTGGTCTGAGAAACGAGTGGGGAGATCCGATGCCCCGTATCCGGTTTGTGGACGCTGCCGAGTCGGTCGAGCTCAGGCCCCACACGGAGGAGCACATCCGCGGGGTCTTCCGTGAGATCGTAGCCGCTGGTGGTGGCAGGGTTCTCTCCACCGGGGTCCAAGATGTCTACGATCACCCGTCCGGAGGATGCCGTATGGGCGACGATCCCGGAACGAGTGTGGTGGACACCCGGGGGCGAGCTCACGACCATGAAAATCTCTTCGTGGTGGGCGCCCCGACCGCGGTGTCGGCGGGCTGCGGGAACGGCACGCTCACGTTTTGTGCGTTGGCGCTGAGGTCGGCAGACGAGGTGGCTCGGACCATTTGACGTTTGGCCTCCCAGCCGGACTGCGGAAACTCCGGCGCACACGGCCCCACGATTCCACATGACACGCGGGCGTGTCATGTGTGCAAGATGCGCCACCTCACGCGTCCCTCATGTACGCAAGACAGAAAACGCTCGGCCGGGCGCGATGCCCGCCGACTCTCGATACATGAGGTAATCCGATGCGTAGACTACTCGCAGTGGCCGCGACCATCACGGCGGTGACAGTGCCTTCTGGCACCGAGCCCGCCTCGACCGAATCGACGCCGACTCCACAAGAATTCCCGACACTCCGCTCCACGGCCGCGCAGCGGGACGCGGTGTCGATCACTGTGTACAACCAGAACTTCGGCCTCGTGCGGGAGATCCGGACGCTCGACCTCCCTTCGGGGCGTATCGCCTTGGAGTACGGCGACGTCGCGTCTGGCATCCAACCGGAAACGGTCTACTATCCGTCCGATCGGAGGTGGTCCGCTGCAGGTGCTCGAGCAGAACTACCAATTCGATCTGCTGAGTCCCCAGAAGCTCCTCGAGAAGTACGTTGGCCGCACCGTGAACGTGTATCGCACGAATCCACAGACTGGCGTGGACGAGGCGGTCGAGGCGGAGATCCTGTCGTCGACCCATCCGTTCGAGCAAACCGACGCCTGGACGTTCACGCTGACGCCCGAGGTCGAGGCGAACGGCGAGACACGCGTCGAGTACCGCGTTCGCGTGCGCTGGTGCTGAGTCGTAGCCTCGCTACGGCGATGCCGAGGTCGTTCGGATCAACAGTGGGTCGACGACTGTCGGTAGGCCCCCGGCTCGAACACGACGGTCCTCATCGAATCGCCCAAGGTTTCGAGCGCGAATGTGGCGCTCGCGCCACCGACCGCATCGATGGGACCACGACCCGCAAGCCAGGCTTCTATCGGGCCTAGGTCCGACGGCAGATCACCAGGCTCCAGTTGGGGGAGCGCGTAGTGCATGGGAACGAGCCGTTTCGGGGACAGGCGTGCCAAGATCTCATCGATCGTCGGCTGATCGATGATGTGGTACTGCTCGTCGATCGGAAGCATGAGGATGTCCACCCGCCCCATCGCAGCCACGATGGCGTCCGTGACCGGGCCGTTGTCTCCCCAATGCCCGATCCGGACCCCGGCCGCTTCGATGAGCCATAGGGTGTTGATCTGTCCAAATTCCATCCCGTACGGATCCGCGTGTTTCCCGCGGATTCCGGTCACGGTCACGTCGCCTACCCGGTAGATACCGGGTAGGCGATGCACAGGTGTGGTGGTGGAGTCCCACGGGAACGCCTGCCCCCGGCTGCGCGGCAAGATACGCTTTCCGTCTGGACGAGGCGAACGGAGTGACCCTACAAGTTCTCCCTAGAAAGTTCTCTCCGTCGCTTGCGGATCGATAGCGAGGTCCGACACGTTGTCTCGCCCCGACAGCTGACCCAAACGCTCTAACTCCATCGATTCCATGACCGGGCCAACAAGCCAAGCCTCGAACGTTCCCGCCGCACGCACGGGGCTCGTGCGCGACATGGGTCTGCTCGGCCTAGCGGCCACGGGCATCTGCTCAATGCTGGGCGCCGCAATCAACGTGGTGCCGATGATGATCCAGCGGAACGTGCCCGGCATCGGACCATACGTGCTACAAGCCTTCGTATTCAGCGCGATTCCAGCGATTCTAGCCGCGCTGGCTTACGCCATCCTCTCGTCGGCCATGCCCCGGGCGGGTGGGAGCTATGTATACGGGAGCCGTGGACTGAGCCCGTACCTGGGCTTCGTGGCTAGCTTCAGCCAGTGGTTCGGCCTCTCGATCGCCATCGGGGTGGTGTCGTACCTGTTGATCCCGTTTCTGCGCGATATCGCGGTCGCGCTGAGCTGGCGAGGATTGGCCGACATACTCGAGACGGGACCTGTTCGCGTTGGGCTCGCTCTCTCGTTCCTGTGGACCTTCGTGGCCGTGAACATGCGGGGAGTACGGCTTTATGAGCGTACGCTGATTCCGTTGATGTTCCTCATGTTCGCGCTCGGGGCCGTGGTCATCGTGGCGGGCTTCTCGTTCGATCATCAAGACTTCGCCGCGGCGCTGCTGGCCCGCGAGGGACGGGTGATCCCGGAGGTCGCGCCTGCTCCATTCCGCATCGGACCCTACCTGGCGGCGTCGGCTCTGCTTTTCTCCAGCTTCATCGGGTTCGATTCGATTGCGCAGGCGGGGGGGGAAGCGCGTGACCCCGGCCGTTCGCTTCCGCTGGCGATCGGTATCGCGGTCGTCACGGTGGGGAGCTTCTACATGCTGTTCACGGCCGCGATGTATCATGCGGTGCCGTGGCAGTACGTGGCGGAGCAGGCCCAGACACAGGACCTGACTGCGCCGGGCCTGCTCGGCTACCTGCTGCCTCCGGCCTGGACGGTGGCCATCGTGGCGGGCGCGGCCGTGGCGCTGATCAACGACTTGCCCGCCATGCTGCTCGCGGTCTCACGGCTCATGTTCGCGTGGGCGGAGGACGGCATCTTCCCGAAGTCCGTGGCTAGGGTTCACCCCGAGTGGCACACACCCACCGTGGCGCTCGTGCTGAGCGGACTCATGGCCTCCCTGGCGATCCTGGGGAGCCACCTCGCCGGAGACTTCTTCTTGGGCGTGGACGTGCTCGTCACCTCGATGCTGGTGAACTTCCTGGTCATGTGCCTCACGGTGCTCGCGTTGCCCAGGCGCAACCCGGGAATCGCGCGGGACGTGCGCGTCGTTCCGTCACGGCGTGTCCAGATTGCCGTGGCCGTGACGGGTGCGGTCATGCTCACGGCGTTTTTGGCGGTCCACATATGGAAGGACGTTACGGCGCAGGTCGACGCCTGGTACTTCCACTCGACGCCGCTCTGGCTGGCTGTCATGGCGATCGGAACCCTCATCTACGTCCGCGAAGTGCGCGGCCTACGCCGCCGTGGAGTCGACGTGGACGCGCTCTTCTCTACGCTGCCGCCGGAGTAGCCACTCGATGCACGGGGTAGAGCGCGCCGAGCTGGCGCCCGGCTTCAGCGTCTCCAGGGTCCTGACGGGGCTTTGGCAGATTGCCGACATGGAGCGAGATGGCGTGGTCCTCGACTCCGGGGCGTGCGCAGCCGCGATGGAACCGTACGTGGAGGCCGGCTTCACCAGCTTCGACATGGCAGACCACTACGGCTCGTCCGAGGTGATTGCGGGTCGGTTCCGAGAGGGCGCCGGGTCCGATTCGGTGGAGTTGCTCACGAAATGGGTGCCCAAGCCGGGGCGTCACACGAAGAAGGACGTACGGGCCGCCGTGCAGTTGGCGCTTGAGCGCACGCGCTCGGAAGTGATCGACCTGCTCCAGTTCCACGCGTGGAGCTACCCCGATCCGGGTTGGTTGGACTGCCTGTTCTGGCTGCAGGAGTTCAAGCACGAAGGACTGATCCGTCATCTCGGCCTGACCAATGTCGACACCGCGCACCTACGCATCGTGGTGCACAGCGGCATCGAGGTCGTGTCCAACCAGGTGTGCTACTCCCTGATCGACCAGCGCGCGCGTGCCGGCATGACGGACCTGTGCTTGGCGCACGGCATCAAGCTCTTGGCCTTTGGGACCGTGGCGGGTGGCCTCCTCACGGAGGCATGGCTGGGCGCGCTGGCGCCGGAGGTGGACCGCTTGGACACGTGGTCCAAGATGAAGTACAAGCGCTTCATCGACGCCGCCGGCGGTTGGGATGCCTTCCAGGGTCTCCTGGGGGCCGTGCAGGGTGCGGCACAGCGCCATGGGGTCTCCATGGCCAACGTCGCTTGCCGCTACATCCTCGAGCAGCCCGCCGTGGCCGGGGTCATCATCGGCGCTCGCCTCGGCCGCAGCGAGCACGTGCAGGATAACTTGAGCCTGTTCTCCTTCTCCCTCGATGACTCGAGCCACGCCGAGATCGAGGCCGCCCTGGGGGACTTCGGGCTTGTCCCCGGGGACTGTGGAGACGAGTACCGCAAGGCACCCTTCCTCACGGCGGCCGGCGATCTGAGCGATCACTTCGACTCGTTCCCACCGCCATATGACGTATGCATCGGGGACGACGGCCGGAGCCGCGTTCTGAGCGGGACCAAGTGGGAGGACCTCGCGGGGTTCAGTCGTGCGGTGCGGCGCGGTGACCGCATCTGGGTCTCTGGCACCACGGCCACGCACGGTGAGCGCGCCATCGGGGGCAGCGATCCAGCCGCGCAGATGCACTTCGTGATCGACAAGATCGAGGGAGCGTTACAGTCCCTCGGCGCGCGGTTGGAGGACGTGGTGCGGACTCGCGTGTACGTTCGGAATATCGCGGACTGGGAGGCCGTCGCCCGCGTGCACGGGGAGCGGCTTGCAGGGATTCAGCCCGCCAACACCCTTGTCCAGGCGGGACTCGTGGGAGACGGCTATTTGGTCGAGATGGAGGCCGAGGCGGTCGTCGAAGGCCCCTGATGCTCGTCCGCCTGACGACTGGGCTGCTCGCAGTCGGGGCCGGCATGACCCCTGCCGGCGCACAAGAGCCGGCTGACTCGATACCGGCCGATTCGGTACTCACCCTCCCTGAGTTCACGGTGTCGATCGGTAGGCTTCGCGTAGGCGCTTTGCCGAGAGCGACTACGCCCTTTCCGGTTCAGGTTATCGAGGACGGAGGCGGCACCGCGCGAAGCCTGGCGAGAGCAATGGCCACCCTGCCGGGGATTACCCTCGGAAACCAGACGGGGAGCCCGTATCAATCTGATCTGAGGATTCGCGGCTTCGCCGTGAGCCCGATTGTCGGGGTGCCGCAAGGTGTGAGTGTGTTCGTCGATGGAGTACGAGTAAACGAGGCCGATGCTTCCCAGGTTCACCTCTCGCTTATTCCAAGCAGCGCGGTGGAGAGGATCGAGATTATTCGTGGCCCGGTGGGGGCGTTCGGGAAGAACGCGCTCGCCGGCGCCCTCAACATCGTCACCGCACGGGGTGAAGAGCGCGGCTCGGTCGAGGTTGAAACCGAGGCCGGATCGTACGGTTCGGCGTCCGGGACAGTGCGTGCTGGGGGGCGGCGGGGGTCGTACGACGGACTCGTCGCGGGGTCGTACAGGCGGTCCGACGGCTGGCGTGCCGGCGAGCACTCCGACGAGCTGGAGATCTTTGCGAAGGTCGGTTGGACTGGACAACGCACCGACGCATGGATCTCCTACACCTTCGGGTCGGATTCGCTAGAGGGCCCTGGACCGCTACCCGAATCGTGGATCGAGGGTCAAGCTCTCCCTGTCGACGTCGTCAGCGTCCCCGACGATAGGCGTCGCCTCCGGTACACGGGGGGATCGGGGGACTCCTTCACCGCACGCATGCATTTCATCAACGCCAGGCTCGAGCGTGAATTGACCGAGGAATGGAGCTTACAGCTGACATCGTTCACGCGATTCGTCGAGTTCCGTCAAGCGAACGACAACATCACGGAGGCCGACGCGCTCGGGCTCACCGACATCGCCTCTGCCGGCTCGACGGCCCAGATCACCTACCGCCCGCGCGATCGACTCCTGCTGATCCTGGGCGCCGAGGGCGTCCGAAACGACGTGGACATCGACATCCGAGAGCTACCCAACAGGGTCTTCCCGAACGTAGTGCCGAACACGACCGAGCGCCTCCGAACCGGCGAAGACAACCTCGCGGGCTTTGTGGAGGCGTGGTGGGAGTTGCTTCCGAGACTCGCCTTGCATGGCTCACTACGGTTCGACTACACCTCGCTTCCTGTTACTGACCTCCTGGATCCCGCCGATAGCGGGGAGAACACCTTTCGCGAAGGGTCGGGCGGTCTCGGCCTCAGCGGGGAGCTAGGATCGGGGCTGAGTGCCTTCGCCGGGTACGGCCGCGGCTTTCGCAGTCCGGTGATTCTGGAGGTGAGTTGTGCCGACCCAGACGATCCTTGTCAGCTGCCGTTCGAGCTCGGCCCCGACCCGCCACTACTTCCCGTGACTTCAGACACGTGGCAGGCCGGGCTCCGCTTGGCGTTCGCAAGCGTTCGAGCAGAAGTGGTCGGCTACTGGTCCGAAGTCCACGATGACATCTTCAACGTGATCGTCCCTGACAGCCCGACTCGGGGCTTCTTCACCAACCTGGAGCGCACCCGCCGAGTCGGATCTGAACTCATGATCGTGACGGCGCCCCTGCGTTCGCTACGCGAGCTCACCTTTACGGGCAGTATGGCTTGGACACGGGCCACCTTCGAGACCTCCGCAGTCCTTGCGGCGCCCTTCCTCGAGGACGCCGGGGAAGGGGCGCCGGGGGAGGCGCTGGATCCGCCCCAGATCGAATCGGGAGATCGCTTCCCGATGGTTCCCGAGCTTTCGGTCACGATTGGAGCGGGCTACGAGTTTCGCCGGGGTTCCGCCGAGCTCGACGTGCGGTGGGTCGGTGAGCAGTTCCTCGTCGGCGACGAGGGCAATGACGCGCCCTTCGAAAAGCTGAGCAGTTACGCTCTGCTGGACGTTCGGGTCGAACATCGGGTCGGTAGGGTGACCGCGTTCCTGGCGTTGTCCAACCTGCTCAACCGTAATTATGCGTCTTTCGGGATCATCTCACCGAACGTGCGTGGCGAGGAGGACGTCGTTGAGCGCTTCCTCACGCCCGGGCTGCCACGGACTCTGAGTATCGGGCTGCGGGTTCGAGCGTCCGGCTGAGGGTTAGCCTGATCTGACTGAGCGCGTTAGGGGACCGTCCCTGTCAGCACCGCGGCCACCGCACGCTGGAGCGGGCCCACGTCCGGATAGTACCCGCTCCCGTCCAGCCCCGTGTTCTGGCGGTTGGTCAGAAGGATCACGCCGAGCGCGTCAGGGGACACGCCCAGGACGAACGTTCCCGTAAAACCCGTGTGAGCGAAGCTCCCCGGCGGAGCGTAGTCCGGGGTTTGCCACCCGAGCGCCTGTCCGTCTCCTGTGGGGGCCAGGAACGAGTCCACCAACGCTGCCGACAGGTAGCGACGACCACCGTATTCCCCCCGGTCCAGAAGGAGTTGGAGGAGCACCTGTAGCTCTTCCGCCGTGGAGAACAGCCCCGCGTGGCCAGCCACGCCTCCAAAAGCGTGGTATGCGTTGCCGTCGTTCACTTCCCCCACGAGAGTGTAGCGGCGCCACCCGTCCCAGCTGTTTGGATCGCCTTCGTAGACGTATCCGAACGTGGAGTCATGGACCATCCTGTGCTCGTAGGGATTGCCGTGCGATGTAGCCGCGAGCGTGCGAGTCCCCGGAGTTGGGGGCCGAAATTCCGTGGCTGTGAGACCTAGTGGTCCGTACAGTCGATCGCGGAGAACCGCATCCAAGGGCATGCCCACAACGCGCTCCGCGACGCGTCCGAGGAGCATGAAGCCCAGATCGGAGTAGTGGCGCCCCTCCCCGACGTCCCACGCCAGCGGGCGGTCTCGAATGTAGGCGTAGGCTTCGTCGGCGTCGGTCGCGTGGTAGTAGATCGGCTTCCACGGCTGAAGGCCGGCCCGGTGCGTGAGCAGGTGCCTGATCGTGATGGCGTCCTTTCCACCCCCGCGGAAGTCGGGCAGATAGGTGTGGACGGGCGCGTCGAGGTCGAGTTCCCCGCGGTCCACCGAGAGCATCACTGCGAAGGTGGTCGCCATGACCTTCGTGACCGAAGCCAGATCGAAGACCGTCTCGCGGGTGACCGGCGAGGCATCGGTCCGTGGCCGGATCCCCTGGGACCGGGCGCCACCCGTGGCAGCGACCCGGTACTGCCCACCCCCATAGTCGTGGACTCGTGTCGACCCGTATGCCCTCTCGAGGAGGACGTCATCCCCCTTCGACACCAGAAGTAGGGCCCCGGGGATTCGTTGCGCCTCGACCCACGAGGCCACGAGAGAATCCGCGGTTCGTAGACGCCGCTCCACCTGCTCGGTCACCACGGGTGGACGGCTAGGGGCCGCTTGCACGGGCGCCGGGCCGGCGACAAGCGCGAGGGTCGAAGTTAGGACGAAGCTCAACACACCCTCATTCTAGCCCCGTTCGGGCGCTTCGGCACCGTGGACACCCCAAAGCCATCCGGCCATCTTACCTCCGACCTCTCAGTTGGAGCGTGCGCCCGTTTGCGCCGTGGCCGACGCATACATATAGGAAAATCGATGAAAGAAATCTTGGGTAGCCTCGGTCTCGAGGATGAGAATTACGGCGGATTCAACGGAGAGTGGCTCGGCTCCGGCCCGGAACTGCAGGTCACCTCGCCCATTGACGGGTCGGTCCTGGCATCGGTGAAACAAGTCACGGAGGAGGAGTACGACAGGGTCGTGGACCGTGCACACGAGGCTTTCCTACACTGGCGCACGGTCCCCGGGCCCCATCGTGGGGAGCTGGTGCGCCAGATCGGAAACCGGCTCCGGGAGCGCAAGGCTGAGCTCGGCGCCCTAGTGACGCTGGAGATGGGGAAGATCAGGGCGGAGGGCGAGGGTGAGGTTCAGGAGATGATCGACATCTGTGATTTCGCCACGGGCCTGTCTCGCCAGCTCTACGGTCTCACGATCGCCTCAGAGCGCCAGGACCACCGCATGATGGAGCAGTGGCATCCACTCGGTGTGGTGGGCGTGATCAGCGCCTTCAACTTTCCGGTCGCTGTGTGGAGCTGGAATGCGGCGCTCGCCTGCGTATGCGGGGACGCGGTCCTGTGGAAGCCAGCCAGCCAGACGCCGCTGACGGCGATTGCCGTCACCAAGATCTCTCAAGCGGTTTGTGAAGAGAACGATGTGGATCCGGCCATCTTCTCGCTTACGATCGGAAAGGGGTCCACCATCGGAGATCGGCTTCTGCACGATCGCCGGATTCCGCTCGTGTCCGCCACGGGGAGCTGCGCCGTCGGATACCGGGTGGGCGAGGTCGTGGGCAAGCGGTTGGGTCGCGCCATCCTCGAGTTGGGCGGCAACAATGCCATCATCGTTACGGCGCACGCCGACTTGGACCTGGCTCTGCCAGCGATCCTCTTCGGTTCTGTGGGAACGGCCGGTCAGCGCTGCACGAGCACACGCCGGATCATCGTCCACGAGTCGGTCCGGGAAGAGCTGGTGGCACGCCTCACACGGGCTTACGAGGGTGTCAGGATCGGAAACCCACTGGAGTCCGAGACGCTCATGGGGCCGCTGGTGAACATGAATGCGGTGGACGACCTCCAGACCGCGATCCGGCGTGTACAGGACGAGGGCGGGGAGATCCTCTGCGGGGGCCAGCTGCTGGGGGGTTCCGACTACCCGGGTGGGCACTATGTGACGCCGTGCATCGCGTCGGCGAAGAACGAATTCGATGTCGTCCAGGAAGAGACGTTCGCGCCGATCCTCTACATCATCGGGTACGGCAACACGGGGGCCTCCCCGAGGCAGTCTGTAGACGAGCTCAACGAGGCGATGGCCATCCACAACGGTGTACCCCAGGGACTCTCTTCCGCCATCTTCACCGAGCACGTGCGCGAGGCCGAGTACTTCCTCTCGCACCGGGGGAGTGACTGTGGGATCGCGAACGTGAATATCGGTACGAGCGGTGCCGAGATCGGTGGCGCCTTCGGGGGCGAGAAGGAGACGGGGGGAGGACGGGAGTCCGGATCGGATGCCTGGAAGGCCTACATGCGGCGCCAAACCAACACGGTCAACTGGAGCACGGAGCTGCCGCTCGCGCAGGGGATCGAGTTCGGATGAGAGACCGGCATTGAATCATGGCGGGGGGGTCGTACGTATTATTGGTATATCCCGAAGTCCGTGAGGAGGTGAGCCCGTGGCGAAATGCAGTGGAGCGACGAAGAAGGGAACGAAGTGTCGGTTGAACGCCCTGAAGGGCTCCGACTATTGCGCCATCCATGTCAGCCAGGACCCGGCGGCCCCGTCGGGTCGCGAGGCCCTTGAAGAGCTCGAGGGGCGCCTCAGTGAGATGGCGAAGACAGTGCTGGGGTTCGCGATCGCCGCGGGGATCGTTCTTACCGTGCTGATTCGCCGGCGCTGAGGCCGAACGCTCTTTCAGCCGTGGGGCGAGGCACGGTGCCGTATCAGTTCAATCCGATCGGATTGAACCCGCGGTCTTCCAGTAGCCGGTTGAACGCCGCGACGTCCTCCCCCAGGCTCGACCACCGTCGCTCGTAGTCGTCGAGCTCGCTGCGTAGCATGTCAAAGACCTCCCGGGCTTGATCCGTTGGCCGATCGTCCGTCCCAGTGATGTATCCGGCCAGGCTGCTGAGTCGAGAGTAGAGCCGCCGCGCGAAGCGGAGCGTATCCTGGCGGGCCGTCCCGCCCGTCATGCGGACGTCGAAGAGGTTCATCTCCAGATCGATGAGCCGATCCTCCAGACCGCCCCCTGCCTCACGGATATCCTCCGCGGCTTCATGGTCCGCGCTCATGTTCTGCACCATCTGGATTTGGGCTCGGATCCACTCGATCCGGTCGATCAGGGCGACCGTCGAGTCCAGGCTCTCACGGATCGACCGAACCAGATCGACCTGTTCCAGAATTGCGAGCCGACTGCTGCCCGAGTTGGGATCCTTCAGTACCTTGAGAGGTTGCATGAGCTCGGTATCGCCCACAGTGAGCGTCACGGTATAGAAGCCGGGAGGTGCCAATGGGGTGACGCGCCCTCCCTCTCCCAACGGCCGCCATCCCTCATCGGGCATGTTTACGTGAGAGTGCTCCGACGGTTTCGTTCGCAGTCGGGGCGTGTTCGAAGAGCGCTCGCGAAGGTTCCAGTGGACCCTGTTGATGCCGGGTCGTAGGTCCCGGGTGGGGAGCGTCTGGACGAGCTCCCCGGCCTCCCCATGGACCTCCAGGCGTACCGCGTCCGTGGGAATCTCCTGGAGGTAGAACGAGATGGACGCGCCATAGTCGGGATTCTGGCCGGCACCGGGATCTTCAGGCTGACTCTGGGAGCCCTGCCGGTTGAGGAAACGCAAGGCGGGCCGGGGCGCGAACAGATACACGTCCGACTCGAGCACTTCCTCGGTGAGCTGCTGGATCGGCGTGACGTCGTCCATGATCCAGAAGCCCCGCCCGTACGTGGCGACCACCAAGTCGTTGAAGTCACTCTGGATTGTGAGATCGTGCACGGGGGCATGCGGAAGGTTGTTCTGGAGCTCGGACCAGCTCCTGCCGTCGTCGAGCGACAAATAGAGAGCGTTCTCGGTCCCGAGATACAACAAGCCCGGCCGCACCGGGTCCTCCCGGATCACGTGCGCGTAGCTGAACACACTCCTCGGAATCCCTTCGCTCAACGAGGTCCATGAGTCCCCGAAGTTCGTCGTCCGATACACGTAAGGGTTGGTGTCACCCAACTGGTGCAAGTCTACCGTCAGGTACGCCGTGCCCGCCTCGTACCGTGACGGCTCGACGTTGGAGACCGTACCCGTTGGAGGGAGGTTCGGAATGTTGCTGGTCACGTCCGTCCAGGTGAGTCCACCGTCCCGGGTCACGTGTACGAGTCCGTCGTTGGAGCCGGTCCAGATGACGCCCTCCTGTACGGGCGACTCGGCGATGGCGAACAGGACCGCCGCGTACGTGGGTCCCGCGTCGTCCGGAGTCAGGCCACCCGTCGTCTGTTGCAGAGTCTTGTCGTTGCTCGTGAGGTCCGGGCTCAACACCTGCCAACTCTGCCCTCCGTTCGTCGTCACGTGTACGTGTTGGCTTCCCACGTAGACCCGTTCGTGATCATGCGGCGAGATGTGAATCGGGAAGGTCCATTGGAAGCGGTAGCGGAGTTCTCCCGCGGCCCAGCCCTCGGAGTTGGCGGGCCACACGTTCACCCGGCGAGCCAAACGGGTTCTGTGGTCGTAGCGGGACATGAGTCCGTCGTAGCATCCGGCCCACACGATGTTCGAATCCTCGGGGTCGGGGACCGAGAATCCGGTCTCGCATCCCCCCACGGACTGCCATTCACCGATGGAGATTCCACCGCCGGTGAGCGAATTGCTGGGCCCCATCTGGGTCGCCCCGTCCTGGCGGTTGCCGTACACGAAGTAGGGCACTCGGTTGTCGGTGTTCACGTGGTACATCTGGGCGATCGGGAGCCGAGGGCGCCACCAACTCTTGCCACGGTCGGTGGAGATGCTGAGACCCTGGTCGTGCCCGACCACCATGCGATCCGGCAGTAGCGGATCGATCCACATGTCGTGGTTGTCGCCGCCGGGGCTTCCGAGTGTGAAGTCCTCACCACCGTTCAGGGAGCGGCTATAGCGAGTCGAAAGAAAGTGGACCTCGTCGGCGTCGTCCGGCGCGGCCACCACACGCGAGTAGTACAGAGGACGCTGCGCCAGGGTATGATCGGCGTTGACCATGCTCCACCTCCGCCCCCCGTCGTCCGAACGCCAAAGAACTCCTTCGTGTTCGTCCAACGGCTCGAAGCTGTCATTGGAGTTGGTTTCGATGAGCGCGTATATGCGGTCGGAGTCCGCGGAAGTCATGGCCAGGCCGATCTTGCCGAGGGTACCTCCGGGGAGGCCGTCTCCCTCGAGTCTCTCCCAAGTGTCTCCGGCGTCCCGTGAGACGTAGATGCCGCCTCCTGGGCCGCCGCTCCACCGGCCCCAGGTCCGCATGAGCATCTGCCACGTGGCGGCGAAGAGGATACGGGGATTGTTGGGGTCCATCACGATGTCGACGGCTCCTGCGTCTTCGCTCACGAAGAGCACTTGCTGCCAGGTCTCCCCCCCGTCGGTGGTGCGGTACACGCCCCGCTCCGCCTGGGGCCCGTAGAGGTGACCCAACGCCGCGGCGTACACGATGTTCGGGTCGGTGGGATGAATGATGATGCGGCCGATGCGACCCGACGGTTCGAGTCCCATGTGCGCCCAACTGTCGCCGCCATCGGTCGAGCGGTAGATGCCGTTTCCGATGGATACGTTACTGCGTATGAACGCCTCGCCCGTGCCGACCCATACGACGTTGGCGTCCGAAGGCGCGATCGCGATGGAGCCGATCGAGGCCACAGATTGGTCATCGAAGATGGGATCCCAATGGTGGCCGCCGTCGCGCGAACGGAAGACGCCCCCGGAGGCCGCGCCGAAAAAGTAGGTGTTCGCGTCACCGGGAACGCCTGTGACGGCACTCACCCGGTTGCCTACGGGTCCGATATGCCGGTAGGGTAGGTCGGCGAAGAGTTCGGAGGCCGGCGCCGAGATCTGGGATGCCGCGGGCGTCCAGGGGAACACGGTCGCCGAAAGGACGGCGATCAAGGACGGGGCGTGTCGTATGCAGACGTGGTTACGGCGACTCCGCATTTCGTTCCTCGTAGCGGGAAAGGGCTTCGGGGGTGCATGGATTCTAGCGAACTTTAGAGACGTTCGACAACGCCTCGGGCGCCTTGATTGTCCGGGTCGGGAACTCGGCTGGTCGACCGGGCGAATCTGAGCATGGAATTCGTTACCTGGAGGAGTTGAGGATGACATGGATTGATGCTATGAAGCGCCTGGCGCTGATGATCCTAGTCGGTGTGCCCATGAGTGTGCCTGTTTCGGCCCAGACGCCCGAGATCACGGGCGCATGGGCGGCGCAGACCTACGTCATGAACGGCGGAGCGGAGCACAGAGCGGAAGGACGAATCTTCTTCACGGAATCGGACTGGCAGGTGGTCTACTTCGTGGTCGATGAAGCGGGGATCGTCCGTAGGGGATCGGCCGAGGGTGGGACCTACACGCTGGAGGGAAACACCCTTATTTTCCTACATCTCCACCACCTATCCACCGGTGCTGCCATGGAAGGACTCGAGGAGGCGCCACTGCGCATGGTCGCCAGAGGGGCTGAAGATGCAGTGGAGGAGCGATCCACCGTGCGGGTGGAAGGAGACCGACTCGTCTTGGGTTTCCCGTCCGGGAACCGCTTGATTTTCACTAGGAGTTCGCATTGACCCGGCCCATTGAGAGACCCCAGCCTTCGGAGTACGCGCCATACTACGCGGCGTATATCGACCGTATTGGGGATGGCGACATCCTGAAAATTCTCGCCGATCAGATGGAAGAGACGCTCACCCTCGTACGTGCGGTTCCGCCGGAGCTCGAGAAGTACAGCTACGGGGCCGGCAAGTGGTCGGTGCGAGAGGTGATAGGGCATCTGATCGACACCGAGCGTGTCTTCGGCTATCGGGCCTTCACCTTCGCGCGGGGAGACGCAGGCCCGCTCCCTGGGATGGATCAAGACCAGTACGCCAAGGTGTCGAACGCGGGGTCTCGGTCTTTGGAGGACCTTTCAGATGAGCTACAGGCCGTGCGGGCGTCGACACTCGCCTTCTTCAGGGGGCTGCCGGACGAGGCGTGGGAGCGTAGTGGAATCGCGAGTGACTATTCCTTCACTGTCCGGTCCATCCCCTACCTCATCGCCGGCCACGAGCTCCATCATCATACGGGGCTGGTGGAGAACTACCTGGTCGACCTAGAACCCCGGGCGTGACCGCCCCCAGTTCCTTCGAGGACCGGATCAGGAGAGGAATGACGTGAGAACCGCAACCGCGTTACTCGTCGCTGCCCTGTGGACCCTTCTGTGGGGTGCTCCGGCTCGGGCCCAGAGGGTCTCAGGCCAACTCGAAGAGGCCTACTACGCGTGGGACCAGGGAGATTACGCCGTCGCCCTCGAGGCGTACCTGGCGGTTCTCAACGGAATAGACGGGGATCGCCTGAAGGACGAGATCGCGCTCCTGACGGGGGAGCTCTTCGAGGTGACGGAACTTGCCGCCGACGGCTCGGATGTTCGGGTGGGCCCCGACGGGCGATACGGCACGTATAGGGTGGGCGGCGTCGAGGAGCCCACCATCGCCATTTTCGAGCTCGGTGACACGGCCGCAGTCGTGTCGACCTTTCCTGGACGTAGCCCCACGTTGTCGGCTGACGGGCAGGTAGCCTTCTACCGTGTAGGGCACACGCCGGAGTTGGAGAGCGCGGTGGCGGAGGTCGCCAGGGCGTTGCAGGAGGCAGACCGCGCGGCCCGGGCCCGGGCCCGTGCCGCCGTTCGATGGAGCGAGGCGCTCAACACGACCCTCTGGATCAGGGACATCGAGACGGGCGAGGAGAGGCAGGTTGCCCTCAACGGAGTCTTTCCCGTGGGGATGGATTTTTCGCCAGACGGCCGGACCCTGTTTTTCACTGGAGGCCGGTTGAGGGGAGATCGGTCGAACCATGTGTATGCCGTCCAGACGGACATCATCCAGATGGATTCGGTCCAGACGGACGAGCCCCCGACCGACGAGCTCCAGGCGGATGTCCCTCGAGCGGCGCTCCTCGTGTCTCGGTCCGTGCTGGCCGGTGAGGGCTTCAAGGTCTCGCCCAGGGTGGTTTCGGGCGGTCGGTATCTGCTTTACGTCCGGCCCTCCAGGAATCCGCTTCCCGCCCGTCCCGATGGACCGAGCGACAGCTCAGATGGGGCGGCGGGTTTCGCTCTGGTCGACTTGCAGGCGGGGGAGGTCTTGGACATCGAGGGAAGGGGACCCGCGGTGTCGGCATCCGGAGATCGACTCGCTTTCATCACTGAGCGTGGGGACAGGTGGCGGATAGAGGTCGTTACGTTGAAACCCGGCGAGGGCGGTAGGGGGGGTAGTGAGCCGTCTGTGACTCTCGTCATCGAGTCATCGGATCCGATCGAGAATGTGGCGCTTTCCCCGGAGGGTGGGTTGGTCACGTACCAGAAGCGCTCGCATGACAACTGGGAGATATTCGCCGCTACCACGGATGGCTCGAGGGAAGAACGGCGCATCTCCAACGAGATCCAGCACGACGTCTTTCCTCTTTTCTTGGACGGGGAGCACATCCTTGCCGCCAAGGGAGAAGCACGTCACCGGCGCTCGTTCGTCTACGATCTCCGTGACGGTTCGGCCATGAAACTCTTCCACAACAATACCGTCCGCACCATCGCCCCGGAGTATGAATGGGCCGTGGGAGTCGGCGGGAGTCAGGTGGTGATCGTCTCGGAGCGGGATGGGGACACGGTGTCTCCCGAACGCGGTGTGTACGTGGTCGACTTGGGCCGCCGTGTCACGAAGGCGGCCGTGCGGGAGCGACTGCAGAGGAGTCTCGCCGCGGAACGCCAACTGATCGCGAACGGAGAGAGAGTGTTCGCTCCCCTCCGTTCCCAAATCGAGGGAGTTACGGAGCGGGTGTCTGTCGCGAGGATCTTCCAGTACGAGACGGATCTGTTCGCGTTCGGATCGAAGCACATCACGGAGCCTGGCAACGCGCAGGCGATCGAATACCTCACGACGACCCTGATGAGCTTCGGCTACAGTCCGGAGCTCCAGAGCTTCGAGCCCCAACGTGGAATCTCGAGCGCGAATGTCTTGGTGCGTATCGAGGGGACGACCGACTCGGATCTCACTTGCGTTGTGAGCAGTCACTTCGACTCCTCGCGGCGGGGCCCCGGAGCCGATGACAATACGTCTGGCACCGCCGCTCTTCTCGAAGCGGCGCGTGTACTGGCCGGCAGCTCTTTTCCTCTCTCGATCGAGCTCGCGTTCTTCACCGGAGAGGAGTCAGGGCTGTTGGGCAGTCGCGAATACGTTCGCCGAGCCGTCGCGAACGACAAGCGCATCGTTTGTGCCCTGAACAACGACATGGTGGGGTGGGCCAACGACCACAAGCTGGATAACACGATACGGTATTCGAACCCCGGAATCCGGGACATCCAGCACGGCGCGGCCATGATGTTTTCCGACCTCATCACGTATGATGCGCTGTACTACAAGAGCACGGACGCGCACGCCTATTACGAGGTTTATGGCGACATCGTCGGGGGCATCGGGTCGTATCCCGTGCTCGGGAACCCGAACTACCACCAGGCGACTGACAGGCTGACCACCATCAACCATCGCCTCGTGGCTGAGGTGAGCAAGACGACCATCGCGTCGATCATGCTGTTGGCGTCGGCGCCGCCCCGCCTCTCGGGACTCTCGCTTCGGCGGACTCGGGTCTCCACGCAGTTGACCTGGGACGCCTCGGAGATGAGCGGCGTCCTGGATTACGGACTTCGCTACACCGCCATGGACGGGTCGTCGGTGGAAGAGACCAGAACATTCTTCATCGGAGAAGCGCCTCGTGCTCGCCTCGACGATGTCCTGCCGGGGTCGCGCATCGGGGTCAGGGCGATCAGTCCCACGGGGCTCGAAGGATGGGATTGGACTTGGGCGACGGTGCCGCCTGAGCCATCGAGGTAGCGTCGCCGCTGTTGTTGTGAGTCAGAAGTCCGGCGGGCCACCTAGGGGGCTCCCGAGCCGCCCGGTCGAGCCGTGCTGCGTGCCGCCTCGGTCCGCCGAGCTCCTGGCGGCCTCCACCGGAAACGGTCTGCCCAACGGTTCTCCGTGCCCTCCACTTTGTCGGCGATGAGACGACCCAGGCCCGGTGCGAACTTGAAACCGTGGCCACTGCCGCCTGCAGCGACGAGGAGTCCTTCACGGTCCGGGTCCCAGTCGATCCAGAAGTCGCCGTCCCAGGAGTCACAGTAGAGACAGAGGCGTCGTTTCACGATAGGACAGTCCTCGAGTCCTGGGAAAGTGGCTTCGGCGAAGGACAGGAACCGCTCGTCGTTGCCGGCCGGAACGATCTTGTCGGCGCGCGGGTCGACTCGAACACCGCTTCCGTGGTTGGCGATCTTCAGGATGCCATCGGACTGCACGGGAAAGCCGTACCAGCCGGTGTTGGCGATGTCCGCCGCCCACGGCGGAAAGCGCTCGCTACGATACGGCTCGGGATCAGCCGGGAGGAAGTGGTAGACCGGTTGGCCGACGCATTGGAGTGCGGGTTCGAGCCAAGGTAGGAGCGTGGGCGTCCAGGCGCCGGCTGCCACGATGACCGTGTTCGCGAGCAACTCGTGTCCGTCGCTCGTGACGATGCCACGGATTCGGGAGCCCTCTTCCAGACAGTGCGCCATCGAGGTCTCCCGCACGAGCACGCCGGATCGGACCGCGTGAGCGAGCAACCACGAGACCACGTTGCGGCTTTCGGCCCAGCCTGCGTTCGGGTTGAAGTAACCATCCGGATATCGGTCGGCGGGCCAGGCCGGGAAGCGCCTGTGAAGCTCCGCACCGTCGAGACGATCAATGTCACCGCCAATCTGGAGCAGCACCTCACGACTGTCGTGTTCGAAGCCCCCGGGTCGCATCTGTCCGCCGGCCAGGACGAGAAAGCCGGTCTCGTGG
>CAUZAE010000024.1:0-24167 GCA_963577685.1 Gemmatimonadales bacterium UBA6960 | reverse complement strand
TCGGTCCGAACGGGTGCCCAAGCGCGGCCACCCAGACTCGGTTGGGATCACGGGGGTGTATTCTGATTCGACTGATCGCCTGAGTGTCATCTAGGCCGAGGTGGGTCCAGCTCTGTCCTCCGTCGCCGGAGCGATACACTCCGTCCCCCTGGAGCACGTTACCACGGAGTTCCGTCTCCCCCATGCCGATGAAGACGACGTCGGGGTCCGATTCGGCGACCGCCACGGCCCCGACGGAGGCGCTGCGGAGCTGCCCGTCCGTCACCGGGAGCCAGGACGTGCCCCCGTCCGTCGTCTTGAAGAGACCGCCACCGACCGCGCCGAAATAGTACTCGAACGGTCGGTCGCGATGGCCAGCAACGGCGATGGAGCGACCGCCCCGATCAGGACCGATCGACCGCCACTGGAGCGGTGGCAGAAGCGCCGCCTCATTGGCTTGTGAGAGCGCGAGCGAAGGGACCGCGAGAAGGAAGACGAAAAGCGAAGTGCCGAGAGTTTCACGTTTCATTGATCTGCTCATGGTACTGCTCCTGATTCACCTCGGACCCGGGACCGCACTGGTGTCGGCCACACTGCTCTTCTGGGTACGAAACGTACAGTGCCGGACGCCCCACACGCGAGTCCCGATCGCGGGTTGGGCCCCCGAGCCTCCTACCTGGTGTTTACTTGCAAGAGTCCTGCCGGATCGCGCATTTCGATACCCATCCGTTCAGTACCCCCCGGAAGGCCTGAACAGGGGTCGCCAGGTCAAAAGCAAGTCCGGTCGATCGGACGAGGCGGGTCGTAGTCGCACGTGGGCGCGCCCACGTCCAAATCCCGACCTAGTCCCGGACTACCCCACCACCCTAGGCGCCAAAGCTGTCCATGCCGGAATGAGACTGATCGCGCTCTGGATGGGACGGATTACCCGTCAGGGCTGGACGGGACTAATGGTGCCGTAAGGGCTGGATGGGCCTTTTGACCGCGCAGTGAGCGTCGCACCGTGCCAATGGACGTCGCCCCATGCTAACGGACGTCGATCTGTGCTAGTGGGCGTCGCGCTGTGCTACTCGACTGACAGATCAGCCCTTCTTCTTCCGCTTCCTCGGCTTCTTGGGTTTCGGAGCCGGTAGCTCACGTGTAGTGATTCTCACCAGCTCACTCAGCCACTCCCCATCCCCGATCTGGCCTTCGATCAACAAGCTCAGCTTGGCTCCGGGATAGGGCGGCGCTTCGACCACGTCCCCGATGAACGCCCGACCGCCCTCTGTAGGCTTTACGAACAACTGATTGTCGCAGATCAGCCCGAACAGCTTCCCGTCGCTGAAGAGGCCGAACTCACCGAACATGTGCTTGTAGGTACCCACGCAGTCGTTGTCGAGTTGGTCAACCACGAACTCCACAAAACTCAGGTCAGAAGCCATGTCGTTTCCCCCTCATCGCCTTGGAGCCCATCGAGCCACTGCAATACAGG
Source organism: Gemmatimonadales bacterium UBA6960 (assembly GCA_963577685.1). Lineage (GTDB taxonomy): Bacteria > Gemmatimonadota > Gemmatimonadetes > Longimicrobiales > Gaopeijiaceae > UBA822. The sequence goes on along the minus strand of CAUZAE010000024.1, from coordinate 22,714 downwards.
TCGAGGTCAGTGGAAGGCCTCAGCGCCCCCCGGGCGCCGGCGCGCCGTCCGTCGTGATCTTGTCATCGTCGGCTTCCTCGAAGTAGGTGCGGTACCATTCGAACATGCGGTTCCAGTGGTCGTGGAAGTCCTCCACCGTGCCGGCGCGCCCGGCCCCGTGCCCCGCACGCATGTAGTTCACCCACGTCACCTTCTTACCCAACCTTCGTAGCGCGTAGTACATCTCACGCTGATTGGTGGCGGGTACGTTCCAATCGCCCTCCCCCGAGAGCATGAGCAGGGGCGTATTGATGCGGTCGGCGAACATGATGGCCGAGTGCTCGACGTACTTCTGCGGCTGCTCCCAAAGCGTGGCACCGAGGCGGTCCTGACCCTCTTCGGCGGCAGCGTAGTTCCGGGTCGTGATCTTCTCGCTGTCTCCCAGGAAGCTGATGATGTTCACCTTCCCGGAGATGTTCACGGCCGCGGCGAAGCGATCCGTCTGGGTGATGAGCAGGTTCGTGGCGTATCCACCGTAGCTGGTTCCATGCACCCCCAGCTTGTCTTCGTCGACCAGCCCACGGTCGATGACCTTGTTGATGGCCGTGGTGACGCCCTTGAGCCACGCCTCCCCGGGGTAGCCGATCTCGAGATCGACGGAAGGGCGGAAGCCGAACCATCCCTGGCTCGCCAGCAAGTTCATGTTGGCGTTGTAGCCGTTGTCGAAGAACATCTCGTAGATCTCGGCAACCAGCGGATACTTCTGCTCAGGCTGGTAGTCGATGGGATAGTAGAGGATGCCGTAGAGCTTCTTGCCGTCCACGTCCAGGTACTCCACGAGCTCGCTGTGCGTGAGCTGCACGTCGTCCAGTTGCGGGTTCAGGTCGGTGAGCCGGCGGGGGTTGGACATCGAGCCGTCGGCGACCCACAGCTCGTCGGGCCGGTCACCGTCCGAGCGGGCGAACACGATCATGCTCCCGTCCTTGGAGACGCTCCAGCTCCTGTAGAGGCTCTCGTCCCTGGCCAGATTCTCCATGGTCCGATCTTGGAGATCGTAGCGCACCAGTCCACGCTGCCAACGGGCGTGGGCCGAGTAACTGAAATACAGATAGCGTCCGTCCTGACTCCACGACTGAAGAGCCAGCCGCGGGCGCTCGTCCTCTTCACCCGCGAACTCGTAGACCGTTTCCAGATCTCCCGAGTCGACGTCCAGTAGGTGATACCCCTTCTGTGAGCTCACCAGCAAGGCGCCCCCGTCGGGTCGCCAGCGCATGGCTGTGAACGCCATCTTGGTCGAGTCGGCCTCGGCCAGGGGAGTGCGATACTCCTCGGTCATGTTCACGGCGCTGTCCGCAGTCAGACGTCGGACGAGCACATCACCCTCATCGCTCAACGCGAACGCGTCGCCGGCCTCGCTCCAAACCGGACGCAGCCGCTTTTCAGCTGCCGGGTAAACGGATCGCGGCTCTCCTCCCGAGAGATCGAGCTGAAAGATCTCGTACTCCGTGCCGTCGGCCCGCTCATACGACGTTCGAAGTCGATTGGCCACCATATAGGTCACGAAGGAGCCGTCCTCAGAGAACTGCGGCTGCTGGACCGGCGCCACCGGCACGATCTCCCGCACCGCCCCATCGGACAGAGCCACGATGGCGGTGATCATGTCGGCCGAGCGCTTGCGAACCGCGTCCCACGACAGGAAGTCGCCGTCCGAGTCCTGGACCACGATGGGCCCCTCCGTGAGGGCGAGGTACTCGTTGCGGGACTCCTCGGCCCAGCCGTCCGGACGGAGGCCGACCAGCACGGCTTCACCGTCGGGCCGCCACTCCAGAGGCGAGTTGGATGCGATCTGGAGCGTCGTGCGTAGGTCCACGACGTTCAGCCGCTCCTGTCCGACATCGTAGAACATCAGCCGAAAGGCCTCCGCGACATGCACGAAGAGAGCGAGCCTCGAGCCATCCGGGGACCAGGACAAGGCACTGGCAATTACCGGGTCGGCGAACAGAGAACGCTCTTCGCCCGTGCGAGCGTTCACGACGATCACCTCACTCGAGGAGGGCGATACGTAGGTCGGGTCTCCGAAGCGCTCGTGATCGATGTTGAGCCGGTCCCGATGACGCTGAACGGTGGCGGCGATCCAGACCCCGTTGTCGGAGACGTCCTGAATCCGAACGGTCCGTACGTCGAGCGCGTCCTCAGGGGTGAAGGCTCTTCCGGTGCGCTGCTGGGCTTGAGCGATCGGAGCCGTTAGGAGGATCCCGAGGAAGACCAAAATACCTAGGGTGTGCGACCGAGACAGAGACCGGATCATGGCGTTCCTCCTTGGAGCCAGCTGCCAAACAGACAAACACTGCGGCATTACGACTTGCTTCGGGCAATCTTCGACCGGGGGTACATTTTCGCCAGGGTACCGGCCGAGTTCTTCTTGTGCACCTACCGCCCCCAGCACCATCTTTCCGCTTTCCCGCCCCACCACATGGAGCGACATGAGAAAACAGCTGTTCGTGCTTGGCACGACCATGGTCGGCTTGGTGGCAGCCACGTGCTCGTCGGTCGGAGGCACTGCTCGGCCGAACGATCTCTTGGCGAGCTCCACCGCGGTCGCTCAACCCGCGACGGCACTCATCGTCTTCGGGAATGACACGATCCTCGCCGAGGTGGCCGACAGTCCCGCCGAGCGCAGCCAGGGTCTCATGAATCGTGCCGCGGTCCCCGACGGTACCGGGATGCTCTTCGTGTTCGACTTCGAAGCCAGCCGGTCCTTCTGGATGAAGGACACGTACGTCGCTCTTGATATTGCCTACATCGACGTGAACTTCAGGATCGTCAGCATTCACCAGATGGAGCCGGAGTCCGAGGATCTCCACAGCAGCACGGGTCCGGCCATGTTCGCGCTGGAAGTCCGCCAGGGGTGGTTTCAGGAGCACGGCATCGAGGTCGGTGACCACGGCGACGTGACGTTCGACCCCCCCGGGAGGGGAGACTTCTTAGGGATCCGGTAGGGAGCTGTCCCAGAGATCCGAGGGATCCCAGAGGGACACCCGTCTCGGCTACGCTACAGCGGCGAGCGCGTCCAACAGGGCCCTCATGTCACCTTCGTCGTTGTAAACGTTCGGCGAAACCCGCAGGGCGGTCCCTCTCAACGACGCGAAAATCTTGCGGGCATCGAGTGCGTCCTTCAGCGCCGTCAACTCCAGGCCCTCAGGCACGCGGAGGCCGAAAAGATGGGGGGACCGCCACTCTTCATCCTCCAGCGAGAATCCTAGAGACGTCGCTTCCTCGGCCACGATCAAGCCGAGGGCCCCGCAGTACGCTTGAATTCTCTCGGGCGTCCACTCGAGGATGAGGTCGAGTGAAGCGGCGAGCATCGGGACGAGAATGAAGTTCGATCGTTCCCCGACGTCGTACCGGGCCGCCCCCGGCTGGTACGCATCCTGATAGTCCACCAGATGCTGAAAATCCTCGCTCCCCTCACGCCCGATCCAAGTCTCCTCCAGAGGAATCCCGTCGTCGAATCGGGGTCCGAAGTAGGCCGCCCCGATCGAGTAAGGGCCGAGAAGCCATTTATACCCCGCGACGATGAGGGCGTCGGGTTGAAGCTCCCCGACGTCGAACGGCATGGCTCCAACGGACTGGGTTGCATCGACGACGAGCGCAGCACCGACCTCTCTCGCCCGCCGTCCGACCGCCGCGACGTCGAAAACGGTACCGTCCGTCCAGTGCACGTGGGGGATGCTGACGATCGCGGTATCGTGATCGATCGCGTCCAGAAGTCGCTCGTTCCAGCCGGCTCCCCGGCCCGGCCCTTCGGGGGGCGTCACGGTCCGGAGGTCCGCACTCGCCTCCGTGCTCCTTCTCCGCCAAGCGTGCACGTTGCCCGGGAACTGCTCGTGAAGAATCACGATGTTCTGGCCACGAGCGACCTGCAGATTCCGAGCCGCTACCGCCACGGCGTAGGAAGCCGCGGGAATGATCGCGATGCGGTTCGGCTCACTGCTTCCGACGAGACGCGCGAAGCGTCTCCGGACCTCGTCGCTCTCCGCAAAGAAATCAGTAGGATGAATCCCCATGGGGCCGCGTTTCTGACGAATCCCTCGGATGCCGGCCTCTTCGCTCACCCTCGGAATCGGGCTCATATAAGCGCAATTCAGATAGTGCACGTCTGTGGGAAGGTTGAACGCCTCGCGCTGGCACGACAGAGCGTCCGAAACGGTCTCCGGGCTCACGGCGCCATCTCGATCCGGCGCACCATCCCAATCCGGCGCACCATCCGATCCATCACTTCGACAGCGAGCGAGTCAACTCGACGAACGAACGAGCGAGTCACCGCCCCTCGATCCACCATCTCTGCGTTCCCGAATGGAGAGGGATCGGGGCGTCCATCAAGTACTGCAAATCGATCTGCAGTGCCATGTCGTGGACGCGCTCGAGGCCCTCACGTCCGTCGGTCAGGATACTCAGAACGTTGAGGACTACGTCCTCGGAGAGACGCTCGGGGGCGATGATCCAGTTGAGGACGACCGCCGTCGGAAGTGGCTCGTCGACACCGGGATAGATCCCGGCCGGGATCTCACCCACGCCGAAATACGGATACAGGTCCATGAGGTCATCGAGCCGCTCGGACGACATGGGTAAGAGGCGGGCGCCACCCGTGGCAGTGGCTTCGAGAATGGCGGCGGCCGGATATCCGACACTGATGATGGCGGCGTCGATCACACGGTCACGGAGTGCGGCGGCCGACTCGTTGAACGTGAGGTAGCGCACCTCGATGTCGTCGTAGGTCAGGCCATGCGCTTCAAGGATCGTCCGGGACAACTGCTCGGTGCCACTTCCCGGTGCACCGACCGAGACGCGCAAGCCTCTAAAGTCGTCTATGCTCTCAGCCTCCGAACTCGCCGACACCAGAACGTGCGTGGGGTTGGGGTACAGGGGCGCCACGATGCGAAGATCGTCCATAGGCTCTCCGAAGTCCGGACTCCCGAAATACGCGTCGTAAATCGTGTTCGCCGTGGCGAACGCGAGGTCGATCTGGCCCGCCCGGATCCGGTCGACGTTTTCCACCGCACCACCCGTAACCTCGGCGGTATAAATGCGGGTCGTATCCGCCTGCGACAGGAAATTCGCCAAGGCGCCACCCAGCGGGTAGTAGATGCCGCCCGTTCCACCGGTTCCGAGACTCAGAAAAGCGGTCCGCCCAGAACCGCCGTCACCCCCACAGGAGACGGCGAACAAGGCTACCGCGCCAAAAGAGGCGCTACGGGCTGCAGTTCCGAAAACGACGCTACGAGCGATCATACAGGCGGTAGCGGCGGTGAACAGTCGGGCTGGCCCGGGAGGCGAGGTCACACCGCTCATGCCGCGAAGAACGCGATCACGGCGGCCTTGGCGAAAGGAATGAGCAAGAGGAACATCGCCGCTCCGACCCACGCGTCCTTGCCACCGACCCTGCTCACTCCAAGGCCCACGAGCACCCAGGCCCAAAGCCCGAACAGATCCACAAGACTCAGCATTGAAAGCAGATATCCCTCTTCCAAAAAAAACGCGAAGCTGCCGAGCGAGAGCAGCACCTGTGCATCCTGAGTCGCCATTCGCAGCGGCAGTATGACGACGACCGAAGCGGCAGCAATCAAGTGCGCGTGGCTCACCACCGCAAGGTACTGGCGGAAGGTGCCCCCGTGGCCGAGCAGCACGGCGAACACGAGGGTAATGAGACCCGTGGCGAGTCCCATCATGATGGCCCAACCGACAGAGGCGCCCACCGCCTCACCGACGCGAATCATCGCCAATCGATCTTCCAAGCCCGGGGGCATCACCTGTCCCCTCTCTAGAAGGCGCTCTCGCATCGTGTTCAGCAGCAGCTCCGGCGGCGTGAGCCCGGCGCCCAGGAGGACTAGGAGAGCGCCCAGAAGCAGCGCTCCGCCCCAAGCCGGTCGTCGACTCAGCGCATCGAAGAGTGCTCTCGGTGACACGATGACCTGGCCGAGGCGCACGGGGAGGCTGGGAAGAGGAGATTCGTCGGTCATGCGCGTCACCCGTCCAGGAGTCTCAAGACACTGTGCTGCCTCGCCGATACGCGCAGGGGGAGGGGAGCCATATCGGCTTCAATTTCTCCCACTAGATCACGGGTGACCTCGTGTAGCACGACGGTTTTCCTCGCCGCATCCCACAGATAGAAACCCGTCTCGGGACCCGCGACTTCCCGTCGTACCTTCGTGCCGTCCATCACCAAATCGCCGGCGATCGCGATCTCAGCCGAAGTGCGCACGAGGGTGAGTACCGTGCCCGCTACGGTCGTATCCCCCATGAGCGTGGACGTACCGATCCAGGTCACGTCGAGCGACATATCGCTTCCCCCAGCGTAGCGAATCGTATCCGTCCAACTCGTACCCACCGATACGTTCCCCGGAGGGAGCAGCGGAAGTAGTTCGTGGGCGAGTACGTCTCCACTGAATATCGCCGCGGCCGCGCCCGACACCTCGGGTGTACTCACGACGCGGGCGCGGCCGCGGCGGTCGACCGTAAACACGAGAACGCCCTCGACGTCGCTCTCGGACGCCGTCACAGGCGCCCCGAACGGACTCGTGATTCGACCGGAAAACTCTCGGACCTCCGCGGTCACCCGCACGCCGTCCTCGTGGGGTTCGAAGGCGAGGCCGAGGGTCGCCCGCTGGTCGAGGAGGACCTCGACAGACCCCATCAGGGGCACCTCAATGACGAGCGCCATGGAGTCGGTCCGCGAAAACACGAGCGGGCTTCTCTCGAGAACCGTATACGCCACCGCATCGTCTCTCCCCCCTCCGCTCGATCCAACCGCGCAGGAAGCCAGGAACACCAGCGATACGGTAAAGAGTCCGTCGAGTCGCATTCCTCCCTTCATTACTCCCGTCATTCCTCCCCTCATCCTCTCCTGAGGCGCACAGGCTTCGAAATCGTGATGGGTCGTATTCGCCCGAGAACGCATCCAGTCTAAGCTAGACACCTCTTGGCCGCACACGACCGAACGGGTTATCGTTTTTCAGCTTACTGTGCGAGACTGCGTGTGACCCGTGCGAGGATGGAGAGAGAGTCGATGGGCCTTCGGACAAATCCCGACCGAATCCTGGAAAACATCGACCGGCAGCGGAGCCGGGAGGAGGAAGGTCAGGCCGGTGAGGACCGGAAGGCGTCGGGCCGGGAGCTCGATACGGAGATTCCCGACGTGGACGCTACCACGCCGGAGCGGATGCGCCGCATCTTCAAGATCGTCGAGCGGAGTTATGCGTCCGCGGCGTCCAACGCGGAATTGGGGAAGCTGGCCTCGCACTTCCGAGCCGTAGGCGACATCCCGACCCACCACGCCCATGGAGACGTCTCCGTTTCCATCCAGTACGTCGACTCTCCTCGGCTCGACGATATCGGGATGGCGCCGTTCGAGATCCTCCCTGAGCGTCTGATCGAAGCCAGGAAAGAGACCCGAACCAGCCGTCCAGATGTGAATGCGCTGAAGGTGCTCCGGGTCAAGATCAGGGACGGCGTGATGACGGCCTACAAGAAAGTCGAGCCCAGGGTCCGAGACGCACTCCGAGACCGCGCGGACATGGGCCACGTCGCTGTGCAGGTCACGATGGATGTGAGGCCTGTGGAGAGCGCACCACTCAATCCGCCGCTGGACGAGCCTCTCCTGTAGAGTTCGGCACTTCACATCTTGGCAGAGGTTGGCATAGGTCGGCACGTTGCCAGAGGTCGGCGTTGAGCTCGGTCCCCCAGCACCATGTAAGTGCCCCGCCAACGCCGCGATCCTGTCTTCATGGGAACGCGACCGCTTCTGCTCGGTCAGCTGCTTGTACGATCCGGAGGGGTCGGAGAACCTCAGCTGGAGGCGGCGCTGGACGAACAGAAGGATTCCGGGCGGCGCCTCGGTGACATACTCGTACGTCGTGGTTACAGCCGTGACGACACGGTCGCCCGAGCGCTCGCACGCTCGCACGCCAACTGAAGCTGCCCTACGCCGAAGCGCCCCTGAGACCTGAGGCCGACGCTCTCGAGGCCGCCCGATTCAAGAGCCGGCGCCAGATAGAGCCCGTCGTCGCGACCGCGTCGGCGATCGTCGAGGACCGAATCCAGGCCGTGTCTCTCGAGGCGCACGCTGGCGGACTCGCCCAGATCGGGCTCACTCCTGCCGAGCAGGCCGATGAGATGTTGCGCGTCACTTCGGCTCAGCGGCGCCCGGATCGTGGCCAGTATCATTACGGTCCTCCTCTCCGGGCATGTGATAACGTGATCGCTTATCTCTGGTTACATAAGCTCCTCATAACAACTTAAGTGACAAATCGGCGTGCCCGTCTAACTAAATAATACGGGACCAAGCGGTTCGGGTTTCTGAGATAACGATACGAAGCCCTAGAACACGGCCTCGCGCACCGTGGCATCGGCGATCCACTGCTCCCTTACCGACACGCCGATCCCATGCCCCTGCGGGACTCTCATGGTCCCGTCGTCGAGCACGAATTCCGGTGTCACGATGTCCTCACTCCAGTAGCGTCGGCTCGCCGAGATGTCGCCGGGCAAGCTGAAGCCCGAAAGGGTCGCCAGGGCCACGTTATGGGCCCTGCCGATGCCCGATTCAAGCATGCCGCCACACCACACGGGGACGCCCTGAGAGGCGCACAGATCGTGGATCGCCTTCGAGGAGGCGATGCCTCCGACCCTTCCCGGCTTGATGTTGATGATTCGACACGACCCGAGCTCGAGCGCCAACGCCGCGTCACGCACGGAGCGGATGGATTCGTCGAGGCAGATGGGTGTTTCGATCTGTTCCTGCAGGCGCGCATGGTCCAGATAGTCGTCGTGGGCCAGAGGCTGTTCGATCATCATCAGGCCGACCTCGTCCAGGGCCTTCAGCCTGGGAAGATCGTCCAGCGAAAACGCCGAATTCGCGTCCACCATCAACATCACGTCGGGGTACTTCTCCCGGAGTCCCAGGAGCATCTCCACGTCACGACCAGGTTTGATCTTGATCTTGATGCGGGCGTATCCCTCGGCCACGAACTCTCCGACCTTCCTGTGCAGGTCCTCGTCGTTGGGCTGTAGGCCGATGCTGACCCCCACCGGCACGCTATCACGAGCGCCGCCGATCAAAGTCGCGAGCGGGACCTCCTTGGCCTTGGCCTCCAAATCCCAGGCCGCCATCTCCACCGACGCCTTCGCCATCTGGTGACCCCGAATGGCGTCCGCATCAGCGGCCTCCAGCGCATCCCGCGCGGTCTCTATGTGGGCACCCGGCAGGCCGGGGAGCAGGTACTCGGTGAGAATCGACCAGGCCGTCTCGGTCGTCTCGTACGAATAGCCCGGCGTCTCTCCCGCCACGCACTCGGCCCAACCCGTGATTCCATCTGCATGGAGGGTCACGAGCAGCACGCGCCGATCGTAGGTCACACCACTCGAGATCTCGAACGGCTCACGCAGCTGCATGGTCACTTCTCTTAGCTCGACGCGCTCAATCTTCACGTGGCTTCTTTCGTCAAAGGGTGAGAGACAATGCGAATCATCGACACAACAAGTATTCGGAGCCGAGGGGCCGCCTATACAGCTCGCGTGCCTCGTATCCCCTCTCCACATAGGTGGAAAGGGCCGAACGAGTGACCCGCCGCCACTGGACCGCGGCGTCCAGAGATACGTCCTTGATCATCTGGATCGAGGTGGGGATGGGAACCAGGAGGCGGGACCCCTCGAGGCTCAGGTCCGGTTCCCCCGGAAGCTCGAGGTCCCCCTCGCTCTTCACCTGGAACACCCTCGTGGCGCCCTCGTCCGCGCCGGCTTCGGGGCCAGTCCCCCCCTCCACCAACCGCGCTGTCACCCGCTCGGAGTCTAGGGTCCAGGTAGGGACGAAGCGGTCGGTGCCGATGCCCCGGTGCAGGGGAGAGTCGGTTTGACCATACATGTCCTGCACGTACTCTCCCGCCACGGCACCAAGCTTGTTGAGATTGAGATGCGCGTTCTTCGACTCGAGCGGATCGAACGTCCAGTGTACGCGGGTGATCCCCATCGCCAGAAGCGTATCGCGTTGGTACGCCTTCAGGCGAGCGCCCAGGCCCGTGTCCTGAAGCCCGGGACGCACCGCCAGCATGTCCGACCAATGAATCACCTCTCCAGCCTGTAGCCCGGTCATTCCGAACACGAAACCGGCCATCGTACCGTCGTCGTCGAAAGCACCTGCGGCGATGCCACCCAAGCGCTGGCTCACCTTGAGAATGGCCACCGCCACGCGCTCAGAGAATCCATCGCCCCACGTCTCCTCCTGAAAGCGGACGCACTCCTTGAAGTCCTCGAGGGTCTCGAAGGGGCGAATCGGATAGTGGGAACCCATACGCGACGCCGATCTACGCCTGGGCCCTGAGCCTCAAGAAGGAGTCCGCGGCGGTGCGGAGTGTCTCCACGCTCTCGCCTCCCAGAGTCGCCAGGGCTTCCCGTTGAGCGGATCTCCACAGGGGAAGTGCCTGGAGCAGGAGCCCTCGGCCCTCCTCTGTGAGAGCCAGCGTCCTTCCCCTTCCGGACGCCCGCTCATGTTCTTCCACCCAGCCCCGCTCCAGAAGCAGCGCCAAGCCGCGACTGACCGTCGACTTGTCCAGTTCGAGGAAGCGCCCGACATCGACGGCGCGGAGTTCCTCCATGGACGCCAGCAACGACAACACGGTCAGTTGGTTGGCGCGGAGACCCAGGGGCGCGAGCGACTCGTCGAAGAGTCGCGTGAGGACGCGGTCCAGCATGCGCGTCCGACTACAGACGCATCCGCGCAGAATCTCTCGGGCAACGCTGGTTTCGTTCATAGGAATCGCCGTCCGCACGAGGAGAGTGTTGTGCGATCAACCACGAGATTCGGTATCAAGGGGCTCCTACCCATACAGGATACGGGGTTGAGGTGCCAACTCGCAAGCGAGTGCGCCAGCGAGTGTACGCTGAAGGCGTAGGGCCCAACGGGAACTGGCCCGCTCCTCCTCAGCCCTCCAGGGACGGCAACATCAGAGTGAGCGCCAAGAGCGCGGTCCGCTCCACGAGGCTACTGACGTGGATGTGCTCGTGCAGAGCGTGCGCTCCGTCTCCGACCGCACCCAGCCCGTCTATCGTGGCCGCGTAGAGGCTCGTGGTGTTTCCGTCGGACGCTCCCCCGGAGCAACCCTCCACGAGATCGAGACTGAGGCGGTGCCCGCATCCTTGCACGGCCTTCCAGAGTACCTGATTGGCGGGGGTAGCCTCCATGGGGGCCCGGTCCACGGCTCCTTCAATCTCCAGGCAGGTTCCGGGAGTGGTCGCCTCCAGGCTCCGGATCGCGGCTTCGACGGAGCGGGCGTCCTCCTGACTCGACACGCGGACGTCCACGACGGCTCGGCTCTCCGCGGCCACCACGTTGGCCCTCGTGCCTCCCGACACCGTCCCCACGTTGACACCGATCCCGCGTTCCGTGTCGGTGAGATCGTGAAGCGCCTGGATCACATGAGACATCTCATGAATGGCGCTCACCCCTTCTCCGGCGGCCAAGCCGGAGTGCGCAGCCTTGCCAATCACACGAATGGCAAACTCCCCGACGCCGCGCCGCGTGGTCTTGATCCGGCCCTCCAGTCCCAGAGCCGGCTCGAGCACGAGGACCCGACTCGCCCCTCGAGCGAAGAGCTCCACGAGGGACTGCGATTCTGTGCTGCCGATCTCTTCGTCCGAGTTGACGAAAACGGTAGGGACGACGGAGGGCAGGAGATCGAGTTCCGAGAGCGCCCGCAGGGCAAACACCATCTGAACGAGGCCAGCCTTCATGTCGAAGACCCCAGGGCCCCGGAGCACGCCCGTTTCTTCGTCATGCACCACGGGCATGCGCTTGAGCGTTCCCACGGGCCATACGGTATCCGTGTGGCCGATGAGCACTTGGACCGGCCCGTCGCCTTCGGCATGCCCCGCCGGGCAGAAGTGAAGGTGTCCGCCCGTGCGGGTCCCCGCAAAGAACTCGGACTCGAGCCCGAGCGCCTCGAACGAGCGCCGGAGAACGTCTTGCACCGGTTTCTGCGTATCGGGCTCGAGCGAGGGGGATTCGAGGCTGGTCAGCTCCGTCAACAAAGCCACCATGTCGTCCCGATGTGCACCGAGCAGGGACACGATGCGCTTCACGTCTATGTCGCTCGGCGACGCATCCCGGCCGTTCTTCGCCGTCGCTCTACTCTCCGTCATAGAAACCGGCCCGGCGATAGCTCTCGTCCAGCAGTTCGATCGGATGCCGGGCCCTCGTGCGGGAGCCCTCGAGCAAGAGGCCGCCACCGATCTGCATGATGCATCCGGGGTTTGCCGTGGCCACGACGGACGCGCCCGTACCGAGCACCGCAGCCACCTTGTCGGAGCCGATGCTGCCTCCCAGTTCGGGGTGGGTCATGCCATAGATGCCCGCTCCGCCGCAGCACTCCTCCTCTCCCGGCAACGGAACCAGGTCCAGCTCGGGGATCGCATGGAGCAACGCCTTGGGCTCGTCTCGCAGCTTCTGAGCATGGCACAGATGGCACGCTGCATCGTAGGTGACGCGAAGCGAGAGCGGAGCCCCCGCCCTGGGACCCGACGCGCCGTCCACCAAGAGCTCGGAGACGTCGCGTGTCTTGCTCGCGAGGTCACCGGCCGACCCGATGTATGCGAAGTCGTGCGACAACAGGTGGCCGTATTCCTTCATGGCGGAGCCGCACCCCGCTGCATTAACCGCAATGACATCGACTTCGGCCGCCGCGAACGCTTCAATGTTCTGGCGAGCGAGCTCCCGAGCCCGCTTCAGGTCGCCGGCATGGGCATGTAGGGCTCCACAGCACGCCTGCCCGACGACCGGGACGACTTCGTAGCCGTTCGCCTGCAGAACCCGTTCCGTGGCCAAATTGACGTGCTTGAAGAGCCCCGCTTGCACACATCCGGCCAAGACCCCCACCCTCCCGCGAGGGGGGGACTCGCCGCCAGTCTCGCCCGACTCCCCGTCGCCCTCCCGAGAATCTGGAAGCGCCTTCGCTGCCGTAGCACTCCGAACCCGCAGCAGAGACGAGGCGCTGCTCGCCGCGAGCATCGCAAGACCGAACCTCACGGGATGGAGAGAACGGACTTTCGGAAGAAAGCGCGCCAGCAGCCCGGCGATCCCGAGCCCGCGAACGAGCCTTGCGAGCGCCATGCTCCAACGCAGGCGCGACCGATGGAAAAACACGCTCAGGAGGATCCGGACCGAGGCCGGGGGCCTCTTCGCCCGATACGCTACCGCCCGCGCACTCTCGAGCAGGACGCCGTATTCGACCCCGGACGGGCACACGGGCTCACAGGCGCGACACCCCAGACAACGATCGATATGCATCTGGAACGCGGAGGAGCCGGCGTCGAGCCGCCCCTCTACCACGGCCCGCATCAGGTGGAGGCGCCCGCGGGGCGAGTCGTTCTCGTCACCGAGTCGCACGTATGTGGGACACGCCGGAAGGCAAAATCCACAGTGGACACACGGCTGGAGCCGGTCCTCCTGCGCCCGCAGCGCCACGGTCAGGTCGCGGTCGACACTCAAGGCCCCAGCCTCCCCTGCGACAGAATCGCTCCAGGATCGAATTCACGCTGGAGTCCCGCCATGAGGGCGGCCGCGGATCCGACGTCGCCCCAGGCCCCAAGGGGCCCGACGACGTCCTGGGGGCCCTCGGAGATCACGAGGCTGCCGGACTCTGCCTCGAGCGAGAGGCGCAGTCTCTCCAGCACAGCGAGTGCACGGTCCAATCCCCCCTCCCGTCGATCCAGTCGAGAGATGATCACTCGAAGGATGCCTGACGGGGCGTGGCCCGCCAGACGGGCGCCCCCTCCGACATCGGGATCGCACAGGTCGACCAACTCCTGAGCCATCATCGCGAGCTCGGGCAAGCGGCTGGGGAGAAGGCTCAGGCGGAGCACCAACTCCGCCCCCTCCTCCATCCTCTGGACGTTGGCAAAGATCGCGCGGGACTCTTCGCCCTCGAGACAGCGGAACGGAGGCGTACCGGCTTGCTCGGTAACGACGTTCTCGGCCTGCGACACGGCCGCGGCAGACTCCAGCACCCGAACCGCCACGAGGGGCGTAGAGTCGGACTGGCCCTCCTCGCGATCCCCCGGGATCAAGACCTCGACCGCCGCAAGGAGGACCGGGGCACAAATGATCAGGCTCGCCAGTGCCGTGCACTCGGTCGCGTCCCGACACTTGAACAAGAGCGTCCTATCGACCTCCGGCAGCGGATGCAGGCGGGCCGTGACCTTGGTGATCACGCCAAGTGTGCCCCAGCTTCCCGCCATCAGCTTGAGCAGATCGAAGCCCGCCACGTTCTTGACGACCTTACCGCCGAGCCTGAGGAGCCTTCCGTCACCGGTGACGATCGTCGCACCCAGCACGTGGTCTCGAGGTGTTCCGAACCCGGCCCGAAGGGGCCCTGCACAACCGAGACTTACCATAGCTCCCACGCTCCCACGCGCGTCGCCCGGCGGATCGATCGGAAGCCATTGCCCGTGCTCGGACACCCGCCCGTGCAGCGAGTCGAGGCCCAGGCCGGCCTCGGCCTCGAAGTAGAGATCGTCCGGCTCATGAGCCAATAGCGTATTCATGCGACTCAGAGCAAGTACGAGGTCCACCCCGCGCGGTTCGCTGCCGCCACGGAGCCATGTCCCCCTGCCGCACGGTACGCAGTGCCATCCCTCTTCGTTGGCGATCGACAGGAGCTCCGCCACCTGATCCTCGTTCTCGGGGAAGACTACCGCCTTGGGGACTCGCTCGCATATCGCCCACCGCTCGGCTTGGAATCCGTCGAGAAGCTGCCCGTCCTGCAGCTGTCCGGACAGTCGAGCGAGGATGGCGTTCATGAGGACGGGGGGTCGGGTAGGACCTTCCCCGGGTTCATTCCACCCATGGGGTCGAAAACGGACTTCACGCCACGCATGGCCTCGAGCTCGTCGTCACCGTAGACCAACGTCATGTAGTCCCGTTTGTCGATGCCCACGCCGTGCTCCCCCGTGATCGTTCCACCCGCCTCGACGCAGGTCGTCATGATCTCCTTGGACGCCCGCTCGACCCGCTCCATCTGATCGGCGTCCCCTCGGTCGAAGAGGATATTCGGATGGAGGTTCCCGTCGCCCGCATGAAAGACGTTCGCGATCGTCAGGTCGTACCGGCGCCCGATATCCGAGATCCGGCCGAGAACCTCCGGAAGCCGGCTTCGCGGCACAGTGGCATCCTGAACCAGGAGATCGCTGGCGATGCGGCCCATGGCTCCGAAGGCCTTCTTGCGGCCCTGCCAAAGCGCCAGTCTCTCCTCGGGGGTTTTGGCGGCCCGAATGTCGCGTGCGCCCTCCTCACGGCACTTCACGATCGCACGTTCGACGTCCGTGGTCAGCCCTGTCTCGAGTCCGTCGAACTCGACGACCAGGGCAGCCTCTGCGTCGGTCGGGTAACCCCCCGCAAACACACTCGCCTCCACGGCTCGAATCGTGGGCCCATCGATGATCTCAAGGGCGGCCGGCAACAGACCGGCGGCCATGATCGCAGTCACCGCACGGCCCGCGTCCTCGATTCTATCGAAGATGCCCAAGATCGTTCGAACCGCCTCCGGTCGGGGGAGAAGGCGAATCTCGATCTCTGTCGCGATCCCGAAGCAACCCTCCGAGCCGACGAAGACGCCCACCAGGTCGTAGCTTCCCAGCTCCCGGCCGAATCCACCCAGCCTGAGTACGTCCCCGTCGTAGGTCACGACCGTGAGGCCGGTGACGTAGCGTGACGTGACACCGTACTTGAGGCAGTGGGGACCCCCGGAGTTCTCGGCCACGTTCCCGCCGAGCGTGCAGGCACTCTGCGAGGACGGATCGGGCGCGTAATAGAGGTCGAAGGGCGCGGCCGCGGCGGACAGGTCCGCGTTGACGACTCCGGGTTGCACCAACGCGAGGCGGTTCACCGGGTCGACTTTGATGATGCGCTTCATGCGCGCCGTTCCGATCATGACCGAGTCCGCGCCTGCGAGCGCCCCTCCCGAAAGACCCGTTCCGGCGCCTCTCGGGACCACGGTGACACCCGCCTCGGAGAGGAGCCGCAACACTCGGCTGACCTCGTCGGTGTCCTTCGGGAGCACCACGGCTCCCGGGAGCATGCGGTAGGCCGTCAGGCCGTCGGACTCGTAGGCGAGCAGACGATCGGGCTCCGTAAGGACCCAATCGTCACCCACGACCCGTCTCAGGTCGTTCCCGAGTGCCTTCGGTAGAGAACTCTGCACCGTGACTCCCCCTCGACGGGCATCTCCAACTCTTACGATCCGTGAACTTCTCGTTCAGGACGCCAGAAAGTCCAGCGTCGCCTCAATACTCATGGCCGCCGCACCGCGCAAATCGTCAGGCAAGGCGGGCCCGTAGATCACCTTCACCAGCTCCGCCGCCGTGGCCTCTGGCTGGGCAGCGAAGACTTCGCCAACCTGCCGAATCCTCGAACGGCGATGCGCCTCGTAAGCATAAAGGGTCCCAGAGGGATCTTCGATCGGCGGGCCGTGAGCCGGATAGAGGATATCACACTCGAGCGCCCGAAGTCGATTGAGTGAATCCAGATAGTCGGCCACGCAGCCCACGTACTCGCCAACCCACGTCGTGTCACCGACGCCGAGTACCAGATCTCCCGGAAATGCCGCTCGCTGGTCGTTTCGGCGGTCGATCCAGTGGAAGGTGACGTGTTCTCTGCTGTGTCCAGGCGTATCCAGCATCGTCAGTCGACCCGAATCCGTGTCGATGAATTCACCGGGCGAAAGTGCCGTGGCCGTGTCGAGTCCTACGCCGACGATGTCGGCGTCGAGCGATTCGGCCAGTCGCGTCCCGCTGCCCGCATGGTCTGCGTGCCCGTGGGTCAGCAGGACCCAGACCTTCTCCGCCCCGGCGACCTCCTGGATCAACGTCTGTACGTGGCTGTCCATGTCCGGACCGGGATCGATGATGGCGACGCGGCGGTGCCCTACCAGGTAGGTCCGGGTCCCGTCCAGCGTGAATCGGCCCGGGTTGTCGGCTTTGACGCAGCGCGGCCTCAAGTCTTGTTAGCGGCGCTCCGCAGCCATCTGTTCGGCCAGCTTGTCCGCTACCGTTTGAACCGCTTCCGTGTCCTCATCCGTAAATGCGGCGGCAGTCCTGCTGTCGATATCCATCTGACCGAAGATGTCCTCGCCCGCACGGATCAGTACCACCAGTTCGGACTTCACCCGTGGGTCGCATGCGATGTAGTTATCGACCGCCCCGACGTCGGGAACGTTCAGGTTCTCGCCCTGGGCCACAGCCGTGCCACAGATGCCCTCTCCCACCGGAATCTTGGGGTGCGTCGTGGGTCTCCCCACATAGTTGTGCAGCCAGAGCTCCTTCGCCTCCTCGTTGAGGAGGTATACACCCACCCAGTCGAAGCGATCGTCAGCCTCGGCGATCCCTTTCACCGCCTTACGTAGCAGTGCGTCCGAGAGAAACCCTTCGTCTCTGAGGTCCTGTAGTTCCTGGACCAGCTCCTTGGCCTCTAACATTTCGAGGTCGCGTCCTCACTTTTGGAGTCGCTACAGTTCGTATTTGGAGCCAAAGCTCCGGAATCCAACGCTTTTTTCCGAATCGGAAGGGTAGAGAAGTAGCGACTCAGGGTCAAGACGATCCATCGGCCTGTCAGCTGCTCGTCAGCGTGGCGTAAAGTCCGTTGAGGCATCGAGACTCGACACGAAGGCCGCCAGGAGGCGAGAAGTGCGCTCGACGTCGGAGAGGCTGACGATTTCGTTGGGGGAATGCATATACCGGTTGGGCACGGACACCAGGCCCGTCGGGACGCCGGACCGGGTCAGGTAGATGGAATCCGCGTCTGTCCTGGTGGCCCGAGGCGCGGCTTGGATCGTATACGGTATACCCTCGGATTCAGCCGCCTCGACGAGACGATCGAAGACGATCGGGTGCGCGGCCGAGCCCCTACTCAAGACCGGGCCACCGCCGAGCTCGTGCTCTCCCACCTCATTCTTATTCATGTTGGGCACATCGGTGCTGAACGTGACGTCGACCACCAACGCAACATCGGGCCTAACGGCGTAGGCGCTGTTCCGGGCTCCGCCACCCCCGCTTCCTCCGATCTCCTCTTGAACCGTCGCGACGGCAACGGCCGACGACGTCGGGGACACCTCGGAAAGGAGCCGTAGCGCCTCGAGGACCACGTAGGCACCGATGCGATTGTCGATGGCGCGACTGGCGACACGATCCCCCGCCAAGCGTACCATATCAGCGTCGATCACCATCGCATCACCGACGCGAAGACCCAGCGCGAGCGTGGCGTCGCGGGAGTCCACCCCCACGTCGACCCAGAGGTCGGAGATCTCGGAGACCTTCTTTCGTTCCTCGTCCTTCTGTAGATGGATCGCCTTCTTGCCGACCACACCCGGCACGTCACCAGAGCTACCCAACAGACGCATCCGCTGCCCGACGATGACCTGGGGGTCCCAGCCTCCGATCTCGGCGAAGTATAGAAACCCGTCTTCGTCTATGTGCGTGATCTGCAGCCCGATCTCGTCGATATGGCCCGCCATCATGACGCGAGGCAGGCCGTCGGGGTTCACGACAGCCATCGTGTTCCCCATGCGGTCGGTGCTCACAGAATCCGCGAAAGTCTCCGCTTCCGCACGCCAGACGCGTGCGGGCGAAGCTTCGAAGGCAGAGGGTCCTGCACTGTCGAGCAGGCGCTCGAGAAACGGGGGGGTGTCTTTCATGAAGAAAAAACTACTTAGTCGTGCTCTGCGCTCAAGGGGTCAGCGCCGGGGTCGTCACCCGGGTCCTCGCGGTACACCGCCTCTCGGTAGAGCTGTTCAACCGTGGTCGGTGGATCCTCACCATGCTCGTCCGCTCCATGGCGGTCCGAACTCATGCGCACGGCGCCTCCCATCATCGTCATGCGGATCGACCCGTCACGGATGTTCTCCTCGAGGTGGGCCCGGGCCCACCTCTGGATACCTCTCCGAGTCTGGGGCACCAGGAGACTGAAGCCCACGACATCGGTGACGATACCCGGCGTGAGCAGGAGGGCGCCCCCGAGCAATACCGCCATGCCGTCCATGATGGCCTGCCCCGGAAGCCTACCGTGCGCTAGGTCGTCTCGGAGGTTGAACATCGTGCGCAGGCCCTCGAGCCGCGCCAGCCACGCGCCAGCCGCACCCGTGAAGACGACGAGACCGATGGTCAGCCAAAACCCCACCACCTGCCCGACCTTGATCAAGAGGGCGAGCTCCACCAGGGGAACGATGACGAAGAAGAAGGCGAGTTTGGCCAGGATGCTCATTCGGAAGGGGTACCCCGTGGTATTCCCGATCGGTCCTGGTTGGTTAGCTTGGTGTAGGTGCCTACCCCCATTGATCGTCGCTCCAGGAGTCGAACACGGGTCGTCATGCAGGAGATCTATTTCCGTAAGGGATTCGGGCTCAGGTCCGAGGTCCAGCCCATCATCGACAGAGAGTACCATTCGGCGCTGGTGGAGAATATCCGGGCGCTCGGGTATCGCCGGGTCATCGGCGACGTGACGGTGCGGCTCGCGCTCAAATTCGGTTTTTGCTACGGCGTCGATCGCGCGATCGACTATGCGTACGAGACCCGCAAGAAATTCCCTGACCGGACGATCCGGCTCGTAGGCGAGATCATCCACAACCCGCACGTGAATCAGCGCATCCGCGACATGGGGATGACCTTCATCGTGTCCGACGCCGACGGCGGCTTCGATTTCTCGGATCTCACCGAAGAGGACGTGGTAATCCTGCCCGCCTTCGGCGTGACACTCCACGACCTCGCCGCGCTCAAGGAGGTCGGGTGCATCCTGGTGGATACGACGTGTGGCTCGGTCCTGCTGGTATGGAAGCGAGTGGAGAGCTACGCGCGTGACGGGTTCACGGCCGTGATCCACGGGAAGCATTACCACGAAGAGTCCAGGGCGACCGCCTCCCAGGTGAACAAGCATGAGGGTGGCCGCTACATCATCGTGAGGGACATGGAGGAGGTGAACCTGCTCTGTGACTACATCGCTGGACGGAGCGGTCGGCTCGACCGAGAGAAATTCATCGAGCACTTCCGTGACAAAGCGAGTGAGGCGTTCGACCCGGATGTGGATCTACTGAGCATCGGCGTGGCGAACCAAACGACCATGCTCGCCACCGATTCACTCGCCATCGGAGCACAGGTGCGGGCCGCGATGGTCGAGGGAGCGGGTGAGGAGTACGCGGGGACTCATTTCCGATCCTTCGGCACGATCTGCTCTGCGACCCAAGAACGGCAGGATGCCATCAATGCCATGATGGCGGAGGGCCCTCCGGACGTGATGATCGTGATGGGAGGCTACAATTCTTCCAACACCGATCACCTCGCCCATCTCTGCAGGCAATTCACGACGACGTACCACATCGAGGATGCCTCCTGTATCGACCTCGAGGAGGGTACCATCCGGCACAAGCCTCAGGTGGGGAGTGACACGCCCGAGGAGACGTGCGAGGCGTGGTTGCCCGAAGGACCCTTCGACCTCGGCATGACGGCCGGAGCGTCGACGCCGAACAACAAGATCGGTGAGGCGCTCATGCGGATCCTACAGATCCGAGGACTGGCGCAGGAGATCGAGGACGAGGAAGCGGCGGTAAGCAGCCGGGTCAGCAGCCTAGACGTGTAGGGCTCGGCCCAGGGCCGCGAGGGCCCCCTCGGCAACCGCCTCGGACAGGGTCGGATGCGGATGCATGGCCCTGTCCATCTCTTCGACCGTCGCCTCGAGATGCCGAGCCACGACGAACTCCCCGATGAGCTCCGTGGCGTGGGCTCCCACGATATGGGCACCGAGGATCTCCGAGTATTTCTTGTCTCGAATGACCTTCACGAACCCCTCGGCGTGGCCCGCCGCCAGGGCCCGACCATTCGCCAGGAATGGAAACTTACCGACCTCGAGATCGAAGCCCTCCTCCTTGGCCTGTGCTTCCGTCAGCCCGACAGACGCGACCTCCGGCCTGCAATACGTACAGTTTGGGACATTCCGGTAATCGACCGACCCATGGCCGACACCCGCGATGGCTTCCACACAGACTACGCCCTCGTGCATCGCCTTGTGGGCCAAGAGCTGCCTCCCCGCGCAGTCACCCACGGCGTAGACGTTGCTCACGTTGGTCCTCATGGTTTCGTCCACGATAAAGAACCCCCGGTCGTCGAGCGCGACTCCCGCAGCTTCGAGGCCTAGATCCCCGGTATTCGGAACCCGACCGACGGCCGAGAGAACGTGCTCGACCTCGAGCGCGTGATCGGCTCCCTGCTTGTCCTTGAAGCGCAACTCCACGGAGGTCTTGCCGATATCGGCGCTCTCCACCATGGCACCAGTGAAGACGTCGACGCCTCGCTTCTTGAAGCTCCGCTGAACGGCAGCGGATGAATCGGCGTCTTCCAGGGGCAGGATCCGGTCCAAGGCCTCGATGACCGTGACTTTGGTACCGTAGGCGTCGTAGATATCCGCGAACTCCATGCCGACGGCTCCGGCCCCCACCACGGCGAGCGACTCCGGGGTTTCGGTCTGGAAGAGGGCTCCCGTGGAGGACCACACTCGCTCTTCGTCGATCGGTAAGATCGGGATGTCCCTCGGTCGAGATCCCGTGGCAAGAATGACGTGGGACGCCGCAAAAAGCTGGCGACTCCCGTCGGAGGCCTCGACCTCGACGCCACCACCACCCACCAGGCGGCCACGTCCCTCCACGTGGGTCACCTTGTTCTTCTTGAAGAGGTGGCCCACGCCTTTCGACAGTTGGCCCGCGATCGCACGGCTCCGTTCCTGAGCGGGGCCCAGGACCACGCTGGCACCCTCGAAAGTGATGCCATGGGCTCCGGCGGTCTTCATCTCGCTTACCAGGGCGGCGCTGGACAGCAGTGCCTTGGTGGGGATACAGCCGATGTTCAGGCACACGCCCCCGAGCTCACTCTCTTCGACGCATGCGACGCTCATGCCCAACTGCCCCGCCCGGATCGCCGCCACGTATCCGCCGGGCCCACCACCGATCACGAGGACGTCAAATTTATTGTCGGCCACCTGTTGCTCTCTTTCAGCCCGGATGCCGGCTAGGCGCCCGGAATGGGTACGTAACTAGCACCCCACCTCGACCACCCGGCCAGGAAGGGATATGGGCCTGCAAGTTAGGCGGGGCGCCAAGACAGGTAAACCCTACGAGCGCGTGCTGATGCGTGCCGATTTCGCTGCTCAGATTTTTCTTTACATGCGGAACGGACGAATCGAGGTGTCTGAGTCGA
The DNA here is from genome assembly GCA_963577685.1 of Gemmatimonadales bacterium UBA6960. GTDB lineage: Bacteria > Gemmatimonadota > Gemmatimonadetes > Longimicrobiales > Gaopeijiaceae > UBA822. The sequence continues at coordinate 460 of CAUZAE010000024.1, read as the reverse complement.
TCCGCTTCCGCTTTACCGGCTCGTGGAACGGCGTCTATCGGGACATTCCGGTCGTGTACGAAACACCCGGCGGCTTCAACCTCAGCCTCTTGCTCGCCGTGACCTCCGTTACCGGCGAGGACGGTGAGGCCTTCGAGTACGAAGAGAGCTGTGAGGGCCTGCACAATGAGGATCAAGATCTGGATTCCCGGAGCCATCGACGTCAGTCAGACGGTCCGAATTGAATACACAGTGCGCAACGCCCTCCGCTTTTTCGACCCGGACGACAGCAACTTCGAGGCCGGCCACGACGAACTGTATTGGAACGTTACCGGAGACGAGTGGGAGGTTCCCATTCAGGTCGCCAGCGCACGCGTCCGACTGCCGCCCGAAGCTAGCGACGTGGAGGCGAGGGTGTTCACCGGCCCTGTCGGGTCGACCGCAAGGAACGCCACAGCCACTAAAATAGAATGATTATTCT
>CAUZAE010000023.1:0-24254 GCA_963577685.1 Gemmatimonadales bacterium UBA6960 | reverse complement strand
ACCTTCGGGAATCTCTACGTCCGCCCTCGCACCGGCTGCGGTGAAGCGGTCGCCTTCGACGACGAACACCGCGTCCTCGATCGCCGCGCTTCCGTCCCCGACGATGAGGCGGGCGCCCTCGAACACGGTCACGTTGCCGTCGGAACCGCCACAGCCGACCATCAAGATAGCAGACACGTAAAATACAGCGAACATCGAGACTGCTATGTGCGACCTATTCCGGGCTCGGCGCATGAGAACCTCACATCGAAGGTGAAGAGAACCTTAAGGCGTATCACGCTCCTGCTGTCCCGGCAAGGCGACCCTCTCCACCGTACTCGGCCGTCAGCGTCTGGACGGTGTCGACTCGTGTCTTCCTTCGCTCCTACTCAGCCGTCAACGTCTGGACGGTATCGACGCGAGTAGCTCTCTGAGCGGGCACCCAGCCGGAGAGGAATCCGACACCGAGGAAAATCAACACGGCGACGCCGTGGGCCACGGGATCAGCGGCCGCGGTGCCGAATAGGAGGGCTTCGAGCCACCGGCTGCCGACCCACGCTCTGATGAGCCCCAGCAAGATCCCGGGCATCATGAGCGCGGCCGCGTAGCGAAGCACCATCCGTCGGACGCTCTGGCTGTCGGCGCCGAGCGCCATGCGGATACCGATCTCGCGTGTGGGTCCGGCCACGCTGCCGGCGAGGACGCCGTACGTTCCCACCAAAGAGAGCACGAGCGCCAAGGCGGCGAGCGCACTCATTAGGATTGTCGCGAAGCGATCCTGGGCCCGCACCCTGGCGAGCACGTTCTCGAACGACTGCGGCCGATAGAGCACTAGCTGCGGGTCCAACCTCCCGAGCTCGCTGCGGATCCCCTCACGCAGCGTCACGAGATCGCCCCGGTACGCATGACGGTGACGCGCTGGGCCTGATCTCCATCTTTGAGATCGGCACCGATCTCCCGATACGTATAGATCGCCCCGAAGCCCTCCTCCCAGCTCATGTACTCCACAACAAGGGGGGCCCGGAGAAACTCGGGACTCGTCGGGTCATCCTCGTCCGACTCGTACACGCGTACCAAGCGCTCCGGGTCCGGATACGGGAGGTCCTCGAGAAGCACTGCGTCGAGCACGGTAAAGATGGCCGTGTTGGCCCCCACGCCGAGTGCGAGCGTCAGTACCACGACGGCCGCGAAACCCGGAGCGCGTCGCAATCTTCGCGCGGCGCGTCTCACTTCGCTCCACCACTCTCTCGGCGACATCCACCACCTCCCCTCGGGTCCTTCGTTTCCTCTGGTCGCCCTCGGGCGTGTCCTGGCGATTCGGCGCCCGGCAATGAGGGGATCCCCGAAACGGTCGATGAGCTCGTTCTGAGACGCCCCCGACGCGAGGCCGTCCTCGAAATGCGCCCGCAACTCGCTAGCGACCTCCTCACGACCTTCGGCGAAATACAGCCCGGACGCTTCTAGCACCTCTTGGATCAGGGCCTCGATCTCGGAGGAGAGGAGAACGGGCGATCCCTCGTCGCTCACGGTGCCGCCTCCTCGATGCCGGGCGTCACACCCAGGTGGCCGAACGCCCTCACCAGCGTTTCCCACTGCGAGCGTTGACGTTCGAGTCGAGCACGGCCCGACGGCGTGATCCGGTAGTATTTGCGCTGCCTACCGGTGGGTGCTTTCCGTTTGGAGGCTGTGACGTGGCCGCGAGCCTCGAGGTTGTACAGGAGTGGGTAAACCGTGGACTGGCCCATCGCGAGCAACCCGCCGGAGTCTCGCTCCAGCGCCGCGACGAGCTCGTAACCGTACATCTCCTTGCGGTCCAACAGCGTGAGCACCGCCAACGGTGCGGCCCCACGCATCCACTCTCTCTCGAGCGTCATGCGTCCTCCCTGTGTCTGTCTAACCCTGGGTATCACAAAACCTGGGTATGACAACCTATGTTATACATAGTATGTACACAAGAAGACGCGCTAGGATGTGCTACTCTTCCCACGACGCTTTTTGTGGCTGGACTAAGGCCGGAACCGCACCCACTTGGTCATGCGGCGCTGTGAGACCTCCGCTCCATAGACGTTGCCGTCGCTGTCCACGGCGACACCCTCGGGTCCGCTGAAGCCGTTGACGTTGGCTCTATCGTCCGGCAGGAAGTGGCTCACCCAACCAGTGCGGGCGTCCCCGATCCGGATGCCCTTCTCCCAACCCGCGTTGCGCTGCCCCGTGAACTCGTTGGGGGCCGGGCTGGACTCCGAATCGGCAACGTAGATGATATCGTTCTCGTCGATGTAGATGCCGCTGGGGCGACCGAACTGCGTCCAGATCGCAAGGAACTCGCCCTCCTGGGAGAAGATCTGAATGCGGTTGTTGTAGCGGTCGCCCACGAAGAGTCGACCCTGGGAATCCATGGCGAGTGCGTGCGGGTCGCGGAACTGCTTCGGGCCGTAGCCGAGCTCCCCCCACGTCTCCATGTAGTTCCCGTCGGCATCGTACCGGACAACGCGCGCCACCGTCCGGGCGTGGGAGTCCACGACGTAGATCTGCCCATTGGGGGCAACGAGAACGTCAGAGGGTTGGTTGAGGTTGTTGGGTGGATCACCCCGGACTCCCGGCGTGCCGAGCGTCATCAGGAGCTCACCCTCCGGCGAAAACTTGAGGACCGAGTGGCCGGTGTTGGTGGCTCCGTTGGCCCACGCGTCTGCGATCCAGACGTTGCCCTCGTGATCCACGTCGATGCCGTGAGGCCACGCGATCAATCCGGCGCCGAAGCTCCGGAGGAGGTTGCCCTCTTTGTCGAAAAGGAGGACCGGGTCGACGTCCGAACCCACGCACGTGTTGGCACCGCAGCGCTCGGCCACCCAGATGTTGCCGTCGGCGGCGATCTCCACAGAACTCGTGGAGCCCCACTCGCGCCCATCGGGTAGCTCTCCCCACCCGTAGACAGGCCGGAACGGATTAGAGGTCACCGATTGGGCAAGAAGCTCCGCACCAGTCGCCGTGAACGCAGCTACGACGACGATCCCGAGGGTGAAGCCACCCGAATTGACGCGCCTCATCGGCCATTCCTCCACAAGGGTGTGCAACAGGTCGTATCGCCACCGGTGTGGGGGCGGATGGGGACGGTACCGTGGGAGTCCCGACCTAGCAAGGAGGGGCCGGGGTTGACTCTCGCGGATGACTATATAGAATAACACTATGACTCGATAGAGCTGCCTAATATGAAGCGTATCACGTATCCCGCCGCCTGCGTCCTCGAGTCATTGGCCAGCGGCAAAGTCTTCGGCTTGGATATCATCGAGCACATCGGGCTCCCCAGCGGCACGGTCTATCCGCTGCTGCGCCGGTTCGAGCAAGCGGGCCTGGTCGAGTCCACATGGGAGACCCCCGAGGAAGCGTTCGGTAACAGGCGACCGAAGCGCCGCAATTATCAGCTCACCGAAGAGGGCAGAAAGGCCCGGGCCAACGCCAGGGAACGGTATCGTCAGCACCTGGAGGTCTTCGGTGAAGCGTGATCCCACGCTCGACCGAGCCCCACTCGCCTACCACCTGCTCGATCGGTGGATGCGCGTGATCGCCGTGCTCGTACCTAAGCACATTCGCGGACGGTGGCTCGCGGAATGGGACGGGGAACTGTGGTACAGCATAGCCGGAAAGCGGATGCAGCCGCGTTGGCGGGCGGCCGCGGGGCTCGCCAAGGGCTTGTTGCATGATGCACTCCAAGTACGACGACTTGAAACCAGCAACCACGGCCGGGATGGTGGGAGGGGAGACGGATCGATGCGTTCTTTGATGACAGATGTGCGCTACAGCCTGCGGATGTTACGTAAGGCGCCGGGGTTCGCCACGGTGGTCGTGATCCCATTGGTTGGTGGCCGCGAGTTCGACGATCGAGACCGCCTGGATGAGACACCCGTAGCGATCATTGATCAGCATTTCGCAGATACCTACTTCCCCGAGCGAGATCCGATCGGCATGCAACTCACGACTTTCACGGGACCGAAGACCATCGTCGGCATCATCGAAACGATCAAGTACGATGCTTTGGACCGTGTTTCGCGTGTCACCGTCTACCAGCCTCACGGCCAGGCGGGCTCGCGTGGCATGTACGTAACCATCACGACGGCGGGTGACCCCACCGCGCTCGCGGCACCCGTGGCACGCACGGTTCAGGAGCTGGATGACCGTCTGGCGGTCGTCGACGTTTCGACCATGAAGTCACGACTCGCCGATTCCCTTGCCGAGCGTCGCTTCTCGATGGGACTGCTACAAGTCCTCAGCGTAGTGGCACCCATTCTCGCCACCGTCGGCATCTACGGATTGGTCTCGTACCGTGTGAACCAGGGCGCCCGCGAGCTCGGCCTACGCATGGCCTTCGGCGCTCCGACGGGGAGGATCATGAAACTAGTGCTGCGGCACGGATTGGCTCTGGCCTCAGCCGGAGTCCTGACGGGGCTCGTCGCCGCCCTCGTCCTGACGGGTTTCATGCGCTCGATGCTCTTCGGTGTCAGCGCCGTCGACGGCTGGACATTCGCGACCGTGTCGGCCGGACTCGTGCTGACTACGCTGATCGCCTGCTACATCCCAGCACGGCGTGCCAGCTGGTGGATCCATTGGAGTCGATCAGGAGCAAATAAGAGGCGACGGGACGCGCCCAGCGCGGCCCACTAGAAAGGGTTCGTCGCGAACACCGAGAATTCCGGAATAAACCCTCGGCTATCCACCTTGAGCGCTCCCACGATCGCGTCGGCGATCTCACTCGGACGCAGTTTCTTGTCCGAGGCCTCTCGCTCGGCACCGGCCTTCTTGGAGAAGTTGGTCATCACCTCACTCGGGTTCACCAGCATGACCCGCACGTCATGACGCCGGAGTTCGTCACGCCAACATTCCGTCATGCCCCGCAGCGCGAACTTCGAGGAACCATACGCCGTGCGCCCACTGCTGCCCTTGAGGCCCGACGTAGAGGAAATATTGATCAACTCGCCTCTCCCTTGTTTGATGAACTGGCGAGCCGCTTCCCGCGACATGAGGAACGCACCGAACACGTTTGTGCGGAACACGCCCTCCAATTCCTCGAGAGTCATGTCCACCAGGGACTTGAACAGACCGTAGCCGGCGTTGTTGACCAAAATATCGAGCCGGCCGTGCTTTTCGATCACCGATGCCACCGTGCGAACTGCGTCGTCCTCGCTGCCGACGTCGCCCACGATCCAGTCCAGTCTGAACTCCTCGGCAGTGTTGCGAACAGCCTCTTCACGACGGCCCGTAATGGTGACCTTGCTTCCCTCCCGGGCCAGCGCCTCGGCGATGGCCCGGCCGATCCCCTCGGCGCCGCCGGTCACCAGCGCGACCGTGTCTTGCAGTTCCATCGAATCTCCCGCGTGTGAGACGTCAGTGATGTCGTGAGTGATGCAGTGATACCGTGATGCTTAGTCGAACCGTCAGCGGTACTCCTCGTAGGCGGCCCTCAACCAGCGCTCCGTCCCGGCACTGGGTTCGGCGTACCCCCGGGCCGGGTTGGAAGCGACGACCTGGTCGACTGTGCGTCCCTGAGCGATCTGCTCCCGAAGGCGACCACGGATCGTCGTGAGCATCGACCTGAACTCGAGTAGATCCGTGCGCGTGGAGAGCTGACCATGTCCGGGGATGATGATCGTGTCGTCGTCGATCAATCCGGCGAGGCTCCACAGCGCGTCGATCATCCCATCCATCGACCCGCCGTTGGGCTGATCGATGAAGGGCAGTCCGTAGCGGACGAACATGTCACCGGTATGGATGACGTTCGAGTCACGGAAGTACACCTGCGCGTCACCGTCCGTGTGTCCCGGACCCGTGTGAATGACATCGACCACGTCGTCATTGTAGTAGAACCTCATCGACTCCAAGAACGTGATCTTGGGCAGTCCCACTTCGGCGTACGGTGGCTGGGCCCGGCCATTCAACGAGATGATCTGGTCTGTCTCCATCCGCCGCCGGCTGTTGTCCTGAGCCACGATGAGTGCGCCGGCCCGCCCGAAGTTCTCGTTCCCATCCGTATGGTCGTAGTGCCAGTGGGAGTTGACCACGAAGTCGACCTGATGGTCGGTGAGTTCGGCTATGGCCGCGACGATCTTGTCCGTCAATGGAGCAAACTGGTCGTCGACAATGAACGTGCCGTCGTCACCGATAGAGACGGCAATATTTCCGCCGCTCCCCTGGAGCATGTAGATGGACTCAGTGACCCGGGTGGTTTCGATCTGGATGTTGTCGAAGTCCTGGGCCGAGCCTAGGCCGGGACATACCAAGATCCCGAGGACAGCCGTCGTTGCGCGTGTCATGTTCACCCTCTCCGGTTCAAGCGGTCTTGGATACGGATACGTGAGGTCAGCACCTCCAGAAGGGCTTCCAAGCTAGGACGCGAGTCCGGGACCGGCCACCAGGGTCCTGGGTCCTGTGCGCGAACTCTGCCACACAGTATCATGATCACCGAGTCCGCGTATCCCTGAGGAGGCCATGACCGATCCCATCACCCGTCTGAACGTTGCCCTCGAAGGCCGCTACGTCATCGAGCGTGAGGGCGGCATGGCCACGGTCTACCTGGCCGACGACCTCAAGCACGAACGCAAGGTCGCGCTCAAGGTCCTGAAGCCCTCTTCGAGATTCCGCCCGACTTCGAGGGAAGCGATGGCACGGTCACGGTGCCGTACGACGTCTTCCTCGATGACCAGAGCTTCGTCATGGCGCGGATCTATCGGCCCGAAGGCGAGGAGACGGCGGAACCCGAGCTCGTCCTCGTACAGAACTGGCTTGAGGAGCTCAAGGCGCGCGTGCCAGAGTAGGTCACGACCGGATAAGACCATTCGAACAACCACGCAGGAGGACACATGACTCGGACGATCGCGACTCTTCTGACAATGTTGTGCCTGGTCACATCGACAGCACAGGCGGAAATCGTGCGGATCGAGGTGCGGTCCAGGACGGACCTGGCCGGCGGCATGTGGTTCGGACTGGCCGGGCCGTACGAAAAACTGATCGGCACGATCTACTTCGCGGTCGACCCCGACAATTCGGCCAACCGCATCATCACCGACATCGCGCTCGCGCCCAGGAATGCCGACGGCCGGGTCGAGTTCCATTCCGACTTCTTTCTGATCAAGCCCAAGGACGTGGAGCGCGGCAACGGCACACTTCTTTACGAAGTGTCGAATCGAGGTGGCAAGGGCATGCTGCGCTACTTCAATCGCGGCGACGGCAGCCTGGACCCGCAGACCGAAGCAGAGATGGGCGACGGCCTCCTCCTGAGCAACGGCTTCACGCTGCTCTGGTTGGGTTGGCAGTTCGACACGCCGCCGGATCGTGACGGGCTCGTACGGCTGTTCACGCCTGTGGCCACCGACGGCGGAACTGCGATCGAGGGGCTGGTTCGGAGCGAAATCATCGTTCAGGAACGGGAGTTCGACCGGTCGTTAGCGGACCGCAGCCATCTCGCCTACGCCGTCGCCGACCCGGCAGACCCGGCCAACATGATGACCGTCAGGGACGGGGTGGAAGCACAGCGTCGCGTCGTTCCCCGCAGTCAGTGGAGCTTCGGTCGCCTCGAGAACGGACAGGTCGTGCCCGACCCGACCCGCGTCTACCTGGAGGGCGGATTCGAACCCCACAAGATCTACGACGTGGCCTACAGGGCCCAGGACCCACCGGTAGTCGGGCTAGGTCCAGCAGCCATCCGCGACGTGGTGGCTCGGCTCAAATACGGCTCCGCGGAGGAGCTGTCCATCCCGGAGGGAGCGATCGACCGCGCGCTGGCGTTCGGGATCTCGCAGAGCGGCCGGTTCCTGCGGACGTTCCTGTTCTACGGATTCAACGAGACCGAGGACCACAGGAAAGCGTTCGACGGCGTGATGTCGCACGTCGCCGGAGGCGGCCGCGGCAGCTTCAACCACCGCTTCGCCCAGGCGTCCCGCGACGGCCATCCTTATCTGAATAAGCTTTATCCGACCGACATTTTCCCCTTCACGGACGTCGCACAGACCGATTCCGAGACTGGCATACGGGCCGGGTTGCTGGACCGCGTGGATCCGGCGTTCATGCCGAAGATCTTCTACACGAACTCGTCGTACGAGTATTGGGGACGCGCGGCGTCGCTGATCCACACCTCCGTCGATGGCACGCGAGACAGTCCGCTGATGAGCAACGTCCGCATCTACTCCTTTGCCGGCGGACAGCACGGGCCGGGCGCTTTCCCAGCGGTGCAGCGGAGTGGACAACAGCTCAGCAACCCCAACGACTATTCCTGGTTCATGCGTAGCCTGTTGTTGGCCATGAACCGCTGGGCCACCGATGAGTCCCCGCCGCCCGCGAGCAACTACCCGCGGATCAGTTCAGGCGACCTCGTGCTCCCCGCACAACTCGACTTCCCGCAGTTGCCGGGCGTGGGACAGCCCGCCGATCCCCATAAGGCCTACCGGGTGGACTACGGCCCCGAGTTCGCCACGAAGGGCATCGTCAGCGTAGAGCCCCCGGAGGCCGCGTCGGCGTTTCCGATTCTGGTTCCGCAGGTCGATGCCGATGGCAACGAGACGGGTGGCCTGAAGATGCCCGGCGTAGCCGTGCCGCTGGCCACCTACACGGGCTGGAATCTTTTCCGCTCCGAGTTCGGACCCGAGAACGTGCTGTCCAACATGCAGGGGTCCTACATCCCGTTCGCCTTGACCATCGCGGACCGGCAGCGCACCAGCGACCCGAGACCGGCTATCGACGAGCGTTATCGGAGTCGCGAGCAGTACGTGGGCCTCGTGTCGCAAGCGGCGCTCCGCCTGATCGACGACGGCTACTTACTCCCCCAAGACTTGGCGCCGATTCTGGACCGGGCCAGTGAACATTGGGATTACCTGATGGAGGCAGGGACCACGCAGCCCTGAGGCAAACGGCCGGGAAAACGGGCGTCGGGCTTACGGACCGGCACCTTCAGCGAGCCACTACGGTGTCAGGCTGATGGGCCCATTCGTTGAAGGACCCGGCATAGTTCGACGCCCGGCGGTAACCCAGGATTTTCAGAATAAACGTTGCGAGACCCGCCCGCGCGCCTCCGCCTCAGTAGGCGAAGACCGTGGCCTGAGGGGTGATCCCCTTCGCCCCCAGGAGCGTGTTGAGTTCGTCGGCGGGCTTCAACGTCCCGTCGCCAGAATCAAAGAGTTCGGCCCACTCCAAGTGGACGGCCCCCGGAAGATGGCCGAGCCGGGGTGGAGGTCCATTATCCATCCGACCGTTGTCATCAGCCCCGGCACTTCGGAGAGCGCCGGTATTTGGGTGAGGTACCTCAGGAGAGTCAGAGGAAACGGCGCCATGTACACGATCATGTAGACCACGGCGAAGCGGACCAACGCCGTGCCGACCTAGGACAGGCTCGAATCCGCCTCTCGGAGAGCGGGCTCGGCCGCGCCAATCCGCCGCCGGACTTCCTCCGGGTCCAAGAACCGCTCCGCCAGCTCGCTGGTGGGCACCACGCACGTATCGCGCCGGCCAAACCACCCGTAACGGTGTCGTGCGATCATCGAGTAGACGGCGTCACGCAGGGGGCGCGGGACGACGGTCGCCAGCCTCAGCAACGAATAAGGGAATCCGAGCCCTCGTGCGATCCGGATGGCGGCCGACGAACGCGTGTGCACGCCGACGGAATCCGCGAGCAGAATGCTGTCGGGAAAGTCCCCCTGATCTGATCCCGTCACGGACTCGTGCTCGGTGTCAGCGGACCGGGATTGGAGCGGAGCGAAGCGGAAACGTCCCGCACCGTCCCTCTCGATGATCGACTGAATGGTGGCGTTGCAAAGATTGCAAACGCCGTCGAAGAGGATAAGCGGATGTGCGTCCGATGGGTGTGCGTCCGAACGTCGGTCGGATACTTCGCCGGCTTCGTCACTCATCGCGTTCCTCCGCGTAGTTCGCCACGAGGACGCTCGGATTAGACAGCCCGGGGACCTGACTGGACGGTAGGGCGGAGCGTTCCAGGGGGCAAGCGCGCTCCTGTCGGCGGGGCGAACAGCGCCAAGATACCACTCAGCTCCGCTCGTCCAGCTCCGCCCAGCGCGCAAACGCTGCGTCGACCTCCCCCGGAAGCTCCTGGGATCGGTCGATCACGGGCCGGATCTCCTCTTGAGGCTTCTGGAAGAACGCGGGGTCGGCCATGCACTCATGGGTCTCCCGTAGCTCGGCTTCCAAGAGCTCGATACGGGCTGGAAGCTCTTCCCACTCCCGTCGTTCCTTCCAAGTGAGCTTCTTGGGCTTATCCGACGTCGGCTGGGGAACCGGAGCCACGGATCCTGACCGTCGGCGCTTCGGCACGGGGACGTCCGCCGCTCCGGCCACTGTGTGCTTCCAGTCCGAATACCCTCCCACGAACTCCTTCACCACTCCGTCACCCTCGAAGACGAGTGTGGAGGTACAGAGGTTGTCCAGGAAGGCTCTGTCGTGGCTCACCACGAGCACCGTCCCCGCGAACTCCATGAGCCGCGCTTCGAGCAGCTCCAGCGTTTCTGTGTCTAGGTCGTTCGTGGGCTCATCGAGTACGAGCACGTTGGCCGGCCGGGTGAAGAGGCGAGCCAGGAGAAGGCGGTTTCTCTCCCCACCGGACAAATTGCGAACGGACTCGCGAGCGCGTTCCGACGAGAAAAGAAAATCCTGCAGGTAACCCATGACGTGCTTACGCCCCTCGCCCACTTCGACGTACTCGCTGCCCCCGGCGATGGCTTCGACCACGGTCTGGGACTCGTCGAGTTTTTCCCTGTGTTGGTCAAAGTAGGCGATGTCGAGCGCAGTGCCGTGCTTCACAGAACCGGACTGGGGTGTCAACTGACCCAGGAGAAGGTTCAGAAGCGTGGTCTTTCCACATCCGTTGGGGCCGATGATGCCCACCTTGTCACCCCGCATGATGCGGGTACTGAGACCGGAGACGACTGATGTATCGGGATACTCGAACGACAGGTTCTGCGCGACAATGACCTTTGCACCCGACCGCTCGGCTCGCTGGATGTTCAGGTTTACCGTGCCGATTCGCTCCCGCCGCGCAGCCCGCTCGACGCGGAGCCTCTCGAGGGCGTGTACCCTCCCCTCATTTCGCGTACGGCGTGCCTTGATGCCCTGGCGAATCCACTGCTCCTCTCGCGCCAACACCTTATCGAAGCGTGCGCGCTCCTTCTCCTCCCCCAGGAGGAGTTCCTCCTTCCTCTGCAGGTATGTGGGATAGTCACAAGCCCACGAGTGCAATCGGCCCCGGTCCAGTTCGACGATACGGGTGGCAAGTCGTTGCAGAAACGTCCTGTCGTGTGTGACGAACAAAAGGCTTCCCTGGTAGCGGATCAGAAACGACTCCAGCCACTCGATGCTCTCCAGGTCCAGGTGGTTCGTGGGCTCGTCGAGCAGAAGCACGTCCGGTTCGGCGGCGAGCGCGCGACCCAGGAGGGCGCGCCGTTTTTGCCCGCCTGAGAGCTCTAAAAAGACCTGATCCTCCTCCAAATGGAGGAGAGAGCAAAGGCGCTGGACCGGGTGATCTTCGTGGGCGGACTCCCGGATTCCCGACCGAATGACGGCATCCACGGTCCCCCTGATATCCGCCTCGATTTGTTGGTGGAGCAAAGCCACCCGAACGCCCGATTCGTAGACGACCGATCCGCCATCCGGAGAAAGCATTCCGGCCAGAATGTTCAGGAGGGTGGACTTCCCCGTGCCGTTGCGACCCAACAGGCCAATGCGTTCACCCCGTTCGACGTGCAGCGTTACGTCGTCGAAGAGCACATGGCCACTATAGGCCATCGCGAGATTTTGTGTGCTGACCAGGGCCATGGTGAGATAGGTAACACTTTCGCTTGCGGAGCGGACGGCGCAACGTACGCATGTTCAGGATTCAGAGATATGAGCCAGGCTACACATGCCTCTAGCCGGCTTCGCTCCTGTGGCGGATTCCCAAGCGCGCCTGTTGATTCTGGGGTCGATGCCTGGCGTACGGTCGTTGACCGCCGGACAGTACTATGCCGGGCCCCGAAACCGGTTCTGGCCCCTCATGGGGGAGTTTCTCGGCTTCGATCCCGCGATGCCCTATGGACGCCGACTTGGTGAGATGACGGACGCCGGCATCGCTCTGTGGGACGTGCTTCAGTCCTGTGAGCGCGAGGGCAGCCTGGACGCAAGTATCGTCGAGAGTACGGAGGTGCCCAATGACTTTGCGGCCTTCCTCGAGAAGCACTCCCACATCCGAGCCATCGCGTTCAACGGTCAGAAGGCAGCGAAGTCGTTCGAGAAACGGGTGGCACTTTCGGCCACTCTTCGCCATCGACTGAGTTTCCTCAGGCTACCCTCGACGAGCGCGGCCAATGCACGATACAGCCACACGGTCCTCGCTGAGGAGTGGGGGGCACTTCTCCGATTCCTGGATCACAGGGATCGATCCCCTACTCCTCGTTCTCCGTGAACAGAGTTGCGGCAATCGACGTGATGAAATCTGCCGTATCCTGTTCCTCCTCAACGCGATTCATGTCGGAATCCGACTTCCTCTTCGCTAACGCCGGTAACACGGATACTCCCCGCCATCCACCCAGCACGCCAATCGTCTCCTCCGTGTTTCTCGTGCGGAAGTAATAGGCCAGACCCTTGTATGGCCGTAGATAGATTCCCGGACCTACCAGGCCCCACGAGAGCGGTACGCACCGGAACAGGTGTCTCTTCTTGAACCAAACCTGGTGATCTCGGCGCGTCGCGATGTCCTGTAAGTCGTCCCACTTTATGATGCGAGACCGATAGGCCCGGAAATACGATGATCTTACGAGGAATCGTGGAGAGGCAGAGGATGAAGAGCACGACGGCCGCACTGACCATGACCCCATAGCACAGCATTTGGACGCTGTACGAGCCGGTGGTCACGAGGGAATCAAGCGCGAGGGACTGAACGAAGAATACGGTCAGTCGAACAACGATCAATCCTACGCCACCGATGAGGACCGCCGCGCCGACTTGCAGCAGAACGGGCACCTGGAACCGGGCCATGTAGAGGATCGTCGTCATGTCTACCGGGCGGGTGAGTGTCCAGCCGACCCCGCGCACCGCGAGGGACACGATCACGAAGACGGCGATCGCGAACATCACGGGGCTCATCGGCTGCACCCCGGCGAAGGTCCTGACTTCTTGTTCAGGCACGAGAGTGCGGGCCGCGAAAGCCGTTACCTCCTGCTGGCTCACATCAGCGAAGAACTGAAGCAAATCCGGGAAGTGTATATGCTTGCCGGGGTCATAAAAATCAGTGCGCACCCAGGAGTTGAGGGCTTGTGCGGTCGAATTTTCGTTCCGAAGCCGTTCGACGAGACTCGCCTGGTCCGCCTTGAATTCCTCAGGCTCCAGCGCCCCCTAAACCAGTGCGACGATCTCCTGGCGGAGGATGCCCCGGACGAAGTCGTCTTCGATGTCCGCGACGGAGATCTCGATCTCCAAGAATCCGACGGGACCTCTTTGCGCCGTGCTGACCTCTAGTCCGTATACCGCCCCCCCCAATTTCGTCGCGAAGGCGTCGATCCAGACGATGCCTCACGAGGTCTCGAACGAACAGCACCATCAAATCGTCTTCGGCTTGGTTGTTGAAGAACTTGTGCCGAACCGTGTATCGCACGTCGGAGCCGAACCCCCAGTGGGATGTGGCCCGTCGCCGGGCAGGATCTTCAAACCCCACGAAGCGAGGTGGCACCGACCTCTTGATGAGGGACCCAGTCGACTAGAACTACTCGTCGTGATACCCGAGTCCTATTCGCTCCCCCCTGGTGTCCAGGGCGCACCCGCATCCACCAATGCCTCTTCGAGCTCCATCAGCCACGGGTCCACGACGTCGGCGAGGTCTCGCTCGAGCGCAGCGAAATCCCGCTGAGCGATCTCGACGTTCTCGCGTTGGGTCTGGGTCGGGCTTTGGCGAGTTCGCCAGTGCCCACTGATCACGTTCCCGACCCGACCCGAGATCGTCGGCGTGCTCGATTCGTTGAGCGATCCCCGGATCGGGTCACGCTGGATCCGGAGCGAGAGCTCATCCAGCGAACGTTCGAGTTCGTCCATGCGACCGAACAGGGCCGCGTCGGCGCGGGGAGCCCGAAGTAGCGCAGCCCGCATGTAGCGCAGTCGATCCCGCAACTCGCCGATCTCGGCACCCGCCGCGCTCACGCGACGGGACAGCTCGCTCGTCTGATACTGAAATTCGGCGACGGCTACAAAGTCCGTGCCCCGAGGCGCATTCGGCACGGGCTTAACCGCGAAGCCCTGCGAGCGCCCGACCTCCTCGACGCCATGAGCCGAGACGAGCACCATCTGGGCCGAGTACGCGCCCGGGGGCACCAACGGACCAACCGGATCGGTCACCCATGGCGGTTGGAAACCTGGCTGGCTCAAGCTGATCGGGTTGGGCGCCGGACGCCGGAGGTCCCAGGTCAAGCGATGCAGCCCGGCTTTAGCAGGTCCTTCGATCCAACGCACCGGATCGCCAGCCGCATCCGATATCTGAAGCAGCACCCTGGCTCCGCTCTCTCCCGCCTCGGCCCGGAGCGCATCGTAACCGGGGAACGGCGCGTCCGCGCCCCGCTGGCGTAGATCACGCTCGGCCGCATCCCGCACATCGCTCGGCCTCTCGGGCATCTGCGGTAGATAGTACGTAAGCGTCGCCCCGAAGTCCGGATTGGGCGCCACGTAGGCGGTGCTGCCCAACGTGGGTCGACCGACGGCCTGGTTGGTGGGATACGGGATGTACCACCACGCATCACGCACGGGCATGAGGCCGCCCGCCCCGGCGAGGGCGCCGCCCGCGATCTCCCGAAGAGGGCTGTAGTCGTCGAGGACGTAGAAGCCACGGCCGAAGGTCGCGCCGACCAGGTCGTCGTCGCGGCGGTGCAATTTGAGGTCGCGGAATGCGATGGTCGGCGGCCCGGCCGAAAGCATGTGCCAGTTCTCACCTCGGTTGGGAGAAAAGTAGATGCCGTACTCGGCCGCGAGGAAAAGCAGATCGGGATCGACGTGATCCTGCTGGATCGCCCACAGGATCGTACCGTCCGGCAGATCGCCCGCGATCGACGACCAGCTCCTGCCGTCGTCCGTGCTCTCGAAAACATAGGGGCTGTAGTCGCCGGTCTTGTGCGCATCGGCGAGCGCGAAGACGGTGCCCGGGGTGTGCTGATCCGCCTCGACCTTGTTGATGAACGAGCGCTCGGGCACACCAGGTAGCGACGCGGCACGCGTCCACGTCTGTCCTCCGTCCTCGGAAACATGGATCAGGCCGTCGTCCGAGCCCGTATAGAGCCGACCCTCGGTGACGGGCGACTCGGAGACCGTAGTCAGGGTGGCGTACACCGACATGGCTCCGTTGTCGTGCATGGCGTCGAGCTCCCACACGCGCCCCATGTAGGGCAGCTCGTAGCGGTTGGTGTTCGTGGTCAGGTCTCCGCTGACGGCCGTCCACGAATCGCCGCGATCGTCACTGCGCCAAAGTCGCTGCGAAGCGAAGTAGAGCCGATCGGAATCGTGGGGGCTGATCATGATCGGCGAGTCCCAGTTCCAGCGCTCGGGAGGATCACCCGGCGCGGGCTGCGGCTGGATTTGGATCGACTCCTCACTCTTCCGATCGGTGCGGTACAGGTTCCCTTGCTGCGTCATGAGATAGAGGATGTCGGCGTCCGAAGGGTCGATCTGCACGCCGTACCCGTCAGCTCCCATCGGGAAATGCCAATCCGCGTTTCGTACGCCGTCCGTATTCATCGTGCGCGCCGGGCCCCACAGCGTGCCCAGATCCTGCGCCCCACCGAGGATCTCGTAGAACGGCTCGGAGTTGGACAACGCGACCTTGTAGAACTGCGAGATCGGCATGTTCGGGAAGTGCCGCCAGGTCGTGCCCTGATCGAAGGTCTCGTAGAGGCCCGCGTCGGTCCCGGCAAGCATGTGTTGCGTGTTGGCTGAATCGAACCAAAGCGCGTGGTTGTCCGAATGCTTCTCGCCCCCAGAGCCCAGGTTGTCGAACGTCGCGCCGCCGTCACGCGTGATCTGGAAGAAGACGTCCATCTGGATGACGAGGTCCGGGTCCGTCGGCGAAGCCTCGATCTCCTGGTAGTAGTGCGGCCCCGTGCCCCCGGAGATGTACTCGTTCCGGCGCTGCCAGCTCTCGCCCTTGTCCGTAGAGCGGTAGAAGCCGCGCTCGTCGTCGTTGGTTTCGATGGTCGCATAAACGAGGTCCGGGTCGGCCGGGGTCACCGCCAAGCCGATTTTGCCCATGTCGCCGCTCGGAAGGCCTGTGGTGACCTCTCGCCAGCTGTCACCACCGTCGCTGGACTTGTAGATGCCCGAGTGCTCCCCTCCGGACATGAGGCCCCAAACGTGTCTGCGCCGCTGGTGGGCCGCCGCGTACACGACGTCCGGATTGGCCGGGTCGAACTCGAGGTCCGTGACGCCCGTGTTCTCGTCGATATCGAGGACGTGACTCCAAGTCTCACCTCCGTCCTCCGTCTTATAGACGCCGCGCTCGCCTCCGGCGGACCAGAGCGGGCCCTCGGACGCGACGAGCACCGTGTTCCCGTCACCCGGGCGGATGAGGATCTTGGCGATATGCTCAGTGGCCTCGAGACCGAGGTTCTCCCAGGTCTCGCCGCCGTCTCTACTCCTGTAGACGCCCGATCCCCAGCCCACGTGACGACCGCTGACGTTCTCGCCCGTACCGACCCAGACCACGAGGGGATTGGTGGGGTCGAGGGCCACCGTGCCGATCGAGTAACTCGGCTGGTCGTCGAAGACGGGTGTCCAGGTCGTGCCCGCATTCGTGGTCTTCCAAAGGCCACCCGAGCCCACGGCGAGGTACCACTCGGACGTGTTGTGCGGGTTGACCGCGATGTCGGCAATGCGCCCACCCGCGACGGCCGGGCCGACTTCGCGGAACTCCAAGGCCCCGAGCGCGTCCGCGATCTGGGCGGCGGCCGGGGTGGTTATGGGCAGCCCTACGAGCAAGCCAGAGAGGAGGCCAAGCAGAACTGTCGATCGCGAGCGAAACGTGAGCTTACCCATGGGGCCTATCCGAGTCGGAGGTGGTGCGCGTGATTGACCAGCCAGGTTGCTGCGGAGGGGGCGAGTCGGCAAGAGGGCCGGGGTGGCCCTACACCGCGTGGGGCGGGGACATGCGAGGATCGGACGCCCCCACGCCTACCCCCGGACTACGTAATCCAACGACCACCGATACGTCATCCGACGTATCAAAGGCTTCCCCGCGCCGCGGTATCTTGTTATTCGGCTCGCCACGCAGAAGGTCAGTCGAACAACAACCGGAGAGGTCATGAAGCGCTTGCACACCCCAATGATGCAGGGTCGGCACCACGACACAAGCATACTGAGGGGGGAGCCGTCCATTATGGGCGCCTGCACGACTCGGCGATCCCTCGGGCGGACGGTTCTCGTCGTAATGCTTGCCGGTACATCCGCGTGCGCTCCCGCCCCAAGGCGGATTCCGCTCCCGGTCCCGCTCCCGACGGTCGGTGGAAGTCGACCAGCGGGCCCGCAGGGCTTGGAGCTGATCGGCGAATTCGGGGACGGCGTATGGGGGCAGGAGCAAGAGCGAGTCGAGGTCGGTGGCGGGGGCTTCGCGTTTTCCCTACGGGATCGAGTCGAGTTCAGCTTCTTGGCATACTCGCCTACGAATACTGAGGAGAGGCTTCGGATGGGCGGACGGTACGCAGACAATGGCTTGATTTTCGCCAACAAAGACGGCGAGCCGTTGAACTACACAATGACTGTACGGCGTCACTTCAAACCCGTGGTACGTGCGCTCGGTTTCGACACCCTGACCCCCTACGGGCTGAGGCATACCTGTGCCAGCATCCTCATGAAAGCTGGGACACCGCCACACGTGGTCTCCGAGACTCTTGGGCACGCAAATGTGAAGATTACCCTCGACACGTATTCGCATGTTCTACCCGGGATGCAGGAAACCGCACGGGATGCGATGCAGAAGATTTTCTTTGGTTGAGCGCGCTCGATCGAACCGGGCGCAGGCGTTAGGTTCCTATGGTGATAGGCTGGTGACAACCACGCCGTATCGTTCAGCGTTGATGAAGCGTGTTCGACGAAAGGACACGTCGCTCGAACAGTCTGTACGTCGATGCCTCTCACGCCTCGGTGCCAGGTATCGCCTGAATGTACGGGATCTGCCCGGACGCCCGGATATTGCGAATAAGTCACGCCACAAGGCCATTTTTGTTCACGGCTGTTTTTGGCATTATCACGAAGGGTGCGCCCGAGGGAGGATTCCCAAGCGCAACTCGGAGTTTTGGGAGGAGAAGTTAGTGAGAAACCGGGAGCGGGATGCCGAGAAGTCGGCCGCACTGGAGGCCAGGGGTTTCGACGTCATGACGACCTGGGAGTGCGAAATCGGAAATGAAGAAGAACTCCAATGGCGGCTCGAAAGGTTTTGGACGGCCCATGCCTGAAGACGGAAAACGACCCCAGGTCGAGCTCGACCTCTCCTCTCGCGTGCACCCCAACGAGGATGTGGCACGATATCACCATGGTACGGAATCTCTCCGCCGCACGGTGCTCCTCCGGAATGGCAAGAAGCATCTCCCCTCAGGCCGCGGGGGGATCCCTGCTTCAGCTCTCTGTCCTCCTCGCGGAGACAAGGGCCCGGCGGGGCAAAAGGTCTGCCAAAGATCGTAGTGTCGCCAAGAGGGGCACTCTGTCGAAGCCGGTTCTCGTCAAGTTACTCGAACACAACCATACGCTGCTTCCTTCCTGTCGCGTTGAGCTCGAGGCGTCGACTGGGCATGTTCACCTCACTCGATTCAGTAAGGTCGGCGAGAATTTCTCCGCCCGCTCCGCCGTGACCGCTCTCGATAATGTCCTGTCGGAGGGAGTGAAGGTGTTGGGGTTGTTGGGGGCATGATCTCCGGCTTAGGGTCCCCCCACACCAGCTCTGGCAGTCCCATGGGACGATTCGCCCCCTTCATCCTGCTCAGTCGCCGTCCCGTCGAACCATTCGAGGGGCATGGTGGACGGACTCGCTGGACTCAGTCAGTAAATGAGGCACCCCCCAAAAGGGGGCTTGGGTGACAACGCGCAGTCTTGAGAAATCAGGACTGGCACACTATTCGCACACAAAGCAAACGCGGGAGCCCACACCGTGGACTCCCGCGTTCTTGTAACTACATGTCTTCCTTCAACTTCCGCCAACTCCCGGGGTCGGACTCGAACCGACGACCCTCTGATTCTCAGTTTGTTCTGGTTACCAACTTCTTCGAGGAACTCCGGCAGCGGGTACCCGAGTGAGCGGCCCCCTGCCGTAGAGGATCACCGCGCCCACGCATCCCGCGCTGGCCCGTACCGATTGGCGCAAAGGACCGCTTGCCGCCCCCCGCGCCCCGGCCGCATCTTGTCCTCCACGTCTGACGGGCCACTCAGGCGATTCATGCAAGACATCACCGCCGAGAGTCATCCGGTAGGTGAGCCTCCGGGAGGGCAGAGAACGATGAGAGTTTGTGCGAGCCTCATAGTGACGCTGGCGTTGGCGAGCGCGGTCCCCCTCGGCGCCCAAGAGCGGATCGGGAGTGTGCAGGAGGCCTTGGGCATCACGGGCCGACTCGCGGGCCGTGCGGGCCCAGCCGGCGTGAACTGGATCGACGAAGGCCAACGCTATTCGTACACGCTGACCAACCCCCGGACGAGGGCATCGGAGGTTCGAGCGTACGACCCGGCGTCAGCCAACGACGAGTTGCTCTTCGATCCGGATGCACTCACGGTACCGGGAACGTCAGAATCACTACAGTACCGTTCGTTCGCATGGGCTGCGGATTCACGGCACGTCGTCTTCCAAACGGACTTCCGGCCGGTCTACCGGTACTCGGGCATCGCTGACTTCTACGTCTACGGAGTCGAAGACGAGTCTCTCGTGCTGGCGGCGGACGACGCGCGCACCGCGGAGATGTCGCCCGACGGTGCCCTCCTGGCGTACGAGCGGGAAGGCGACCTATTCGTCTATGACATCGATTCCGAGGAGGAGCGTCGTCTCACGACGACCGCCACGGACGTCGTCTGGAACGGCGTGTTCGACTGGGTATACGAAGAGGAGTTCGGCCTGACGCAGGCCTGGGACTGGAGCCCCGACGGCCAGCGAATCGCCTACTGGCAGACACATGTGGCCGACGTCCCCACGATCCAGATCACGGACTGGGAGGGCCTGTACCCGGAGTGGACGGTGATGCCCTTCCCCAAAGTCGGGCAGGACAACTCGGAGGTGCGCATCGGCGTCGTTGACGTGGCCTCGGGCGAGACCCGCTGGATGGACGTCGGCCTTGAGGGTGAGCACTACATCCCTCGCATCTATTGGACGAGCGACCCCAATACGTTGGCCGTCGTCACGCTGAACCGCCCCCAGAACGAGCTCCAGCTGTACTTCTTCGATGTTCGCTCAGGGGAGCGGCGTCTGGTGATGGAGGAACGGAGCGAAGCGTGGATCGACGTGTTCGATTTCTTCGCCAACGTCACACACTATTTCCATTTCCCCGAAGGATCGCGCGACTTCTTCTGGATCAGCGACCGGGACGGCTACAACCACCTCTATCGGTACTCGTACGACGGCGAGCTGCTGAACCAGGTGACGGACGGCGAGTGGGTCGTAACACGAGTCGAGGGCATCGATGCCGAGACGCGCACGATCTACTACACGGGCACCGAAGAAAGCCCGCTCCAGCGCCACCTCTACGCGATTGATTTCGACGGCGGAAACAAACGGCGTCTGACGGGGGTGGCCGGAAAGCACGCCATCGACATGTCCCCGAGCACGGACTACTACATCGACACCTGGTCCAGCAGCAGTCGGCCCCAGCAGGTCGAGCTCTGGAGCACGCAGGGCGGCGGCGAGCTGCTGGCCACGCTCGAGGACAACGCAGAGGTCGAGGCCTACGTCAGCGCCCGTGCCTATTCCCCGACAGAACTGTTCAGCTTCACGACGTCCGACGGCGTCGAGCTCGACGGCTCGATGATCAAACCGCCGGACTTCGACCCGTCGCGACCGCACCCGGTGCTCCTTTCGATCTATGGCGGCCCGGGATCCCAGCAGGTGTACGACGAGTGGGCAAGCAACGGTTGGCACCAGTACCTCGCACAGCAGGGCTACATCGTGGTCGGCCTCAATAACCGTGGGTCGGGTAACTACGGTCGTGACTTCATGGAGGTCGTGTACGAGGTGTTGGGCGAGTGGGAGGCGAAGGACTTCGCCGAGGTGGGCCGGTGGCTAGCGTCGCAGCCGTGGGTCGACGGTGATCGCATGGCGATCCAGGGCACCAGCTACGGCGGCTTCATGGCGATCTCGACGCTGATGAGACACCCCCGGCTGTTCAAGTTGGGGATCGCCAACTCGCCCGCTACCGACTGGAGGCTCTACGACACGATCTATACCGAGCGCTATATGGGCCTTCTCGCGGAAAACCCCGACGGGTACCAGGGGAGCTCGACGCTGAACTGGGTCCAGTCCCTCGAGGACCATCTCCTCCTGATCCATTCCGGAATGGACGAGAATGTGCAGCCCCAACACACCATGCAGCTGCTGACGGCACTCGCCAAAGCCGGCAAGGACGCGGATCTCCGTTTCTTCCCCCCCGGCGCTCATGGAGCGGCCTTCGATTTCGCGAGCTTCGTCACGATGACCGAGGTGTACACGAACGCACTGTGCGAGCACATCGCGACGAACTGCACGCCGGCCAATCTGAATCGGTGAGGCGGAGGGCGATCTCCGGTGTGACCCTTTTAACGTTGGATCGTCTTAGAGGTGGGCCTGTGGGAGGCAGTCCTAGGCAGGAACACCTCATCAAGGAGCTTCAGATGCTTCGCATGACGATTCTCGGATTAGGAGCTTTCCTGGTCCTCGGCACCACCGATGTACAGGCTCAAGTCGGTCCCGATCTGCAGACCAAAACAGCGAAGGTGGAGAAGGACGTTCGGCAGGAAGTCAGGAAAGAGGTCCGGCAGGATATCCGCCGGGACCTCAGGCAGGAGGCGCGACGAGATATCCGGCAGGATATTCGAAGGGATATCCGTCGAGATGTTCGGCAGGATGTCAGGCAAGATATCCGGCAGGACGTGCGACGCGATATCAGGCAAGACCGCAGGCAAGACGTCAGACGAGATGTTCGGCAAGATCGCAGGCAAGAGGTCCGCCGAATCCGGCGCCGAGCTCGAATGACGCGACGCCCCTCCCCCTAAACGTCAGCCTGCGCGAAGCGAAGACCCCGGGGCCCCCACGGCTTCGGGGTTTTTGTTTGCCCTCTGGCCCCGAACGCCCGCCTACCGACCCTGCAGGTCTCGCCGGGCGGTATCCAGTGCGCTCGCCTGCGTCGCCGCCTGATCAAGCATGCGGTCCAATGTCTGGCGGTCGAATACGTCCCCACGAGAGACGACCACCTCAATGGATAGTGTGGCGGCGATGTCCTCGAGTGGGTTTTCACGTAGCAGGACGATCGATGCCAACATACCGACGTCGAGAGTGCCCACAGCATCACGCTCGCCGACGAACTCGGCTCCGTTGAGAGTGACGGTCTGTAAGGCACTGAGCGGGGACAACCCGGCTTGTTGGAATAGTTGTAGTTCCTGATGCAGCGCCAGGCCGGGGTACACGAACGCCGCGATGGGAGCGGAGTCACTTCCGCCAAGCAGCTGCACCCCCGCCGCGTGCATCGCGGGAACTTGATCCAGGATTCGGTGGAAGTTCTCCCTCCGTGTGCGCCGCTGCGCGGGGGAGGAGTTCAATATTCGAGTGGCACGAGGCCCATACGGAGCCATGAAGGCCTCGGTCAGGTACCGTTGGAACTCGTCCTGACTGTGATCGGTCTCGTCGAGGTATGCAGACAATTGACCTTGGATGAGCGTGGGCGTGACATAGACGCCCCGGTCCGCCAGCATCTCGTAGCCTGAAATCGCCTGCTCCTGGACGAACGATGCATTGTACTGGGCTTGGGCGTCACCCCGCGTAAGCTCTCCCCGTCGCACGCTCGCGGCGATCTCGGCTTCACGTTCCGCGCCCAGCCGAATCATGTAGCTGGCGTGCTCGATGGTGGAGATCCCAGCAGTCACCAGTTTCTCCACGGACGAACCGTAGGGAACGTGACCCGAGACCCGGTATCCACGGGTGCGGGCCTCACGCACCGTGGCGAGAAACAGGTCTGCCGACAGCGTATTGTCAGTCACTTTGACGAAGTCCACGCGGTATGCGTCCAACCGGTCCATCATGACCCGCATCTCAGCCTCGTCGGCCACTTCCAGATCGTCCTTCCACATCGAGTTGACGCCTTCGATCTTCCTGCCCGCCGTGTAGATGCGGGGACCGAGAAGGTCGCCTCGATTGATCTCGTCACGCCAAGCGAGTACCTGCTCACCTAAATCACTCGCCATGTCGCGAACCGTGGTGACGCCGTAGGCGAGATAGACCGGGAAGAGGAGAAGATTGTCCTCCACGAGGTCCGCTCCCTCGATATGTACGTGTATGTCCCACAGTCCGGGGATCGCATAGCGGCCGGCCCCGTCGATCTCGATGCGCCCCTGGTGTGAATTTCCTGCGTCTTCGCCGACGAAGACGATCAAGGAATCGTCGATCGCAATCGTTCTGTCTTCGGTCAGAGCCCCCGTTTCGACGTCCACAACCGTGACGCCGCGCATGACAACGTCATGTTCGATCGTAGTGCTCCCGCAGGCAGGCACGAGGGCGCTGAGGAACAGGGTCGCGAAAACTCTCTGTTCCCTCGAGCTGAAGCGAAGAGTCACTGGATCTCCAAGGAGAGGGCAACCGGGTTCGACGGCGGACTCTCTACGGTAGCGGTGGCAAGGAATCGGGGCTACTACTGCTCATCCGTCCCGAGACCCAACCCCAGGAGGCAATCATGAAGTTCATCGCTCTACTGGTCACGGGACTCGCAGCCACCGCTGCTCCCCATCCGGTGGCCGCCCAATCCGGCGCCATCCTCATCCGGGCCGGTGAGATCCACACGGTCACGAACGGCGTGATCAGGGACGGCGAGATCCTCGTCCAGGATGGACTCATCCAACAGGTAGGCACGTCCGTCGACGCCCCCGCCGACGCCGCCGTGTACTGGGCGGAAGTCGTCATCCCCGGCATGATCGACGCGCACGCGCACCTCGCGTTGGACCGGTCCAGCCGCTCACGGATCCCCGGACCGTTCACACCAGAATGGAAGGCCGTCGACAACCTGGATCTCGAGGATCCGATGATCCAGGTGGCTCTCTCGGGAGGCGTGACCTCGGTGGTCGCCCGCTCC
>CAUZAE010000022.1:0-24324 GCA_963577685.1 Gemmatimonadales bacterium UBA6960 | reverse complement strand
GACGTTGGTGAAGGCCGAGACCAACTATGAGTTGAGCCAGCTCCGTCTTAGCGACGTGATCATCCGTGCCCCGATGGCGGGCACGATTCTCCAGAAGGACGTCGAGGAGGGGCAGGTCATCCAATCCGCCTCCCAGAATGTCTCGGGTGGTACGACTCTCCTGATCATGGCCGATCTCCGTATGATGCAGGTGCGGACTCTAGTCGACGAGACCGACATGGGCGAAATCCGGAAAGGCATGGAAGCCATTGTCGACGTAGAGGCGTTCCCGAACCGGAGCTTCTTCGGAATCGTGGACAAGATCGAGCCCCAGGCCGTGGTGCAACAAAATGTCACGATGTTTCCCGTGATCGTGACGCTCGATAACGACTTGGGACTTCTGAAACCCGGTATGAATGGCGAGGTCCAGATCGAGATCGCCCAAGCACCCGGCGTACTCTTGATCCCGAACAATGCCGTGGTGAATCCGCAAGACGTTCAGCCGGCTGCAATGGCCTTGGGTCTGGACCCTGATGCTCTCGACATGGGCGGTCTGTTCGCCGGTGGCCGTGGGCGGGGTAGGGGTGGTCCGAGTACACGCGGCCAGGGTGGTGCCCGACCGGGTGGGGCCCAGGCTGGAGCCGGGCAACCTGGCCGTGGGCAAGGCCGTGGCGTGCCCGACGGCGGTGCAGCGGCGACGTCACCGAACGGCGGCCCCGGGCGTAGCGCCCTCGACTCACTGAGGGCGAGAGTGGACAGAGGAGAGATCTCACAGGACTCGGTTCGGGTCCTCATGCGTCAGTTGCGGGGTGGCCCCGAAGGAAGGGGATTCCGTCCTCAGCAGGCAGGTGAAGGAGCCCGAGGGCTCGCGATGCAGAGAGACACGCGGCGCGCCGTCGTGTTCGTGTTCGGGGAGGATGGAGCGCCCACGCCCCGCCCGATCATGATCGGGCTCAACGACTGGGACTTTACGGAGGTCGTCAGCGGACTGGAGGGAGGGGAGGAGCTCGCCGTGATCGGAGCCGCACAGCTCCGCGCGACTCAGGATGCGTTCCTCGAGCGCATCCGATCGAGGTCGACACCGTTCGGTGGCGGTGGTCGGGGAGGTCGTTGATCCCATGCTGATCAGGGAGATCATCGGGGTGGCACTAGGAGCTATTCGGGCCAACGCGCTTCGCTCGTTTCTGACGACCTTGGGGATCATCATCGGCGTTGCCGCGGTGATCGCCATGGTGGCGTTGGGCGAAGGGGCTCAGCGTAGCGTGGAGGAGAGGATCGCCCGCATGGGCACCAACGTTCTGACCATTCGGGCCGGCCAGAGATATCATATGGGTGTGTCCACAGGCGACACCGAGGACCTCACCGTGGAGGATGCTGAGGCTCTCCGGGACGAATCAGAGGGCCTCCTCAAGATCTCGCCGGAGGTGAGTTCCCGGGTGCAGCTCTCGTACCTCCGGTGGAACTCCAGCAATCAGGTGCGAGGCGTTTGGCCCGATTATTTCGAGATGCAGAATCTCAACATCGAACATGGGGAGATCTTCAACCAGGGGCAGGTGCAGGGGCGTCGTAGGGTGGCCGTGTTAGGGTATAGCGTACCCGAGTCGCTCGGCACACCTCCGAGTGTTCTCATCGGCAAGACGGTCCAGATTCGTGGCCAGCCGTTCGAAATCATCGGTGTGCTCGAAGAGAAGGGCGATGCGGGATTTTCTCGTCCCGATGACGAAGTTCTGATTCCGACCAGTACGGCCCAGTTCAGAGTTTTCGGGGGACGTCGGCGCCTCTCGTCGATCTATGCTCAGATCCCCTCCGTCGAGGCGATGGACGCGGCGTTCGGCGAGATCGACCGTATCCTGCGAAGGGTGCATCGGATCCGCCCGGGAGAGAGCACCGACTTCAGTATCCGAAACGCGAGTGACCTGGTGGCGACGTTCAGCGAGACTACGCAGACCTTCACGATGCTGCTGGCGGGGATCGCGGGCATAAGCCTGATCGTGGGCGGCATCGGTATCATGAACATCATGCTCGTGAGCGTGACGGAGCGGACTCGTGAGATTGGTGTGCGCAAGGCTATGGGGGCCACCCGCAAGGCCATCCTCTTCCAATTCCTCATCGAGGCGCTGGTCCTGTGTGTCTTGGGGGGGATTCTGGGTGTCACGCTAGGCGTGGGTGGAGCGGAAATTCTCACGCGAGTCCTGAATTGGGACACGGCCATTTCGCCCGAGGCTGTCGTGACTGCGTTGTTGTTCTCGGCCGGAATCGGGCTGTTCTTCGGTATCTGGCCGGCTCAACGTGCGGCGAAGCTCCATCCGATCGACGCCCTCAGGTACGAATAGGGTCGGTCTACCGCGAAAGCGTGACGAAGATCTGAGCCCGCCTCCGGATCAGCGAAAGAACAGCGCCCCGTTGCAGGGAGTAGACCTGGTTCAAGCGGTCCCGAAAGGACCCGAGGTCTTCGATGTCGGAACCGCCGACTCCCGTAACGACATCGCCGGGCATGAGTCCTGCCTCGGACGCGGGAGTGCCACTCAGCACTTGGATGACCAACACACCACGGTCGGTGCCGAAGTATGTCGCGAGCTCCGGGTTCATCTCGCTGAATTGAGCACCCCCTACGAAGTTCCGACCTACCAAGTGCGCCGTCACTGGCCGACTCCACTGGACGGTCGCGCGTGCATCACCACCCGCCGCACGCATGCGGCTCTCTCGCTCGACCGAGCCGATCTCCGCGAGGCGCATCGCGAGCCCCGACAGTTCTTCGGTGACGCGAGCGTCGTCGGACTTCAGGCGATCGAGCTCACGATCGGATAGATCGGTCCCTCGGGTTCGACGTGGCACCACCTGGACGATCTCGAGCTCGCGTCGACGGGTTGCCTCGTGCACGTCGTTCAACTGCTCCCGTAACTGCACGATCGCCGACTTTACGGAATCCGCTGCGACGGAGGTTAATAGCAAATATTCGAGAGGGAGCGCCGAATCGGTACTCCGAACGGAGGTGTATCGGCCAGTGGGTCGAACGGAGGACACCACGAAGTCGGTTGGAGGCAGGGACCAGCGCTCGTAGAGCGCTCGAACCGCGGGGCCGTCCCCCTGGCACGCCTTTCGCAGCAGCTGTACTTCGTCCATTGTCGCTTGGCTCAGGTTGTCCTTTAACGTTGGAGTCGCCGGCCTCGGCGAAAGGTTGCACGAAGCCCTCGGGTCCACATACGGTTGCCCTATGATCGAGTTCCATGAGCTGACTAAGACGTACGGTCCGATCCACGCCGTCGAGGGTCTCTCTTTCCGCGTGGCCCCCGGCGAGGTGTATGCGCTGTTGGGGCCGAACGGGGCGGGCAAGACCACCGCTCTTCGTTGCTTGGCGACACTCCTGTCGCCGACGACGGGAGCCGTCTATGTCGATGGAGCTGACGTGCGCGAGCGGCCCCTAGAGGTGCGCTCGAAGATTGGATTCCTCGCGGCTTCGATGGGCCTCTACGAACGACTCACGCCGGTTGAGCTCCTTTTCTACTTTGGTCGACTCCAAGGCCTCGAAGGGCCCGAACTCGAACGGCGTGTGAGCGACCTCGTCGAGGTTTTTGGCATAGCCGCCTTTCGGGACCAACGCTGCGGGACGCTTTCCACCGGTCAGGGCCAGCGGGTCTCGGTCGCTCGGGCCGTGGTCCACGATCCGCCAGCGCTGGTCCTGGATGAACCGACGATGGGTCTCGACGTGCTGAGTGGACAAGTCATCTACCGGTTCATCGAGGGCGAGCGTGAAAGGGGCAAGGCTATACTTTTCTCGACCCACCACATGACGGAGGTCGAGCTTCTTGCCGATCACGTCGGCGTGTTGAGTGAGGGCCGCCTCGTAGCAGAGGGAACGCCGCCCACCCTGCTCGAGATGACGGGTGAGAGGAATCTCACCAGGGCTTTCTTGGCGCTGGTGAGCGATCGCTCATGAGGATGGCGTGGGTCGTTTTTCGAAAGGAGCTTCGCGAGACGCTCCGAGATCGCCGCACCCTGCTCATGATGGTGGTCGTGCCTGTACTTCTGTATCCCGTGCTTCTCGTGGCGACGGAACAGCTTGCCTTGGTGGGACTCCGCCAGCTCGAGGCCGAGTCGGCTACGGTCGGGATCGCGGGATCGGGGTCGGTGGACATCCTCAGTTTTCTGGAGGGTCGTGAAGGCCTCACAGTGCTTGACGTGCTCGATCCCGTAGACGCGATCCGTGCCGATTCCGTGCAGGCGGTAGTGGTCCTTGGACCCCGGCCGATAGCGGGTGCCACGCAGAGCGCCACGGTGCTCTACGACGCGGCCGATGAGCGCTCCCGCGGAGCGAGGAACGTCCTCACCGACGCACTGCGAGCTTGGGAACGAGATCTGCTTGCGGAACGGCTGGCGGAGCGCGGCCTTCCCCTGAGCTTTGCCACGCCTCTGGTGTTGGCTGATTCCTCCGTGGCGCGTGCTGAGGAACTGGGCGGGTATACGCTCGGCAGGTTCCTGCCCATGCTACTGATCCTGATGACGTTACTGGGCACGTTCTATCCAGCGATCGATCTGGCCGCGGGAGAAAAGGAGCGGGGAACCCTGGAGACGCTTCTCACCGCTCCCGTGCCCGCCTGGCAGATCGTCGTCGGCAAATTCCTCGCGGTTGCTCTGATCGGCGTCGTTGCCGCTGCCCTGAATCTGGCGAGCATGTTGCTCACGTTCCAGACGGGCCTTTTCCAATTCGGAGGCACGCTCGACATCGAGTTTGCGCTGCCGTTCGGAGCCCTGCTGATCATCTTCGTGACGTTGATCCCCCTCTCCCTTCTGTTCGCATCGCTCTTTCTGGGGATCGCGGTCCGGTCGCGATCGTTCAAGGAGGCCCAGACTGCCCTCACGCCGCTCTATCTCGCCGTGATGATGCCCGCCCTGCTGCCGGCGTTTCCCGGAATCGACTTCACGGTGGCGCTCGCCGCTGTTCCGGTGGCAGGGGTCGGCCTTTTTTTCCGGGAGCTGATGGCGGGGAGTCCGCCCGTAACTCCCGCCATAGTCGCTGTGGTTACGACGGCACTCTGGGCTGCAGCCGCCCTCGCTTTCGCGTCGGCGTCCTTCGGTCGAGAGGAGGTTCTGTTCGGAGATGGGGACGCCCGCGTTCGGGCGTCAGGTAGCCTATTGCAGCGTCTTCGCGGCATGGCTGGCCCGTCGGGGGACACGCCTCGGGTGGGGCAGGCGGTCGGGTTGATCGCCGTCGTCGGAGCTCTATTCTTCTACGTGGGCTTCCCGTTGCAGGCACGATTGGGTGAGAGCGGGCTGTTCCTCTCAGAATGGCTCCTTCTCTTTCTCCCGGTATTGGCGCTCATTTGGTGGGCCCGCCTGAATGTCGGCGTTACACTGTCGCTACGCCGCCCGCGCCTCCGGCACGTGTTCGCCGCACTGCTCGTAATCGCCGGCGCTGCCCCGGTAGGGTGGTTCCTCGCTTGGGCACAGGGATTTGTTCTGCCTGTCCCGTGGGAACTCCTCGAGGGACTCGACGAACTGATCACGGCGGACAGTCCCTCCCGACTCCTGTGGCTGCTAGTTCTGTTCGCCCTAACTCCGGCCATCTGCGAGGAAGTCGTCTTTCGTGGTGTGCTCTTGGCCGGCACCAGGGGTCGGGCGTCCATGCTGCGGGTCGCGACCCTGAATGCGGTCGTTTTCGGGGCTTTTCACATCTCCTTCGAGTCCGCATTTCGCTTCTTGCCGACCGCGTGGTTGGGATTCTTGCTGGCGTGGGTCGTCATGAGCACGGGCTCGATCTGGGTGGGGATGCTCATGCACTTCGCCAACAACGGAAGTATCGTCTTGATCGCTTCGGTACCGGCGCTTCGAGCCTGGTTCGAGACGGCGGGGGACGCGCCTCCGTGGATTCTCTTGCCCCCAGCGGTGCTGAGCATCTTTCTCGGACTTCGGCTGCTGGCGCCGTTACGCGCGAGTGCGGAGGCGCCCGACGCCCGGTTGGAACAACCGCAGGAGTCGGGGTGACGACAGGGGTTGGCGCTGCGGGCCGCTCTCATATCTTCAGCTCTTGAGTCGCCACCCTCTGACCACCTGGACACTATGACCGAGCATCCCAAGCAGCTCCGCGGGGCCACGCATCTCGAGTGCACGTTCACCGGCGATACCGTCGAAAGTGAAGCTCTCCACGGGTTGTCAGCGGCCGGGAAGCCATACTTCGCCCGATACGATATCGAAGCCGTGCGGACGGGGTTTCAGCCCTCCGATCTCGCTTCCCGCCGGTCGGATCTTTGGCGCTACGAAGAGGTCTTGCCCGTTCGTGATCGCCGCTGCCAGATCAGCCTTGGAGAGGGCTGGACGCCCCTCCTCGAATCTCCTCGTCTTGCGACTCGCATGGGTGTCGGCAGGGTCTGGGTCAAGGACGAGGGACAGAATCCGACGGGCAGCTTCAAGGATCGAGGGCTGTGCTTGGCCGTGTCGAGAGCCAAGGAACTGGGTGCGACTGAACTCGCTATCCCCTCGGCCGGCAACGCGGGGGGCGCTGCGGCGGCTTACGCTGCCGCCGCTGGACTGCCGGTCCACGTGGTAGTCCCCACGGACACACCGGCCCCGATCATCGCCGAGATGCGAGCACTGGGAGCCGACCTGCAACTTCTCGATGGCCTCATCACCGACTGCGGCGCAGTGGTCAAGAAGGGTGTCGAGGAATTCGGCTGGTTCGACCTCTCCACGCTCAAGGAGCCATACCGTGTCGAGGGCAAGAAGACGATGGGCTACGAGATCTTCGAGCAACTCGGAGGACGGCTGCCGGACGGCATCGTCTACCCGACCGGGGGGGGCACCGGACTGATCGGCATGTGGAAGGCGTTCGACGAGATGGAGGGTCTGGGTTGGATCGGCTCCGAGCGACCCAAGATGTTTTCGGTTCAGGCCGCAGGATGTGCTCCCATGGTCCGTGCGTGGGAGCAGGGTGACGATGCGGCAGAGATGTGGACCGATGCCGCCACCTACGCTTCTGGACTCCGTGTACCCGGTGCGGTCGGTGACTTCCTGATTCTTCGCGGCATTCGGGAATCAGGCGGGGCGGCCGTCGCGATCCGTGATCAAGACATGGCCGAATGGGTCTCCATCTTGGGTAAAGCCACGGGTATCTTCGCCGCTCCAGAGGGTGGCGCTGTGGCTGCCGCCGTTCCCGCTTTGATCGAGATGGGGGCGCTGGCCGCCGATGCGGAAGTCGTGCTCTTCAACACCGGTAGCGGCCTAAAGTACGTTGGAATGTCACCTCTTGACTGACGTGATGAACTTCGTGTGGCCGGTGCTGTGGTTTGCCCTCGGCGGGATCGTTGCCTACGCGTGGGTCTCCATGCGCCTCCGTATCCGGAGGGCACTGGAGGTGCCGCCCCCGCAAATAGACGACGACGACGTGCGACGAATCGTTGAGAGGGGATTTCTCATCACCGACGATCCCGCACCGCTGGACCTGGAGCAGATCCGCCGTGAAGAAGAGGACTTCTGGGGAGAGAGTTGGGACGAGGCGGAGGAGCTTTAAGCGCTGTGTAGAGTCTTCGTCTACGTGCTCATCCGATAGTAGAACCCAGGTAGGGGGATCGGACGCCGGCTGAGCGGAGTATCGTCTTGGAGGTCGGCACGCCGGATCCACAACCCTTCGTTTACGGCGATGCTCCCGCCGAGAAAATGCCTCCCCGCGAAGTTCCAGTCTGCGCCGACCGGCATCCTCAGTACCAGGGTCACGCCCGTGTTTTTTCCGTCCGCCCGTGAGAGCGCCGTGACATTCCACAGGCCGACGCCGAGGAAAGGCTGCACCTCTCCTCCGCCGAAATATTGCTTCCCCGTCACCGCGAGACTCATCTCCTTGAGTGAGAAAGTCGCGAGGTTCACGTCTACGCTCTGGTTGCCCCACCGAAACTCGAAGGACAATCCTACGAGACCGATACCGCCTGCAGTGACCCCAAACCGAAAGCGCATGCCTTCACCGTCGGTCGACGACTGCGGCGAGGCGGATCC
This sequence comes from Gemmatimonadales bacterium UBA6960, assembly GCA_963577685.1. GTDB lineage: Bacteria > Gemmatimonadota > Gemmatimonadetes > Longimicrobiales > Gaopeijiaceae > UBA822. The sequence goes on along the minus strand of CAUZAE010000022.1, from coordinate 16,365 downwards.
AGGAAATGCGAACAAAAGGCCGATCCATAGCAGGCCTATCTGGAGTCGTCGGCGATGGCCTCCGGGGCAGCCCCGGTAGGAGCCCTGGTGGGACTCTCGATCGGTGGAGGGTTCTCTAGTGCGGCGGGCGTTCATGGCGCCCGAGTATAGAGGAATGCATGACCGGGGTCTATCCTATCCATCTCGCTCTGCTATGATTGGCGAACTGGCCGTGCTCCCTTTACTCGGGCCGAACGGATTGACCATGGGCCGTCGCGAAAATTCTCTGTGGGGTGGGCGGTGTGCCAGGGCTCTCGCGGGCCTTGCCGCGCTCGTTGTCGGGGTGTCCTGTATGCCCCCTGATGTGCCATCCCGCCTGAGTGGATCACTTCCCAAGGCGTTTCTCGCGCGTCTGGAGCCGGATTCCGTCCGAGTTCGATTCGTTCGCGAGGGGTTGTCCTACCACTACTTATGGTCGCCGAAGGGCCCCTGGGCGATCCATATGCTTCGGCTTGATCTGAGGCGTTGCGACCTGGGCGTCGAGGTCCTGCCGGCGGGTCTAGCCGATCCGGGTGGGCCCGGTCTTTCCACGGTCACCAACCTCGTTCGTGAGGCGGGCCCGTTGGTCGTCGCGGCCGTGAACGGCGACTTTTTCACGCCCGAGGGGAGGCCGGTCGGACCTGAGGTGGCTGTCGGTCGCCTTCTTTGGTCCCGCTCGCGCCCTGCCTTTGCTTGGCAACCCGGTACGGATCCGTGGATCGGCACGGCCGAATTGGGCGACGATGGGGGGTTGTCCGCGGGGTCGTGGATTCCCAGGGAAAAGGTCGGCCAAACTCAGGTGGTGGGTGGCTTCCCGGAACTCTTGGATGGCGGGCGTCCCGTATTGGGACTCGCCTTGGACCGCAGTCAGGACTTTGCGTCGGTTAGACACCCACGCACGGCCGTGGCGTACGACCCGGCTGGGCAGACGCTCTGGCTCATGGTCGTGGACGGCCGGCAGGGTGCCTACTCCTCAGGGATGACCCTCGAAGAAGTCACAGGCACCTTCGAGTCCTTAGGCGCCACCGAGGCGCTCAACTTGGACGGGGGAGGCTCGTCCGTCATGGTCGTGCACGGTATCGCTCGCAGCCGTCCTTCGGACGCAGACGGCGAGCGGGCGGTCCGTAACGCCCTGGCGGTCGTTGGCGACCCAGAATACTGTCGAGCACTCTCCGGGCCGACGCTAGAGGGCGGCGCCTAGGCCCACGACGATGGACCTTCCCGGCCCCGCCCGAGGGTTCCTCAAGGGACGAGGCCCGTCAAGCGGATTCGGTTCTGCCCTCTGTTCCCTTCGGCCACGCCGAAGTAGTGTGTGGCTCTGTCGTAGGTGACGGCTTCTTCAGCAAGCTCGGAACTTCTGAAACAGAAAGAGATGACGGGATGAGAGGCAGATCAATGTTCGCGATACCGGTCCGCATGTGCGTGGCCCATCGGGTCGTGACCGTCCTGATGGCCATCGCGATGCTGCAACCGTGGACGCCCGAAATCGCGGCGCAAGAGCCGCTCGATTCGGTCATTCCCATGGACTCCATCACGGTTACCGTCCTCCGTGCCACCGACGGATTGGGCCGTGCGCCCTACGCCGTCTCAGTGCAAAGCGGGCGGGCCCTGCAGCTCGGCAACACCGGCTTCTCCCTCGACGAAGCGCTTCAAGGAATCCCCGGAGTCCAGATTCAGAACCGGTACAACTACTCCGTGGGTGAGCGCATCTCCATCCGGGGTTTCGGCGCCCGATCCCAATTCGGCGCCCGTGGCATCAAGATCTTCGTGGACGGCATTCCGGCGACCATGGCAGACGGCCAATCGACCCTGGATCATCTCGACATCGGGGCGCTCGGGCGCGCCGAAATCATGCGTGGGCCGTCCGCGGCCATGTACGGTAATGGTGGGGGTGGCGTGCTGAGCTTTCAGACCAAGGCGGCGCCCGAGGTACCGGTCCGCGAGGAAGCCACAGCCGTCTTCGGCGACAACGGGCTCATGCGCTTTCAGAGTACGACGGCCGGTACGACGGGGCGAACGTCATACCTCCTGAATGTTTCGCATTTGACATACGACGGGTTTCGGACCGTGGGGGACGCCGCCGATATCAGCGCGGTACGCTCCGAAAACGCCGACAGCAGCCTGTACGGGCTAGCCACGCGCCTAAACATAAACGGCCAGGTTGGCATTGAAGCGAACGGAGGACGGCTCGTCCTCACAGCCAATTTCTTCGATCTGGCTTCGGAAAGCGCTGGCGGGCTGACTCGCGACGCCATATACGCGGACAGCTCACTTGACGCGCGCGGCGGCGGATTTGGCAACATCGCTAGGAACGCACGGAAGGATCTGCATCAGGGGCAGTTGGGGGCGACCTGGACGGGGCCGATCGGAAACCTCAACGCAGAATTCGTGGGATGGGGGCTCTTTCGGAGGATGGATAATCCCATCCCGCCCAGGATCATCGACCTCTCGCGGAACGCCTTCGGCACCCGTGCCATGGTATCCGGCGGTAGCGATTCGGATCGGGTCACGTGGGCGGCTGGTTTCGACCTCGATTTCCAACGCGACGACCGAGTGGAGAGTGCCAACTCCGGGGGTGTGCGTGGTGCCCTGCAAAAGGACCAATTCGAGACCGTCACGGCCGCAGGTGGGTTCCTCCAAGCTAGCACCTCGCTCGGTGAGTACGTTTCGGCGGTGGGAGCACTGCGTTACAACCGATTCGACTTCGGGGTCGAGGATCGGTTGGGTGATTTGTCCGGGGACCGGGTCATGGACGCATTGAGCCCGACCGTGGGCCTCGTTGTCCAGGCAAGCCCGAGACTGTCCGTCTTCGGAAACTTCGCGACTTCGCTAGCAACGCCCACGACAACGGAATTGGGCAACACGATCGATGGAACCGGTGGCTTCAACCCCGATCTCGATCCGCAGACCGGCAACACCGGAGAGATCGGAATGCGCGGTCAATCGAGCAACCGCTTCAGCTATGAAATGAGCGCGTTCCTTACCAAGCTCAAGGACGAGCTGGTCCCGTTTGAGGACTCGACGCAGGCCGGCCGCACCTTCTTCAGGAACGCTGGGGAATCGACGTACAAGGGGCTCGAGGCCTCGGTGCAGGCGGTGCTTCCGAAAGGTGTGTTCGGGCGACTCTCCTACACGTTGGTGGATGCCAAATTCGATGGATTCGTCGTGGACGGCAACGTGTTCGACGGCAATTCCGTCCCCGGTGTTGCCAAGCATCGTTTCGAGGGACTGGTGCGCGTGAGCCGAGGCTCGTGGTTCGGTGAGGTCCGCGGCGACTACGTGGGAAGGATCCTCACGAACGACGCCAACGGCTCCCAGACGGCGGCAGAGGACTACACGCTTTGGGACGCGCGGACTGGTTTCTCCGGCCAACGTCTCGGCAACATCGAGGTGGCGCCCTTCGTCAGCGTTACGAACATTTTCAACTCCGTTTACGCAGCCGCCATCGCCGTCAACGCCTTCGTCGCGCCCGGAGCACCACTGTCGGCGGGTCGATACTTCGAGCCGGGTCCGAGGCGAGCGTTTTCGGTAGGAATGACCGCCACGTTCCAGTGAGGCTTTAGACCGGCACCGAAACAGCTCACGCCAGAGTTGCTGAAGCTGCCGGTCCCCTGTCTGGGGAACGTCATCGGTGTACCATACTGGTTGGCCACTTACGGTGTGATTACATCTTGGCGGAGGACGGTCGCCACCTCGGGAAAGCGCAAGAGAATAGGCTCCGATTCGACCTCGTTCCAAGTCGCGATGACTTCGACCGCCGTGCCTAGGGGGCCGCAAGCCCAATAGAGCCCATCCTCTCGCTCTACGGTCATGTTGGACCGCCAATACATTGTATTGACCACCCGCGGTGGGACGAAGCTCCCGGGCGCAAGGCGGGTGACCTCCCGCCAGGTGATGCTGAGACCCGCACCGACCGCCGGATTACCCGCGGTGTCATGAACGTAACCGACGAGAACACCCTTGTCCTCGGGGAGCTCCGGTTGGTCGCAGAGTGGGAGGAGAAAGGCAAGGAGACCGTACGACTGCAGTCGCACCGACGAGATCTTTCCCGGAATCACGTCGGCGTACACCGTCTCGGGCGTAAGACCGAGCGTGTCCAGAGCCGTGTTCGATACCCTCACGCCGTATCTGCCTTGTGCGAGAAAGCTGAAGCGGAACCGCCCGTCCGTGTCGGTCTCGACCTGCACAGGGCCGTCTAGAGTGACCACGGCCCCCTCGACCGGCTTAATGCCCAGAGAGTCCAATACGACGCCTTCGATGGTTCCGGTTCTCGAGTCGAGTACCCGCTCTCCCTGCCGGTCATTGATGCGGACCACCTGGCCCCCCTCCTCCCGGATCGCGACGAGCGTCGTCCGTTGTCGGCCTCCATCCAGGATGGTCGCGGTCAGAATCGGCATCCGGATGGACCAGTTGAGAACGATCCATGCTCCGTTGGGCAGACCCTCGAATTGCACGCGGCCCCCCAGCCTGTCAGCGTCCGGGACGTCCAGGTACTCGTACGTATAGTCCAGCCACTGAAGGCGACCATCGTTTGGGTTCAGCCAAAGCACTCCGCTGATCTCCGCTACGCCGCGATCCTCGAGAGGCTCGAACGCGAGGCCGAGCATCCCCTCACTCTCGTCCCTCCCCTCGGTGAGGCGCATGCAGTGCGTATCGAGAAAGGGATCCGAGAGAAGGACGTCGGCGTCGGGCGCGTAGTAGTAGACGCTGCCATCATCGTCGCTGCGAACGAAGCCCTGGCTCAGGAGGTCGTCGACGTCCAGGCTCACGAACGGCCTGCGTGTGACCCTCCGCAGAATGCGACTCTCCTCCGACTGGACTCGACGTCCAGTCGCGTCGAGCTCTCGCTCGTAGCGTCGAATGACGTAGCGGTAGGCTCCCCCTCGCAGCGTCTGCGACGCGGCCTCGAGCGCCTTGCGAGCCTCTTCCCAAACTCTCGCCGTGCCGACGCCGTCCTCGGGGCGCACTTCGCAGCGGCGACCGCCCTCCACCTCGATACCTGACAGCAGGATCGCCTCCACCGGGGCCTCGATCCGCTGCACGGAGTTCGAGACTCCGTCGAGGGTGATGAGGTCCGTCACAACGCTGGCGTGGCCGATTCGGTCGGCTCTCAGTCGGAACCGTCCGCCACGGTCGATCTGAAAGTTGAAACGCCCGGCGGTATCGGTGAGCCTCCAGGAGAGTTGATCTCCCGATTCATCCAGGAGTATGACCGCGGCTCCTTCGATGCCTGCTCCGGTTTCGGCCTCGACCAGGGTTCCCAAGATCGCCTGGGATCGAGCCGTGGTCGGGTGAACCCCGAGAGCGACGAGGAGTAGACCCAGTTGGGACAGAGCCCGAAATCGGAGCGTAACGATGCCGCAAAAGGTCATGATGGTATCCCTAGGGGATCGAGACGGGTCATTACCGTATCAATATGCTCTCACGTCCGGATGATTTCACCTACGTATCCCGTTGTCGAGACCGTGATCCGTGAATCATGGCATCGGATTTGCACGGGTTGCACGATCGGTGGAGCAAGTGAGGGGAAGGCGTCGAGCGATCTCGGTTCTTGAGGCGGCTCGCCGACCTGAGTAGAATCACCGGTATGGTGAGGCGTGCCCCGGGATGGATCGGCCCGCTCGCGATCGCGTTGCGGTTGGGACGGTGTCACCCCAAGGAGATGGAGGCGACAGTGACGGTGAGATTGGAGAGAGTGTTGGGGCTACTCGGTGGACTCTGGGTGCCGATGATTTTGGTTCCCGTTTTCGTCGCGGGCCAGGGGCGAGGCTTCGAGCCGACCGATTACTACGACATGATTACGGTAGCGGATGTCGCGGTTTCCCCGGACGGCAATCGGGTGGCATTCACCCTGACGAGAATCCTCGAGGAAGACAACCGGCCCCGGCGCGAAGTCTGGATGCAGGAGCTACTGAATGGGCGGCCCGACGGTGAACCGTACCGGTTCACCGATCCCACCGGCGATTCCCGCTCACCACGCTGGTCACCTGACGGCTCATTGCTTTCCTTCACGTCCAAGCGGGGCGAGGATGAAAATTCCACCTGGTTCGTTCGCGTCGCGGGCCGCGGTGGTGAGGCGTTCCATATCGAGGGGGTGCGTGGGGAACCCATCTGGTCGTCGGACGGCGAGTGGATCGTCTACCTCGCCCGACCAGAGGGGTCGACGGCGGGTGAGCGAGAGGGTTGGATTGCTCCGGACGCTCTCACGGGCACGCTGGACCGCCAGCGGTTCGACGGGCGGGTCGTGACCTCTACCCGCTATAAACAGGATGGCGAGCTAGTTCTTCGCCCGCACTTCTCCGTCGAAGATGTCACCCATCTCTATCTAGTGTCCTCTGACGGTGGCAGGCCGAGGCGCCTCACCAACCTTCCGTTCGACAAATCCGACGTGGGGTGGGCGCCGGATGGACGCTCCCTGTTCTTCACAGGTGATGAGAGTCAGAACGACGAGTCCAACGACCAGCTGACGCGCGACATCTGGACGGTACGGGTCAACGATGGGTTTGCGAGGAGCCTGACGACCAACCCCGGCTCCGAAACGTCACCGGCCGCGTCTCCCGACGGTGGGCGACTCGCCTTCCTCTCCAACGCCGCTCGTGGAGAGCAGTTGGATCTGATGGTCGTGGATATCGGGACCGATGGCCGATTCTCGGGAGCTCCCGTCAATCTGACCGAGAGTTGGGATCTCGATCCGGGTCCTCCCGAATGGACCGCCGATGGAACAGGCGTTCTCTTTTCAGCGGCGGTGGGGGGCGATCGCCACCTTTTCCGTGTGCCTGCCGGTGGGGGGCGTGTTCTCCCCGTGACTCGGGGCGAGCGCCGCCTCACCAGTATTTCTCTCTCTGAGCGTGGGCACATCATGGCGTATGCGGCGACCGATGCCGTGTCTCCCACCGAGTTGTATGTGGCTCGGGGCGACGGTACCGGTGAGTCTCGCACAACGTCTTTCAACGATGGATGGTTGGACGCGATCACACTCGTGGCCCCGGAGCGGTTGACCTGGACCGTCGGTGACAGCGTGCAGATCGAAGGATGGGTGATCCAGCCGGTCAACTACACGCCGGGACGGAAGTACCCGTTGATCCTAAAGATCCACGGCGGACCCCACAGCGCGTACGGAAACACTTTTTTCCCGACGTTTCATGCACTTTCCGCCGCCGGATTCTTCGTGCTCTACTCCAATCCGCGCGGTTCGAGCGGCTATGGCCACGAGTTCAAGTATGCGACCCGGGGTCAGTGGGGGATAATGGACAGCGAGGATTTCCTGAAGGGAGTGGACGCTGCTCTGGCCCAATATCCAGACGCGGACAGCGCGAGATTGGGTGTTTCGGGGGGCAGCTATGGTGGCTTTATGACGAACTGGCTCACCGCCACATCGGACCGATTCCAGGCCGCGGTGACGTCCCGCTCCATCGCCAACTGGGAGAGTTGGTGGGGGTCGTCCGACGCTCAGGCGCTCACCAACTTCGAGTTCTACGGTGCGCCGTGGAAGCGTCGTGACCTGTACCGTCGGCTGTCGCCGATTTCATACGTAGAAAACGTGACGGCCCCGACGCTCATCATCCACAGTGAGAACGACTACCGAACTCCGATCGGCGACGGTGAACAGTGGTTCATGGCTTTGAAGAGTCTGGGCGTCGCGGTTGAGATGGTTCGCTATCCGCGGTCCTCTCACGGATTGTCACGCACTGGAGAGCCATGGCTCTTGGTGGACCGTATGGAGCGCCTGCGCAGTTGGTTCCAGTACTGGCTTATCGAGCGGGACCCCGCGTTCACGGATGGCGGTGGCTTCTAACAGGGGGAGTACGTGACAGACGGTTCGGGATCGATGGGCTTTTCGCCGGAGACGTTCGCACTCCGCAGAGAACGTGCCTTGGCGGCGCTCCAGGGCTCCGTCCTGGTGCTTCCCTCCGCGCCTCTTTCGTTCCGGTCGCGCGATACCGAGACGACGTATAGAGCTGACAGTGAACTGTTCTATCTGACCGGCGTGGTCGATCCGGGTGCCGTGGCCGTGCTGCGAGCCGGTGGCGAAGGGGGTGATTTCGTTCTTTTCGTCCGCTCGCGTGATGCCAAGGAAGAACGGTGGAGTGGCGAGCGGTTCGGTCCGGAAGACGCCGCGCAAGTGTTCGGAGCGGATGCCGCCTACAGCGTCGAGACACTTCCTGAAAAGTTGCCTGAACTTCTGGCCGGGGCGGACAACGTCTACTTCCGCCTTGGGGGTGAGACCGAGCTCGAACGCTTGGTCGTCGCCGCTCTGCAGACGGCCCGGCTACGGGGAACACGAAAGAGCGTAGGTCCATATAGCGTCGTCGATCCCGGACGGGTGCTCGATGGGATGAGGTTGCTCAAGAGTCCGGAGGAGTTACAAACGATGCGCCGGGCGGCGGACATCACCGTCGACGCCTTCGTCGAGATGCTTGCTGGGGTCCGAGTCGGGGCAGGGGAGTGGCAGCTCGAGGCCGCCATCGAGGGGGCGTTCCGTCGTAGAGGAGCCACGGGACCGGCCTTCCCGACGATCGTCGGATCCGGTCTCAATGCGTGTGTCCTGCACTATCGCGACAATGCCCGCGTCATCTGCAAACCTGACCTCGTGCTCGTGGATGCCGGAGCCGAGTTGAATCTCTATGCGGCCGACGTCACGAGGACGTTCCCGGCGGCCGGCCGGTTCAGCGATGAGCAGCGCGCGGTCTACGAGGTAGTGCTGGCGGCCCACCAAGGTGCGATAACGGCCGTTCGTCCGGGCGCGACCGTCGAGTCGGTTCACGATGCGGCACGGGACGCGCTCGTCGAAGGATTGCTAAGCTTGGACGTGCTCCGCGGGAGTCGTGAGGGCGCGATCGCCGATGAAAGCTATGAGCCGTTCTTCCCACATCAGACTTCGCACTGGCTCGGGCTCGACGTGCACGACGTGGGAGACTACCGCTCCGGTGACGGGTCCCTTGCCCTGGAGCCCGGCATGGTCATGACGGTGGAGCCGGGCCTGTATTTTCCTCAGTCTCTCCCCCAGGAGACGCCGTATTCGGGCATCGGAGTCCGCATCGAAGACGATGTCGTCGTAACCTCCGACGGGCACGAGGTGATCACGGAGCGCTTGCCTGTGAGCGTGGACGGGATCGAGGCTCTTGTCGGGAGCGACGAATGACGTCCGACGTCGGCGCGCCCGATGTGCCGCAGAGTCCGTCGGACTCGGGTCTCCTGGAGCGTTTGCTACGGCCCGGGCCCATGGTCACCGTCGAGCTTCGCCCTCCGCGGAGTGGACTTACGGCTGCCGAAGGGATGAACACCTGGATCGACCTCAACCACTCCATTCGGAACCTGGCTCTCCGAGACGTCTTCGTCTTTCTCACGGACGATGCCGTCGGATCGCGCGAGGAGGAGAATCTGACCCACCTCTCCTCCAACGTGGGGTCCGAAGTGCCTCTGTCCCGGCTCGTTCCCTTCCTCACCTGCAAGCACACCCTGGAATACTGTCTGATGTACGCGGATCGCGCCCAATCGCTCGGCTTCGAGGCGCTGACCGTACTGGGTGGTGATACGTCGGTGGGTCCGACCCGTTGCGTTCCACACGCCAACATCCTTCGTGCGAGGATCCGGGAACGACACCCGCAGCTCGCTTTGGGTGGGTGGAGCAACCCTCACCGTGACATCGGCCAACAGGTCCAGTACCTGACGGCCGACGACTTCTCAGCCGACTTCTTTCTGACCCAGGTCGTGTCTCACCACAGTATGGACCGCATCGACGCTTTTTTGGAGGAATGCGCTCGGCACAACGTGACTACACCGGGAATTTTCGGTGTCTTCTATTACCGAAGCGCCCACCCGCGGACGCTTGAGAGGCTGAGCGAGTTCTTTCCGGTACCGGCGGAGCAATTGACGCGAGAATTCGAATCGGGGGCCACCCCTGAGGAGGTCTTGGGCCGGACTCTCGATGCTCTTCGGTCAGCTGGCGTAGAGAAGTTGTACCTGAGCAACTTTGGGCACCGTCGGGTGCAGGACCACCTCGACCGGGTGCTTGCGGGTCGAGTCCTCTGAGTCGGGGGTCGTCGGTCTCATCCCCCGTCGCCGTGAGTGCCTCGAACCTCCGCTAGGATCTCGAGCGCTCCTTCGAGATTCTCGGGAGGCACGTTGATGTGGACGCCTTGAACCGAATCACGAATCGCCTCGAAGGTCTCCAAGGCGATGCGTACGCCCTCCTCTTTCGCTGCGCTTGGGCCGGACGCCGTGGCTTCGGCCATCCGGGAGAGTACCGTGTCGGGGAGGTAGATGCCGGGCACCTCGTTGTGAAGGAACTCAGCTTCCCGGAGCGAGGTCAGGGGTCGTAAGCCGGCCACGAGGGGGACGGACAGCTCAGACGTCTGCGCCTGGAACGCCTCGAGACGCTCGGGAGCGAACACCGGCTGCGTCACGACGAACTGGGCTCCGGCGCCCACCTTCCAGGTCAAGCGGCTGAGCTCCCTCTCTCGCTCGGCCGCTATCTGGTTCACCCGGACCCCAATGACAAAACGGGTAACACTACCGATCGTGTTGCCACCCGGATCGACGCCCTGGTTCAGCCCCCGGACGATGTTGGTGAGCCCGATCGAATCGATGTCGAGTGGCGGGTTGGCATCCGGAAAGGGCCGGTGGGCCGGCGGTCGTCCAGTCACGAGCAGGAGGTTGCGAACCCCTCCGCCCGCTGCCCCCAACAGATCGCTGATCATCCGGGGCATGTTTCGGTCTCGGCAAGGATAGTGCACGATCGTTTCGATCCCGATTTCCCGCTCTATGAGCAAGGCGGCGGGCAGGCCACTCATTCGGCCTGGCGCGTGGGGGCTGTCGAGAACGTTGACCGAGTCCGCGCCGGCTTCCTGAATGCGGCGGCACTGCCCGAACATCTCATCGAGCTCCCAGCCCTTTGGGGGCGTGATCTCGAGGCTCACAACGAATGAACCCTCCGCCAACTTCCGTCCCCACGACGACCGTTCGCCGAGCGGCACCTCGGGCTGCACGGGGACCTGGTCCGAGTCTAGATCAGCTCCGACGTGCACTCGAGTGGCAGGGCGCAGGCCACGAACCAAGGCGCGCGTCTCGCGGATGTGCTCGGGGCTAGTTCCACAGCAGCCACCCACGAATCGAGCTCCCGCCTCGATCATCCGTTGCGCGTACTGTGCCATATACTCCGGACTCGCCATGTAGATCTTCCGGTCACCCACAGCCCTGGGAAGGCCCGCATTGGGCTGCGCGCATAGCGGTCGGTCCGTGACGCGAGCCATCCTTTCCACGGCGTCCAACATCACGGCGGGCCCTACGGAGCAGTTGAGGCCGATGACATCCGCCCCCCAGCCGTCCATCTGGGTCGCGGCATCCTCCGGAGACGTGCCGTATGCGGTATGCCCGTCTTCCCCCACCGTGATCTGGCAAAATACGGGCGCGTCGGATCGGTCCCGCACGGCTCTGAAGGCCTGTTCGAGCTCGTTGAGGTCACTGAACGTCTCCAGGACGAATCCGTCCACGCCTCCTAGGAGTAGTCCAGCGATCTGACGACCGTAGTATTGTTGCGCTTCCTCCCGAGACGTCGGGCCGAGCGGTTCGATTCGGACGCCTAGGGGTCCGATGGCACCGACCACGGCCGCCCTTCCTCCGGTCGCCCGGCGAGCCAAGTCGACCGCGCGCTCGTTGATCTCTTCCGTCCTGTCGGCGAGGCCGTGGCTCGAGAGCTTCACCGGGTTGGCACCGAAGGTGTTCGTCTCGATGATCTCGGCTCCAGCGTTCACGTAGTCCCGATGGATGCTTTCGACGATCTCGGGCGTGTCGAGATTGAGCCCATCGTACGACACGTTGACGAAGACCCCGTGGGAGTAGAGCTCCGTTCCCATGGCGCCGTCCATCACGTGGACGTCTCCATCCCTGATCAACTCCGGAAGCGACTCCGGGGCGGAGTCCGGCGCCGTCATTTCGCCTCCGCGTCGGGATCGTATCCCAGGCTGGGCTGGAGCCAGCGTTCGACCTCTTCCACCGACACGGCCTTCCGGCCCGCGTAGTCGGCAACCTGATCCCGGCCGATGCGACCGACTCCGAAATACTGCGCCTCGGGGTGGGCGAAATACCAGCCGGCGACGGACGCGGCGGGAAGCATCGCGAAGCTCTCGGTGAGTCTTACTCCGGTCGCCTGCTCCGCGTCCAGTATCCGGAAGAGCGTCTCCTTCTCCGTATGATCGGGGCACGCCGGATAACCCGGTGCGGGGCGAATTCCGGGGTAACGCTCCGCGATCAAATCCTTACTTGAGAGACGCTCGTCCAGTGCGTGTCCCCAGAGCGTCGTGCGGACCCTCTCGTGCATGCGTTCGGCGAGCGCTTCAGCGAGGCGGTCGGCCAAAGCCTTGGCCATGATGCTAGCGTAATCGTCGTCGTCTGCCTCGAACGAATTGCACAGCTCCTCCAGACCCAGGCCGGCCGTGACGACAAAAGCGCCCAGGTGGTCACGAAGATCGGAGTCCAGGGGTGCGACGAAGTCCGCCAGGCACAGGTTGGGCCGACCGTTTCGCTTGTCGAACTGTTGGCGTAGGCCGTGGACTGTAATCCGTTCGTCCTCACGGACCATGACTTCGATGTCGTCCCCCACGCTCCCGGCCGGAAACAACCCCACTACGGCGCGCGCGCTGAGGAGCTTCTCGGATTCGATGCGATCGAGAAGGGCCAGCGCGTCGGTGTGGAGAATCCGGGCCTGCTCCCCTGTGCTGTCGTCGGCTAGGAGATCGGGAAAACGGCCCCTGATCTCCCACGCCTGAAAAAAAGGTGTCCAATCGATGTAGTCCACGAGCTCGGCGAGCGGATAGTCGTCGAAGACGTGGATTCCGGGCTCTTCGGGTGGCACTGGAGCGTGCACTGCCCAGTCCAATTGGATGCGATTCTTGCGGGCGGCGGCCAGTCTGATGAGCCGAGATTTCGATGTGCGAGCGGCGTGCGCCTCCCTTTCTTTTTGGTGGTCCGCGTCGACAGCTCTCAGGAATTCGTCCTTCTTGTCCGCGTCCAGCAGTGCGCGCAGCACCGGGACGCAGCGCGACGCATCCGTGACGTGGACCGTCGGGCCGTGATACTTGTCATCGATCTTGACGGCCGTGTGGCGGCGAGACGTGGTGGCTCCCCCGATCAGCAGCGGCAGCTCGAAGTCGAGCCGCTCCATCTCGGAGGCCACATGGACCATCTGCTCCAGGGAGGGTGTGATGAGTCCACTCAGTCCCACCACGTCGACCTCATGTTCCCTGGCCTCGTGCAGAATCTTTTCCGCTGGCACCATCACCCCCAGGTCGATGATCTCGTACCCGCTACACTGCAGCACCACCGAGACGATATTCTTGCCGATGTCGTGCACGTCCCCCTTGACCGTCGCCATGAGCACCTTGCCCGCGGAGCTGGGCGTACCCCCGTCGCCCTTTTTTTCGGCCTCGAGAAACGGCTCGAGGTAGGCAACGGCCTTCTTCATGACCCTGGCGCTTTTCACGACCTGCGGAAGGAACATTTTTCCGGCACCGAAGAGATCTCCGACCTCGTTCATGCCGGCCATCAGGGGACCCTCGATCACTTCGAGTGCCCGCGGTAACTGAAGGCGTGCCTCTTCGGTATCCTCTTCGATGTGCTCGACGATGCCGTGAACGAGCGCGTAGCTCAGGCGGTTCTCGACCGGGTCCGATCTCCACTCCTGACTCTGGACGACCTCGGTCCCGGCGCCACTGTATTGCTGGGCCAGCGCGGTCAGACGCTCCGTCGCGTCGGCTCGCCGATTGAACAGGACGTCCTCGACGGCCTCCAGGAGGGCAGCCGGTACGTCGTCGTAAACCGGGAGCGCACCTGCACTGACGATCGCCATGTCCAGGCCCGCGCGGATGGCATGGTAGAGGAAAGCCGAATGCATAGTTTCGCGGACTCGAGGGCTTCCACGGAAGGCGAACGAGACATTGCTCAGTCCGCCGCTCACGTGCACGTCGGGGATTCGTTCCTTGATCTGACGCGTCGCGTCGATGAAGGCCAGCGCATACTCGTTGTGTTCCTCGATCCCGGTTCCGACGGCGAAGATGTTAGGGTCGAAGATCACGTCCTCGAGTGGGAAGCCCACTTTCTCCTTCAAGACTCGCGCAGCTCTCTCCGAGATGGCCACCTTCCGCTCGACGGTGTCGGCCTGTCCTTTCTCGTCGAAGGCCATGACGATCACGGCGGCTCCGTAACGCCGGGCCAGACGGGCCATCCTAACGAATTCGTCCTCTCCTTCTTTCAGACTGATCGAGTTGACGACGGCCTTCCCTTGCACGCACTTGAGTCCCGCTTCGAGTACTTCCCAGCGTGACGAGTCGATCACGAACGGTATCCGACTCACCTCGGGCTCCGAGCCGAGGAGGTTGAGGAACGTGGTCATGGCCTCGACGGAATCCAACAAACCCTCGTCCATATTCACGTCGAGCATCTGCGCTCCGCTGGCCACCTGCTGGCGCGCCACTTCGACGGCGGGTTCGTAGGCCCCTTCGGTGATGAGTTCCCGAAACCTCTTCGAGCCGGTGACGTTCGTCCGCTCCCCGATATTCGCGAAGAGGGAGTCCGGTCCGATCGTGAAGGGCTCCAGGCCACTCAGCCTGCAACGCGGCTCCCGGGTGGGGACCGTTCGCGGTGGGAGGCCGGCCACTGCGTCCGCGATGGCCTCGATATGGGCGGGCACGGTGCCGCAACAGCCACCCACGATGTTCACGAAGCCGGCTTCGGCGAATTCCCGAATGATGCTCGACGTGACGTCGGGAGCCTCATCATACTCGCCGAACGCGTTGGGAAGGCCGGCGTTCGGATGACAACTGACGGGCATCTCCGCGATTCCGGCCATCTCTTCCAGGTAGGGCCGGAGCTGCTCGGCCCCGAGGGCACAGTTGAGCCCCACCGAAAAGAGTTCGGCATGTCGGATCGAGTTGTAAAAGGCCTCGGTGGTCTGGCCGCTCAGGGTTCGGCCGCTGTTGTCGGCAATCGTGCCGGAGACCATCAAGGGCACCGAGGCACCACGCTCCTCGAATAGACCGAGGATTGCGAAGAGCGCGGCTTTGGCGTTCAACGTGTCGAAGATCGTTTCGACCATCAGGAGATCAGCCCCTCCTTCGAGAAGGCCATGCGCCTGATCTCGATACGCCTTAGCCAGCTCGTCGAAGGTCACGTTCCGCGCTGCAGGGTCGTCCACGTCAGGGGAGATAGATGCGGTCCGGTTGGTCGGACCGATGCTGCCACACACGAATCGCGGTTTCTCAGGCGTCCTTGCGGTGGCCTCATCCGCTGCACGCCGGGCCAGCAGGGCGGCCGCCACATTGAGCCGATGTGCTTCATGCTCCAGCTCATAGTCGGCCAACGAGATGGCCTGAGCGTTGAACGTGTTGGTTTCGATGATGTCGGAGCCGGCGTCGAGGTACGCGCGGTGGATCTCGTAGATCGTCTCGGGCTGTGTGATGGAGAGGAGGTCGTTGGCCCCCTGGAGGGGAACCGGATGGTCCGGGTACACATCCCCACGGAAGTCTTCTTCCGCGAACCCATAGCCCTGAATCATGGTCCCCATCGCGCCATCGAGAACCAGAATCCTCGTCGACATGGCGTCGTGGAGGGTATGGATGCGGTGGGGGGTTCCGAGAGGTTTGCCCATGGGTTTCGTCTCTCACCTCCTGAGGTGATGCACGGAGGGTGATCCGAAACTACAAGACCTCGTTGCAAAGCTTACAACGACGAGGCCTGGCTTTTTAGCGGTTTGTGTCGGGCCGCAATACGCCGCAAATCACCCCGATCCAACGTGTTCAAAAAACTAGCGCGGTCGCCTCGGAATTCCTAGCCTGTTCTGGGGACTGAAGTACCGTTCGACGGGGGCGCCTCGCCCCGGTCCGTTGGCCACCAGCTTTGGGAAGGGATTATGACATCTACGGACGGATCCGGAAACGTGAGTGCCACGTTCTTCAAGGGGCATGGGCTCGGGAACGACTACCTCGTCTTCGAGTCGGGGGACGAATGGGCTCTCGGAACGGATGCGATCGTCGCGATCTGTGACCGGTGGCGTGGCCCTGGAAGTGACGGGATCGTGCTACTCGAGGGCCGGGGCAGAGATCCGTTCTCGCTTCGAATGTTCAATCCGGACGGAGGGGAGTTCGAGCGTAGCGGAAACGGCCTCAGGATCCTAGCTGCGTACTTAGCAGGCGAGGGGCTCGTCGGTGACGAGCCTTTCGACGTATCGGTCGGGGGGGATGGGATCCCGCTCCATGTGCGCGGGAGACATCCTGGTGGACTGTACGACATCTCCGTGGAGATGGGCCACGCGGCCGTCGGGGGTGGGGCGGTGGGCCTCGACGTAGGGGCACT
>CAUZAE010000021.1:0-24644 GCA_963577685.1 Gemmatimonadales bacterium UBA6960 | reverse complement strand
TGGCGAGATCCATCCCTCCCGTGATATTGATGAGCACTCCCTTGGCCCCCTGGATGGACACGCTGTCCAATAATGGCGAAGAAACCGCCTCTTGGGCCGCCTCTTGGGCCCGATTGTCTCCTTCACCGAATCCTGAGCCCATCAAAGCCGCACCGCGGCAGGCCATGATCGTCCGAACGTCGGCGAAGTCCACGTTGACCTCCCCAGAGATCCGAATGAGGTCGCTGATCCCCTGCGTGGCGTGCAAGAGAACCTCGTCCGCCTTCTTCAGCGCGTCCCGGAAGCACGTGCCCTTCGGCACTACCGACAGGAGTCGGTCATTCGGCACGACGATCATGGTGTCGACCGTACGACGCAGCTCCGCGAGGCCTTGATCCGCTTGCCTTTCCCGCTTCTTCCCTTCGAAGGAGAAGGGCTTCGTAACGATACCGATCGTGAGCGCCCCCATCTCGCGGGCGATCTCGCCGATGATGGGTGCGGCCCCGGTTCCGGTACCCCCGCCCATTCCAGCCGTGATGAACACGAGGTCCGCACCCTCCAGCACCTTGCGTATCTCGTCGGAGCTCTCGGCTACCGCCTGACGGCCGATCTCCGGACGTGCCCCCGCCCCGAGTCCGCGTGTCAGTTTCTTGCCGATTTGAAGCGTGACCTGAGCACGGGAACCCTTCAGGGCCTGAGCATCGGTGTTGGCGGTGATGAACTCGACTCCCTCCAAATCTTCATCCACCATGCGGTTGACGGCGTTACCGCCTGCGCCTCCGACACCGACCACCTTCATCCGAGCCGACAAAAGCGGCGTGTCTTCAAATTCAAAAATCATCATGAGTTGACTCCCAAAGTGGTGGGTTGAAGTGAGTTCACTCCTAGAAAAATTCCTTGAGCCACGACCCGACTTTCGAGACGAGTCCTGAAGTGAGTGTGGAGGCCCCCGCCCCCGTCTCCTCGAAGCGGTCGGCGCCGTACAGCGCGAGTCCGGCGGCCGTCGCGAACTTTGGCCGCCCGACCGAATCGGCCAGTCCTGCAAGCCCCTCGCCAGGAACGCCGATTCGAACCGGTGATGCAAACACCTGCTGGGCCAACTCCACCGTGCCGTGAAGGACCGAGGCGCCCCCCGTGAGCACGATCCCGGCGCCGAGTCGGTTCAACAGCCCCTGCTGGTCCAACTCCTCCTGAACCAGGCGAAACATTTCGTCGAGCCGCTGTTCGACGATATGGGCGATGAACTCGCGGGCGACGTGCCGTTTCTGGCCGGGGCTCGGACCGGGGAGCTCCACGGTCTCCTGCGGATCCACTAGCTGCGTGAAGGCTACTCCGAAGTGTTCCTTCGCCCTCTTCGCTTCGGCGAAGGGGATCGAAAGCCCTCGGACCAAGTCGTTCGTTACGCTGATACCTCCAACGGGCAGAACTGCAATATGGCCGATTTCGCCGTCACAATAGGCTGCAACCTTGGTCGTACTCGCCCCGATCTCGACCATGGCCACGCCCACCTCCTTCTCGTCCTCGGTCAAGACCGCCCGGGCCGCCGCCAACGGTTCCAGCACCAGCTCTTGAACACGGTAGCCGGCCCGCTGGACCGATTTTCTGATGTTCTCGGCTGCGGGTGACGAGCCGGTCACCAGGTAGACTTCCGCCTCCAATCGCGTCCCCACCATTCCGACAGGGTCCTTGATGCCGCCATGGTGGTCGACGGTGTAGTCTCGTGGAATCGCGTGTAGGAGCTCCCGGTCCGGGGGGTGAGCCACCGCACGTGCCACTTCATGCACGCGGTGGAGGTCGAACGGCGAGATCTCGTCGTCGAGAACGGCCACGACCCCCGGAGAAGCCATCACCCTGATGTGTTCACCGTTGATGCTGACGTAGACGCGATCGACCCGCACACCGGCCATGAGCTCGGCCTCTTCGAGCGCCGCCCTCACCGATTCTGTTGTCTCTTCGATATGGGTGACGATCTGCCGCATCCCGGTACTCTTGGCTTGGCCAACGCCGAGAATCTTCAGATCACGTCGCAGACAAGGGTCTTCGTGAACCTCCGCGATGACGGAACAGGTCTTGGTTGTTCCCAGGTCCACGGCGGCGATGAGAATCGAGTGCATCTACTCATGCCCCCTCTGTGCCGAGTAGGACACGACGATCTGATCGGCGTAACGGAGATCGACGATGGTAGCTCGCCTTGTCGGATGGCGGCGCGTCGCGTCTTCGAGCGCCGTGAGTCCGTCACCAAGACGCTGATGCGACAAGGGGGGCCTGAATCGAAGGAGCACTTCGCCGGGCAGGGTCGCGGTGGCATCGCCTGTAACGTCGATGGACATCTCGGAAACGCCGGCCAGGAATGACGGATCGTCGGCCCGAAGCCGCTCCACCTCGGTGGCCAACACCCTGACCTGGGAGGGAGACAACTCCCTCGCCCCGGCTCCCGCGGCCCTCAACAGGGGGAGGTCCAACCAATGCGTCCCCGGGTCGAGCGGGAGGACATGACCGTCCCGATCCACTGGCTCCAGCACGAGGCTCGCCACGAACGCGACCGGAGTCCTCTCCTCTACCGTGAGGACGAGGGTCGCGGGCAAGCGCCACTCGATCACGACCCGTCGAACGAGCGGATGTCTTTCCAGGCGCTCCTCCCACGGCCCCGGATCGTCAAAAATGCTGACGAACGGGGGAATGGCCGCCACTTCGAGGACGTAGTCCTCTTCAAGAGTGGTCGTTCCCACGACCCTGAAGTCGCGTGCCCGGAAGAACTCCAACTCCGCAAGGGCGTCCGGAAGCCAATCCACCGCCAACGCCATGCCGGAGGCGGCAAAGATCCAGAGCCCGAGACGACGGAGTCTACGCAAGGTTCCGACCCTCCAGCAGCGTAATGACCCGACGGGCCACGCCGTCGACGGATCCCGCGCCCATCGTGACTAAGAGATCGCCCGCTGCCAACTCCTCCACGACGGCCTCGGGTAGGGTGTCGATGTCCACATGGTAGTGAACCGTCGCGCCGCTCCGGTCCGCCGCAAACGCCACCAACTCGCCCGTGACACCCGCGATCGGGTCTTCCCGAGCGGGAAAGATATCGGTGACCCAGACAACGTCGGCCACCGTCAACGCTCGCCCGAAGTCCTCCGCGAAATCCCTTGTCCGCGTGAACAGATGGGGCTGGAAGACCGCGACGATCCTCCGATCCGGGTGGGCCGCACGGGCCGCAGCCAAGGTGGCGGTGATCTCGGACGGGTGGTGAGCGTAATCGTCCACCACGAGGATCTTCCCAACTTCTCCCACCGTGTCGAAGCGACGAGCGACGCCCTGGAATGACGCGAGGCCTTTGCGGATGGCATCCCAGTCGACTCCGAAGAAGCGAGCCGCCGCTGTAGCGCCCAAGGCATTTCTCAGGTTGTGGAGGCCGGGAACTGGCAGCCGGTAGGCGCCTCTGTCGATACCCTCCTCCATCACTGTGAACTCCATCCCTGCGGAGGTCGCCTTCACATCCACCGCCCGCAGCTGACATCCCGCACCGGTCCCATAGGTGTAGCCGCGGCGATCGAGTGCCGGAAGCAATCGACTGGCGCCGTGGTCATCGCCACATATGATGCCCCGACCGTCCTCCGGCAGGGCTTCGAGAAACTCGTGGAAGGCGGCCGCGACCCCCTCCAACCCTCCATAGGTGTCGAGGTGATCGGCTTCCACGCTAGTCACGATAGCGACGGTAGGCTGCAACTCCAGAAAGGATCGATCGTATTCGTCGGCTTCGACGACATAGAGCTCGCCACCCCTGCGCAGGTTACCCTTCCACGAGGGGACACGACCGCCCACGAGGCCCGTGGGATCCAAACCCGCAACGGTGAGAATCTCGGCAGCCATGGCCGTCGTCGTGGTCTTCCCGTGCGTCCCGGCGACCGCGAGCACTCGGCCCTGGTTTACCCATTGCCCGAGCGCTTTGGCCCTCTTGAAGACGGGGATCCCGAGACGGACAGCCTCCAGTATCTCGGGGTGATCGCCAGGAACGGCAGCGCTGATCACGAGGGCCGCCGCGTGCTCCATGTGGCTCGGGTCGTGACCCGTGTAGATGGGAACATTTATCTCGCGAAGAGAATCCGTGCTCGCACCGGGGTGAAGGTCGCATCCCGAGACTTCGGCCTCGCCATGAGCGAACAGCTCAGCCAACGCACACATGCCCGCGCCTCCCACTCCCATGAAGTGCACGTGGCCCGTCCTCGCGATACCACGGATATCCTTGCCGCTCACGGCGTCCGGAGTCGTCTCGGTCGGTGCAGTCATGCTGACTCCACGCCCCGGGGTTCCGGAAGCAAGGTCATCAGGTCGGTCACGATGGCCGACGTAGCCTCAGGTCGACTCCGCTCTCGGGCCGCTCGGCTCATCGCGGCCAGTTCTGCCTGATCATGGGCCAGGTCGGCGACGGAGCTCCACAGGGCGCTCGGGGTCAGACCGTCCTGAGACAGGTATCGCGCGGCTCCGGCCTGTTGAAGAGCGAGCGCATTGAGCGTCTGGTGGTCCGCCGCGGAGGTGGGGAGCGGCACGAGGATGGCCGGTACTCCCCACGCCAGAAGCTCGGCCGTCGTCATGGCGCCGGAACGGCTGACAGCCAGCTCGGTTACGCCCAAGACGAGAGGCACGTCCTCGATGTAGGGCACGGCCCGGACCCTCCTGGGATCGCCCATCTCGCTCAGAGCAGCCTGGATCGACGAGAAATTGTTGGGACCTGTGGCCCACATGAGCTGCCAACCCTCGGGAAGTAGGCCACCGTCTCCCGACACATCCTCGTCGCCCTCGGCACCCATCGGGGCGTAGTGATCGCGAAGTCCACCCAGCACCAAGTCGTTGAGGGCGACCGATCCCTGACTGCCGCCGATCACCAGAAGTACTCTTCGGTCCGGATCGAGACCGAGTCGCCGGCAGGTTTCCTCCCGGTCCGGGGGAGACTCGGGCAGAGGTCGGATCGGGCTGCCCGTGACGCGTGCGGCCCGCTTCCCGTTCTTCGAGAGCCTTTCCAGAGCCTCCGGAAACGCGATATGCACCTGAGTCCCCCAGCGTGACAGGATGCGAGTGGTCACACCGGGCCACGCATTCTGCTCCTGAAGGACGAGAGGCGTTCGGAGCATCGCCGCCACTAACCCCGCCGGGGCGCCCGCGTACCCGCCCGTTACCACGACCAACTCTGGGCGTAGACGGCGATGGACAACGAGAGCCCTCGCGAAGGACCTCGCGAGCGCGGCCGGGACGCCCAGATTGGACCACAGCTGTCCGCGCCGCAGGCCACGCACGGGGAGCAACTCGTGGTCGACGCCTCGCTCCGGAAGGACTTGGGCTTCCAGGCCGCCCTGGGCACCGACGAAGAACGCTCGGACATCGGGGCGCCGGCGCTCCAGCTCTTCGGCGAGGGCGAGAGCCGGATAGAGGTGTCCACCCGTTCCACCACCCGCGAACAAGACGACCGGGCCGTCATGCACGGGCCCTCCTCCCGGTGGGCGGAGGCCGCCCACTGGCTCCGGCGATGCTTATCAGAATGCCTAGCGAGGCCATGGTGACAAGCAGATTGGAGCGCCCGTACGAGATGAGCGGCAGGGGAAGGCCGGTCGGCGGCACCAGACCGAGTCCGACCGACATGTGCAGAATGGCCTGCATGGCGATCATACTCGCGATGCCGACAGCTAGGAGCTTTCCGAAAAGATCGGGCGCCCTCGCAGCCACGCGGAAACCGATCAGGACCAGAAGCATGTATAGAAGTACGATGGCCGAAACACCGACCAATCCCCACTCTTCACCGATCATCGCGAAGATGAAGTCGGTATGTGCCTCGGGAAGAAAACCGAGCTTCTGACGCCCTTGTCCGAATCCCACGCCGGCCACCCCACCAGAACCGAGTGCCACCAGGGACTGATGGACCTGGAAACCAGCTCCCCCCAGATCCGCCGAAGGGTCGAGGAACGCCATCACCCGCTGGGCCCGAAAGGAGACGCCCAGTTGGCGATAAAGAATGGGGGCAGCGAGAAGGCCCAGAAGCACGAAATGAGCTATGCGACCCCCGGCCGCGAATACGACAGCGCAGCCGAGCAGCCCCACCAGCACGGCCGTCGACAGGTCCGGCTCGACGGCGATCGGAATCACGACCGCAGCCCAGACGACCAGGAACGGGACGAGACCTCGCCGTAAGCTCGTGAAGTGCTCTTGTTTTTTGACCGCGAGGGCTGCCGTCCACACTACGATGGCCACCTTCGCCAGCTCGGACGGCTGCAGGGTCACGCCCACACGGCCCACACGAATCCATCGTCGTGCACCGTTCACCGTCGGGGCTATGGCCTCTGTATCGGGCGAAATCAGGAGCAGGAGGAGAATCCACACGACCGCGAGCATCGGCCAGGCCAAACGCCTCCATACGTCATGACGCATCCAGGCACATAGCCCCAGGACAATGAGTCCGAGGGCCGCACCGGTCGCCTGACGCACGACGTAGTAATAGTCTGGAAGAGCCTGCCTCTGGGCGAAGAAGGCGCTGGCCGAATAGAGGGTCACCAGGCCCAGGGAGAGCAGGACCAGGGTGAGCGTCATGAGGGCCGCGGGCTCCCACCCCTTCCCTATGCCCGTGATGGGCAGGGCCAAGGGCCCCGACGGTGCGAGATCGACGCGCCGAGGCATCAGCTGCCCTCCTCCTTCTGCACGACGCGTGCGATCTCACTAAAGCGCCCTCCACGTTCCTCGTAGCTGGCAAACATGTCGAAGCTCGAACAGGCGGGGGACAGGAGGACGGTTCCGGGCGGGCCAGCTCGCTCGCTCGCAGTACGTACGATACTCTCGAAATCACCCGCCACGAGCTCCACCGGCACGTGATCCTCCAACGTACCGACGATTCGCGGACCCGCCTCGCCGAAAGCCACGACGCTGGCGCCCGCCCGTGCGAGTGGCCCAATCAACGGAGAGAAGTCTTCTCCCTTGTCTTTCCCTCCGAGCAGAACGATCAGGGTTTCGCCCGGGAAGCTGGAGATCGCTGTGCAAGCCGCGGCAACGTTGGTGGCCTTCGAATCGTTGATCCATTGGACACCCCCCGCATCGCCCACATGCTCCGTGCGGTGCGGAAGCGATCGGGCCGTAGTCAGTCCCCTCCGAACGGACTCCACGGCGGCTCCGGCCAGGCGGGCCGTTACGGCCGCCGCCAGAGAGTTCTCCACGTTGTGGGCCCCCAGGAGCCGGAGAGCATCCACCGGAACCAGGGGCTCCTCGGTACCGGACACGTCCAATGTCAGTGTGCCCTCATCGACAAACGAACCCGGTCGTCCATCGCGCGCTCTCGTGAAATAGAAGTGCGAGCCGGGGACGCCCTCGGCCAACGCCTCGACCGCCGCATCGTCGCCGTTCAGCACCCACCGACTGTCGGCGGTCGCGTTGCCAAAGAGCTTGGCCTTGTCTGCGTAGTAGGACTCAACGGAGCTGTACCAGTCGAGGTGATCAGGGGCGAGGTTCGTCATGACCCCGATGTCCGGCCGAAAAGCATCGATGCCGGCCAACTGGAACGAGCTCATTTCGACCACGTACCAGTCTGGACCCTCTTTTCTGAGAGCGAGCTCGGAGGCCGGAGGCCCGATGGCCTCGCCGATATTCCCACCCAGTGCGACATCCTGCCCGTCCTCTTCGAGCAGGTGTGCGACGAGTGCCGCCGTGGTCGTCTTTCCGTTCGTCCCGGTCACTGCGATCAGTGGACCATCGAAGAACCGAAAGGCGAATTCAGGCTCGGAGACCCATCGTATGTCTCTTCTCGAGAGCTCTCGGAGCACCGGAGCATCCGGTGGGATCCCGGGGCTAACCACCACGGTCTCGGCGGCAGCGATACGCGCAAATGGGTGCTCGCCGAGATCGACGTCGGCGCCGAGCCTTCGGAGCTCGGCTCCACCAGCATGAGCTGCGGGGTCAGTGCGCAAATCCGAGACATGAACCTCACCTCCTCTTTCGAGTGCCAACCTGGCCGCCGCCCGTCCGGACGCGGCCAAACCTACGACGGCAATTTTCTTGCCCTCCAACGTCTTCACGTTGCTCTTTCCTCACCGGATCTTGAGGGCGCTGAACGCGACCATCGAGCACAGGATGCCCATGATCCAAAACCGCACGACTACCTTGCTCTCAGGCCACCCCAACTGCTCGAAGTGGTGATGGATGGGCGCCATCCTGAAGAGCCGTCTCCCGGAGCCGTACTTCGACCTGGAGTAGCGGAAGTAGCCCACCTGGAGAATCACCGAGAGCATCTCCACGACGAACACACCTCCCACGATCGCCAGCAGAAATTCCGCCTTGAGGAGGATCGCCATGGCCCCGATAGCGCCACCCAGCGCCAGCGATCCCGTATCCCCCATGAAGACCTCTGCGGGATGGGTATTGAACCACAAGAATCCGAGGCACCCCCCGGCTAGGCCGAGTGCAAGGACGGTCAGCTCTCCCGCCCCAGGGAGGTAGAAGAGCCCCAGATAGGCGGAGCTATCCACACGGCCCAGGAGATAGGCGAAGATGCCGAAGGTGGTCGCCGCGATCGCGGTCAAGCCGGCGGCCAGGCCATCGAGTCCGTCAGTGATGTTCACCGCGTTCGAACTCCCCGAGACGATGAACCCGACGAAGATCACGTACACCCAGGGATCGAAGAGCAGCGACAGATCAGAGAAGAAGGGCAGCATCGTGCGATTGGCTTCCATGGGCGAAATCGGGCGGAGCAGGAGAAACAGCCCCAGGCCGAGCCCAAACGTCCATTGGCCCAACATCTTGTAGCGAGCCACGAGGCCCGCTGTCCGGCCCTGCACTACTTTCAGATAGTCGTCCATGAAGCCGATCGCCGCCATCGCGAAGAGCGTCCCCAGGGCCAAGATCGTGTACCAGTTGGTCAACTCTGCCCACAAGAGCGTGGACAAGCCTGCCGACATGACGATCAAGACGCCCCCCATAGTGGGCGTCCCCGCCTTGGACAGATGCGTCGCCGGCCCGTCTGAGCGGACCACCTGCCCGACCCGAAAGCGCTTGAGGAACCTGATGGTCAGCGGCCCCAGCACGAACGCCAATGCGAGGGACGTCACCAAAGCCCCTGCCGCCCTGAACGTGATGAAGCGGAAGAGGTTGAAGACGATATGGACGTCGGCGAGGTCCGGAAGCAGGTGGTACAGCATCAGCTTCTCCCCTCCCTTGGGCCGGCCTCATCCCCCCCGAAGTCGTGCTCGAAGAGGGGGATTACCTGCTCCAAGACGACTCCGCGAGACGCCTTCAGGAGAATGACCTCGTCCCCCGCCAGTCGAGGGAGAAGTGCTCGGTACGCGTCCAAAGGATCGGAGACTGCCACGAGGCTCCGTTCTTCACCCACCGGCTCCCTGGTGTTCGCGACCGCCGCAAAGGCTCCTGTGGCGACGACCACATCCACCTTCATGGCTCGGGCGTCGGCGAGCAGAGCCGTGTGGAGGTCGTCCGTGCGCACACCCAACTCGAGCATCGTGCCGAGGAACGCCACCTTCGGCCGGCCCGGCTCGATCGCTTCCAACAGCTCCAAGGCGGCGTGCATGCTTTGGGGATTCGCGTTGTAGCAGTCGAGAATCAGCGTCAGGCCACCTACGTGTAGAATTTCTCCGCGTAACTCGCCAGCCTTCACCCGACTCACCCTTTGCGCGGCCTCGGCTGCGGGGACTTCCAGGAGTTCGGCCACCGTCAGGGCAAGAAGAGCGTTCCGTAAGGAGTGCAGACCGGGGATCAGAAGGTGAACGGATTCACCGCGCCACAGAAATCGCCAACACCCCCCCCGGTCCATAGTGGGTTGGCCGGGTCGGAATTCCTGGTGAGCACGCTCGCTCAACCCGGTCACGAGTGTGTCGGGACGTAGACGAAGGGCCGCTTCGGGCAAGATCACCGGCTCGTCACCCACCACGGCAACACCATCCGACCCGAGCCCACTCAGGAGGTCGAGCTTCTCGCGGAGCACTCCGTCGAGAGACCCGAGCTTCTCGATATGCGTCTCCGAGACCGTCGTGACGACACCAATCCGGGGATCGGCGATCTCGGTCAGCGCCTGAATCTCTCCAGGCTCGTTGGTACCCATCTCGAGGACGACCACGTCCGCGTCGTCCGGGACCTCAAGGAGAGTCAGCGGCAAGCCGATTCGGTTGTTTCGATTCCCCGCCGTGGCGTGGAGTCGGTGCGTCCCCTCGAGGGCGGCCCGCGTGAGGTCCTTCGTCCCCGTCTTGCCCGAAGACCCGGTGATCCCAACGACCGCAGCGTCCAGATGGGAGCGACGATATCCCGCCAAATGGCCGAGCGCCTCGAGCGTGTCCCGGACTTCGTAGACGCGGGTCTCGTCATCTACCTGCACACTGCGAGAAACCACAGCGCCCCGAGCCCCCCGCCGAAGGGCGTCCGCCACATAGTCGTGTCCGTCGAACTTGTCTCCCTGCAACGCGACGAACAGATCCCCCTGCTGCGCGCTTCGGCTGTCCGTGGTCACGCGCCGAAACGGCACGGTGTCGACCTCAGCGGGAGCTAGCTCGAGCGCCGTCCTGACCTGATCGTCGGTCCACACGAAGCGTTGCATCACGGAGAGACCCCCAATGCCGCGAGGCTGTCTCGCACGACCTGTCGTTCATCGAAGGGGTGGCGCTCCGTGCCGATCACCTGGTAGACCTCGTGGCCCTTACCGGCCAGAAGCACGAGATCCCCGGGCTCCGCCTGGGAAAGGGCGTGTCGAATGGCCTCACGGCGGTCGGTGACACGCTCGTAGGAAAATCCAGTCATTCCCATCACGATGCCGTCGATAATGGTATCGGGATCTTCGGTCCTCGGGTTGTCGGACGTGACCACGGCGACGTCGGCGGCCCGCGCCACCTCCGCACCCATCTCGGCTCTCTTGACCGGGTCTCGATCGCCACCTGCGCCGAACAGCACGATCAGTCGCCCGGATACGACCGAGCGGAGCATGGAGAGCACCCGCCTCAAGGCGTCAGGCGTATGAGCGAAGTCGATGAGGACCGAGAACGGCTCACTCACCACGATTTCGAGACGCCCCGGAACTTGTGGAACCGAGGCCAACCGGCGAGCGATCTTCTCCAACGACATCCCGCTTGCCCTGCCCACGCTCGCCGCGGCCAAGGCGTTCTCGACATTGAAGCGACCCAAGAGTGGTAACTCGAGGTCGGCATCCTCGAACTCCGTCGCGAGGCGACACTTCGTGCCGTGAGCCCGGGTCTCGATGGCTTCCGCCCTCAGGTCCGCCGGCACATCCACGCCATAGGTCATGGACTGGCGCCCCTCGATCGGCAGGGACGTCCAGTGGGCGTCCCCCGCGTTGACCACCACGAGGCCCTCGTCCTTGAGCAGGTTCAAGAGATGAGATTTGGCCTCGAGATAACTCGTCATGTCTCCGTGGTAGTCCAAATGGTCCCGCGTGAGGTTCGTGAAAACGGCTACGTCGATCTGCACGCCGTCGAGTCTCTTCTGGTCGAGTGCGTGGGACGACGCCTCCAGCACGACCGACGTGACGCCTTCGCTCGCGAGATCGTGGAGCCACCGTGACATGCTCACAGGCCCGGGCGTCGTGAGGCCCTCGGTACCCTCCCGCACGTTCCCGCTGGGCTCCACGAGCCCGAGGGTCCCGAGCGCCACCGCCGACCCTTCAGCGTTCAAGAGATGGCGGGTCATCAACGCCGTCGTCGTCTTGCCGTTCGTGCCCGTGACGCCGACGGTGAACAGGTCGCGCCACGGCGACCCGAACACGGTGTCCGCCGCCAAGGCTGCGGCGCGGCGCCCGTCGGATACACGGACCTGCGGAAGCGCGACATCAGAGACGTGGCGCTCCACGACCACAGCCGCTGCCCCAGCCGCCGCGGCAGACGCGACGAAATCGTGTGCGTCCCACTCCGCCCCACACCAAGCCAGGAAGAGGTCTCCCGGCTCGACGGTCCGCGAGTCCTGGGACACACCGGAAATCTCGACGTCATCCCACCCGTGCACTTCCTCGACCAGGTCCGAAGCCCCGAGGGCCTCGGTGATGGAGCCCAGGGAAAGCGAGGGCCTAGTCATCACGTGACCACTCCGTGGACGCCAGGCGCACAGTATCTCCCAGGATCAACGTCGAGCCGGCCTTGGGGACCGAGCGGGTGACCGGACCCGAACCGTCCCAGCGGACGCGTAGACCCAACCCGTGCATTCTTCGAACCGCCGCCCGTGCGGACAATCCACGGACGTCCGGAATCGTCACGTGGACAACGCCTGCACCACCGAACCGGGTGACCCTCCGCGGAGGCGTATTCGGGGACCTCCCGTCACTGTACAGAGCCGCGAAACGAGTGCTCGACACCGTACTGGACGGCCGGACAGGCGCAGGGGCATCGAGTTCTTGAGCCCGTGCTACTCGGGCCAGGGCACGGCGATCCAGAGGTGTCTGCTGCGCGGCTAGGATGGCCTCCATCGTCGCCCTGGTGACCGGAGCGGCGATCGCTCCGCCGTAGTAGGCTCCCTTGGGCCGATCCAGCTTGACCAAGACGAGGAGTTGCGGATCCGAGGCGGGGAAGTAACCCACGAACGAGGAGAAATACTGACCCTCTTGGTAGCCGCCGTCCGACCATGCTCGCGCCGTACCGCTCTTTCCGGCCACCGTGAAGGTGCCCAGGCGGGCGCGAGTGCCGGTGCCTCCCTCGACAGCGTTGACGAGCACGTCGGAGATCTGTCGGGTCACGGTCGACGATACCACCTGGCGCACGACTCGAGGTTGAAACCGGGCGATGGTGCGACCCTCAGAGTCGCGGATTTCCTTCACGAGACGAGGCTCCATGAGGCGTCCACCGTTGGCCAAGGCTCCGTAGGCTATGGCCATCTGAATCGGCGTAACCGAGACTTCGTATCCGATGGCGAGTGAGACGGACGACTGGCCACTCCACTCCTCGGGGCGCCGGAGCGTGCCGCTTCCCTCTCCCTGCAGTCCGACTCCCGTCGGGGCTCCGAGGCCGAAGTCACGGAGATTCTGGTACTGAATGGCAGGTCCCATCGCTTGCGCGGCTTTGGCAACGCCTACGTTCGACGAAACCTCGAGGGCGTGAGCCAGGGTCATGACCCCACCCTCGGGACTCACGTCTCGGATCGTCCGGCCGCCCACGGTCCAAGAGCCGGACTCCGTGTCGACACTGTCGTCGAGGGAAGCGAGCCCATACTGCAACAGCCCGGCGACGGTAAGAGGCTTGAGGGTGGAGCCAGGTTCATACGGGGTGTTGATCGCCGAGAGGGCGTTCAGGGACCCGTCGCGGATCGACACCATGGCGAGGATGTCGCCACTCCGAGGATCGGTGATCAGAAGGTCGCCGCCGAGCGCCTCGGTTTCCCGA
Source organism: Gemmatimonadales bacterium UBA6960 (assembly GCA_963577685.1). GTDB lineage: Bacteria > Gemmatimonadota > Gemmatimonadetes > Longimicrobiales > Gaopeijiaceae > UBA822. Next base: position 11,319 of record CAUZAE010000021.1, on the reverse strand, counting down.
ACCGACTTGGCCAACACCTGACTTCCGATTTCTTGCAGATCGACGTCCAGCGTTAGAATGACCTGGCTGCCCGGGCGCGGCTCATCGACCACGACCTTTTTTCCTGGGATCGGGCGACCCGTTGCGTCCCTCGCCAATACGGCCTGCCCCACGGCTCCCCGCAGCGACGCGTCGAACGCCTGTTCGATGCCACCGTAGGCCTCACCGTCCCGGACGATCCCTAGGAGTCCCCCGGCAAGCTCACCCTGTGGGTGAAACCGAAGATACTCCCGCTCGAGATAGACCCCCCCCACGTCGAGCAGAGCGTCCCGAACGGAGGGAGGGTACGTCCCCGGAAGAACTCTCCATGCCCTCGCCGACGTCGTGATGTCCCTCACGACCTTCTCATCCAGTCCAAGAGCATCGGTGAGGAGGCGAGACACCGCTTCCACGTCCCGAATTTCCTTGGGCGCCACACTCACACGAAAGACCTCACGGCTCGAAGCCAACTCTACACCCGAGCGGTCTAGAACTGCGCCCCTCGGCGCGGAGAGCGCCACACTGGTGCGGTGCTGCCGATCTGCCTGAAGTCGCCAGATGGCATGCTGAGCCACCTGGATCTGAGCCGCCCGGCCCACGATGACACATCCCGCCAACAGCCATACCGTCACCAGCATCCTGCGGCGCAGCGTAACCGTCGACTGCCAGTCCTTCCGTCGCCGCCTCACGGCCCTCCTCCGGCGATGAGGACAATCTCAGACGCCTCAGGCACGTGCATGCCAAGGCGGTCACGCGCGACCCCAGAGATACGTGCGCGGCTCGCCAACTGTTGGATCCGGCGCTGGAGTTCCACTTGGTCCGCCTCGGCGAGAGCCATCTCACGCTGGACGTGGTCCAGATTCGCGAGCGCTTCGAAGGCCCGGCTTTGTCGCCACGTCACGAAGCTCAACGACACGAGTAGTCCCGCGAATCCCAGTGCAAACAGGGTCGCGGCCGCCCATCTCCGCACCTGACGCCGACGCCTCACGACTTCCTCCACACACGGAGGCGGGCGCTACGGGCACGAGGGTTCCGGTCCACTTCGTTCTCGGTCGGACGGATCGGGCTTCGTGTGAGGACACTGCCGAGGGGTGTGCCACGACACCGACAAAGCGGCATTCGGGGAGGACAAACGCAGGAACGGCTCCACTCTCGGAAGGCGTTCTTCACCTGTCGATCCTCTAGCGAATGATAGGCGATGACGAGAAAGGGAGCGCCAGGGGCCATGGCGTCTCGGATCGCAGGGAGAACACGGTCCAGCGCCTCTAGCTCGGAGTTCACGGCGATGCGTAGAGCTTGAAAGACCCGAGCCTTCTCCTTCGCGGCCGGCGCACGCCCCAACGTCCGGTAGAGCACGGCAACCAGGTCGTCACTCGTTCGGAAGGGGTCCCGGGACCTCCGATGCACGATCTCCCGAACCAAACGACGGGCACGGGGCACCTCACCATACTCTCGGAGGATCCGATGCAGCTCCTCCGCTGTCCCCTCGTTCAACAGTTGGGCGGCGGCGGGAACGCCTTCATCGACCCCTCCCATCCGCATATCGAGCTCGACGCCCGGCCGAAAGCTGAACCCTCGGTGCTCCGCATCGAGTTGATGAGAGCTCACGCCCAAGTCGAGTAAGGCGCCGTCCAGCGCCTCCACGTCATCCAGTTCGTCCAGGACCTCGTCGAAGCGCCGCTGCACGAATCGCACGCGATCTCCAGCGAACGCCAATGCGGACTCGGCAACCGCGAGGGCCTCCGGATCCCGGTCCGCCGCAATGACTCGGCAGGTGGAGCACGCCTCGAGGAGAAGACCACTGTGCCCACCTCCACCCACGGTTCCATCCAGATAGAGGCCCGAGCCGGACGGAGCCATCCAGTGCACGACTTCCTCGGAGAGTACAGGCTCGTGAAACCGCGAGCCTTCCTCGCTCCCGGTCATATACTCCTCAGGGGGTTGCAGGAGGACTGACATGGCTCACCCGAAGATCTGATTGGAGAACTTCTCGAACTCGCCGGCTCCCTTACTCACGACCTCCTCGAACCGAGCGGGATGCCACAACTCCACGCGGTCGATGTTTCCGACGAGCAGGACACTCCCCTCCAGACCGGCCGCCTCCTGTAGCCAGGCAGGAACGAGGATACGACCCTGTTTGTCAGGCGAGACCTCCACCGCGCTCGCCGTAATGGCCAGCACATCTCCCCAGGCCTCGGGCTGATTGCGCCGAAAGGTCAACAAGCGCTCCTGGGCGGTCGCCCACGAGGTCTTCGGGAAGAGCGTGAGGGCGGGCGCTTTCCACTGCAGCAGCACAAACCCGTCGCCATCCGCTTCTCGGCGGAACGCGGAGGGAAGGCTTACCCGCCCCTTCGGGTCCAATTGGTATTCGTACCTGCCCAGAAAGCTCGTCAAGTTTGTGGTGCTCTGTGGGTAATAGTGGTACAGAGTGGAGCCTGAAAGGCAGTATACAGTGTGACTCGCACGACAGTCAAGGGCTTTCGCGTCTCCGAGTTTTCGGTTTTTCTTTGGTATACGGTGATGGCTACGAAGCGCACTAAGTAACTCGAGTCCAACGAGTTATCACCCGGGGCCGGGGTACGCAGCCCTCTTTGATTCGGGAAGTTTTGAGGATCAACTTCCGGGGGTTTGGAGCCCCCACCCTTCCCCACCCGACCTACCCACCGACCGACCTACAAAAAAAGCGCCGCGGGGGTTGAACCCCGCGGCGCTCTCTTCAGGTGCCGGACACCGGCGAAGCTATTTAGCCTCGCTTGATGAGCGCCTCCTGAATCTCGATATACACGCCACAATTCTCAATGTACTGTTGGAACGTGATCGAGGGAGTGCGATCGGCATAACCCTTGCCCTCGCGGAAGAGCGCGAGCGCCTGCTGGAACATCGGAAGCGACCGCCTCGCCGTCTCCACCGTCTCCGGGGCCTGAAGCGTGACTCCCCTGCTATACAGACTGAACGCGTGCCAGAAATCGTAGGTCTCCCGAGCCTGCTGGCTCACATCGAAGTCCTTCGCGAGCGTGATCAGTTCGATGAAGCGAACGTAGTTCTTCTGCGCAGGCTGGATATTCTGTGCATACGCTCGGCTGAAGATCATGTTGGCTGCCTGATCCGGTGCCGACCCGTTCGCCACAGCCTTCTGGAGCACGGGAACCGCCCCGTCGATATCGCCCGACTCGATCAGCCAGCCTCCCATGCGGAGGTGCAGGTTGGGCCAGTCAGGATTGATCACTTCGATGGACGCCAGCGCCGCGACCGCCTCGGGAACCTGTCCCGCCTCCTTCAATGCCTCGGCATAGATAGCCCAGAGGCTCGCTTCTTGGTCGTGATACTGAAGCGCCCGCTCCGAGAACGAGATCGCCTGTTCGGCGTTCCCAAGCTGCAGGTAGGCCGCCGACACGTTCCGGAGCTGCGATACGATCGTTTCCTCTCCCTTGGCCTCGAAAACCTTCTCGTACGCTCCGATGGCCTCCTCGTATAGCGATCTGACATCGGGAGTCAGGCCTTCCTCTCCAGCGGCGTCGGCATCTCTCCGGGCCTGATCAGCACCCGCAAAGGCGAAGTTCCCGAACTGCTCGTAGAAGTCGATGTTCTCCGGATCGGCGGCAATACCTTCACGGATAATCTCCATGCCTCCGCGGGGATCGCCCTCTTGGGCGAGGTCGTAGGCCACCTTCATGCGGACCGCAGCGTTGGTCGGATCGAGCTGTAGGTACTGCCCGTAGTACTCTCTGGCCAACAGCTGGTCATCGAGATTGACGGCCAAGAAACCACCGAGGAGAAGCGCGTTTTCATGGAACGGATTGATTGTGAGGATCCTCTTGATCTCGGCGAGGGAGTCCTCGAAGCGGTCCGTCTGCCGGAGGACATTAGCCCTCGTGTAACGGCTCGATTCTGAGTTCGGATTCAGTGCCAGAGCACGATCGCAGTTCGTGAGTGCGCTCTCCCACTGCTGGCTCTGGGCATAGTCGCCACAGAACACCCCAGCGCGCGTCTGCTCTACGAAGAGGCTGAAACGCTCTACGATCTGCGCGGCCGCATCCTTTTCCTGCTTGTCCGCCGACATGACGGGATCGACGTCGAAAGCCTCACCGGTCCCACTGTCTACGAATCGGATTTGCTCAATGTGCCAAGCTGCCTTCGAACCGGAGTATCGGGCACACAAGACCACTTCGTAGTTGCTCTGTGAAGCGAGCTGCTGAGCCAACAAGCAATTGAGGTCGTCCATGTCCAGGTCGAAGCGGTCGAGTTCATCCTCAATGTCGTCCTCACTCACCGCACTGTGCGTATTCAACTCATCAATCAGTTCCCTCAGCTCTTCGGCCAACTTCTTGCCGAAGTCGTCATCCTCGTCATTTAGCGGCTGAAAGTCGGGAATGAGAACCCGAAAACGGCTACTTACGGTCTGCTGGGCGTCGAGGGCAGCGCTACCCAACAACGACATTGACAGCAACGCGGCGGAAAAAACACTCAAACGACGGCTTTCAATCATCACCCTAACTCCTCGACGGATTCCAAAATATGGACTCCCTTGCGCCCCTTCCAGAGACCCCAGCGAAGCCCCACGGACCCATGTGCCTCTTGCCTACTTCAAGACACAGCACAAGAAACTACACCTGGCGAGGGTTCGGTCAACCGCCCAAGCCGACTTATTTCCAGTGAATAATACCTTCCGCGAGCAGTTTTGTTACAGCAGCTCGGGGAGATCCCACTCTTCAATGGCGCGCCGAACCCGGGACGGGATGGGCACGGAGCCCTCCTTACTGTAGTCGAACATGACCTGAACCGTGCGTCCCGAAGCGAGAAGCGCCCCGGCGGCGGACCCTATCTCGTACTCCATGACGAAGTGCTTTCTTCCGAGGAGCGAGACCCGGACCCCCACGTCGAGCGTCGAAGGATAGGTGATACGTTCGTGATACCGCACGCCTACCTCAGAGAGCACGTACGCCACGTTTTCCGGCTGCTCGGTCCCCACGACATCGGTCCAATAGGCCCAGCGTGCCTCTTCGAAGTAGATCAGGGCCTTGGAGTGATGTGCGTGCCCGTAGAGATCGACGTCCTGAAAGCGGACGTCGACGGCGTGCCGGAACCGGAACTCGGCAGGGTCCACCATACGGGCAACTCCCCGGGAATCGTGATCGAAAAGCCACGTGAGACCGTATTCTTAAGGATCGGCAGCTGGAAGGCAAAAAAAGCGGCCCCCACCTTGCACGAGTATCGGGAGAGACGTGGCCAGGATCTCGTGGACCTGGGCGTGCCGCTACCGACCGTCGAGCGGCTGAGGTGGCTGTATGGAAGACAGCTGGACCACCTTATCGCCCTGGGCGCCGAAGACGCCTCCTGGCTCGAGCTCCTTCACCCCGACATCCCGGCTTTGCGGGGTGAGGTATATCACACCGTCGAGCAGGAGATGGCACTCACACTCACGGACTTCATGAATCGCAGGGCGGCGCTCCTTCTTTTCAGCGAGAACTTCGGTCTCGCTGCGGCAGAAGCGGCCGCCGATATCATGGGGGATCTGCTCGGATGGGACGGAGAGCGGCGGAACCGCGAGGTCGCCGACTACCGGCTTCTGGCTTCTGAACACGCCCTGCCGGCATCCTGAGCACGCCCTCCCTGCGCCTTGAGCGCGCTGCCTGCCTACCAAGCGAGTTTGAATTTTTCCGACTTATCTGCTAACGTCGAGTCGCGAGTTGAAAACGATTCTCAACCACTGGCGTGTACATGCCAATAATTGAACTCGAAAATGTGGGAAAGAGCTACTGGCCGGGGCCCATTCAGGCGCTAGACGGTGTCTCGTTCGATGTGCAGCAGGGGGAGATTCTGACGCTCCTCGGTCCAAGTGGGTGCGGGAAGACGACGACGTTGCGGCTCATCGCGGGATTTGAGGCGCCAGACGAGGGCACCGTCAGAATCCTTCACAAGCCGGTTTCGGGCAACGGCACCTGGACACCGCCCGAAAAGCGCGGGGTCGGGATGCTGTTCCAGGACTACGCTCTCTTTCCCCACCTCACGGTGGGGAACAACGTCATGTTTGGCCTGCACCAACACCCGAAGTCCGAGCGCGCGCCCCGGGCGAGGGAGGTTCTCGACCTTTTGCATCTCTCGCACCACTTCGACCGCTACCCCCACGAGCTATCAGGTGGACAACAGCAGCGGGTGGCCCTTGCGAGAGCCGTCGCCCCGGAGCCCGTAGTCGTTCTCATGGACGAGCCGTTCAGCAATCTGGATGCTCACCTCCGGGACAAAGTTCGAGATGAGGTCGTCGCGGGCCTACGGTCGGCTGGCATCACATGTGTTCTCGTCAGCCATGACCAGCGAGACGCCCTCGCGGTATCGGATCGGATTGCCGTGATGAACCATGGGAAGATCGAGCAAATCGGAACTCCCACGAACATCTATAAGCACCCTGAATCGATCTTCGTCGCCACGTTCGTTGGCCGAACCAACCTACTCCAGGGGAGGATTCAGAATGAAAATGGATGCGTGCTCACGGACTTCGGGTCCTTCTGCCGGGTGGATCGATCGGGTCTGCCCGATGGTGCGCCTGTGATGGTCTCGGTTCGGCCCGAGGGATTCGAGCCCGCAGCTCACGGCTCGCTCGAAGGATCCATTACGGCGACGATCTACACAGGAAGCTCGATCGAGGCGGAGGTGGAGGTCCCCACCGAAGCGGGTGGCCACCGTTCGCTCACGGTGCATCTGCCGACAAATCAGGCGTACACGGGTGGCGACACCGTCAGGCTGGCGCTCGTCGCCGACTACGCTTCGATCGTCCGCAACTCGTGCCAACCGTTCGGCGTCAATCCGCCAGACGGAGAGTAAACGAGAAGACGCTCCCACTGCCGACTTCCGTCTCTACTTGGATATCGGCTCCGTGAGCCTGCAGGATCCCCTTTACGATCGCCAAACCCAGGCCAGCTCCGCTGACGCGGTGCCCCTTCCAAAACCGATCAAAGAGATGATCCCGTTGTTCGGGTGCGATCCCCGGACCGGTATCCGCCACCGCGATCGATACACCCTCGAGGGCACGTGAAGCCGAGACCGTGACCGAACCACCGTCCGGAGTAAACTTGAGTGCATTGTCGATGAGGTTGGCCAGTACCTGAAGGACGCGGTCACGGTCTGCTTCGACCGATGGCAGAGATTCCGGGACCTCGGACGCCACGTGGATGTTCTTGAAAGAGGCCTGCAAGCGGGCCTGAGAGACGACGTCCTCGATCACTTCCGACAGATCAAGCGCGGCGGAGCGCACCGAGAGACGTCCAGCCTCGATTTGGGCCACATCCAGGAGATCTTGGATCAGTCTGTTGATGCGATCGGCCGACCGTTGGATGATGTCGAGATTCTCGGCCTGCCGCTCCGCAGGGATCTCAGGCTCGCTCAGAAGTTCGGCGGCAGCGGCGATGGTTCCGACCGGATTCCGCAGGTCGTGGGACACAACGGCCAGCACCTCGTCCCTGGCCTGCACCGCCTCCCGGAGCGCATCCTCGGCCGCTCGCATCTCGGTCATATCGGTGAACGTGAGCACGACACCCCGAACCTCCAACCCATCCGTCATCGGACTCACGATGAGCTGAACGGGGAAGGACGTCCCGTCTTTGCGCCAGAGTATCTCGTCCATGATGCGGACGGTCACGCCGGAGCCCGCCGAGAGCCTCGCTGGGCACTCGCTCTCAGGATGCTCACTCCCATCCTGGCGCGTGTGATGGATGAGCCCGTGCACCCGTTCTCCTTGAAGATCCCTTGGCGAGTAGCCGAGCATGCGGGACCCGGCCTCGTTGAGGAAGGTGCAACAGCCATCGAGATCCAAGCCGATGAGTCCGTCCGCCGTGCCCCGTAAGATCGCTCGAACTTCTCGCCGGGCGGCTACGGTCTCGAGACGGCGTTGGGTCTCGCTCCTAGCGAGGTCCTGCAGCCTGACGCCAACGATACCCATTGCTATCGCTCCGGCGACCGCCAGACCGATCGCCCCGACGGTGATCCAGAACTGCAAGGCCCGTTGCCGCTCGAGTCGAAAGGCCGCCGACCCCGCATCACGGATCAGTCGGTCCTCAAAGTCACGGACGGCGGATTGCAGCGCCTCATACCGATTTCGGTCGTCCTCCATACTTTCTCGGAAGTCACGGGGAGCCATCCTGAACACACCGGCCTCCATGAGGGGCGAGTGGAGCACCTTCCAATCGCTCGAGCGTGCTTCGAGCTGGAGCAAGTCGCTCCGGTAACTGGCAGGCATCACTCGGATCACTTGCCTCAGGTCATTCAGAAGCTCCTCTTCCCGCCTCAAATCGTTCTCATAGGAAGTGATGAAGCTCGAATCGCCCGAGTTCACGTACTGTTCGATGCGCATCATCTCGCGAGAGTGGACCAGAGCCACCTCGGGAAGTATTGGACGCGCCAACGCCAAGATCTCGATCTCCCGCTCGAGACGACCTTCCTGGCGCTCGAGAAACACTGGAATCAGAGCGAGAGACACGAGGGCAAGAAGAGATACTCCGAGCGCAACGATCCACCCGGACCGTCCAACGCGGGGAGCCGTGGTGGATTTCATGCCCGAAGCTACGACAGGAGGCTGCTCTCGACGAGGTCGGCGAGCCGATCCGAGAGATCAGGCGCATTCAGGTCGAGCAGCGGGATCGGTAAATGCATTTCGAGGGCATCGGTGACCAGAGCCAGAAACCGTTCCGCGCCCGGGAGGTCGGGTCGGTAGATGGGCTTCGCATGGGCTGCAGGCCGATGCACCTCGATCTTCGGAACATCCGCGTTCTTGTATCCCTCGACCACCACGATGTCCGCATCGGAGACGAACCGATGAACCAACTCGTCGAGGGGCAGCTCACCCTCCCCCCCCCATCCACCCATCACGACCATATCCTCCGGCCCGGCAAGGACGACGCGATGAGCACCGCCCTCGTGACGAAGGCGCCACGAGTCCGTACCGGGCGTATCGATCTCGAAGCGATGCCCGTGCTTGATTGCCATCACGTGCCGTCCGCGTCGCTCCAGCGCGGAGATCAAACCCACAGCCACAGAGGTCTTGCCACTGTCTTTTAGGCCGATGACACTCACGACGGGTGGACCACCAGTCTGATTTCCACGAGGCCCGGTCATGACTCTGTCTCTGTAAGGGCGGAGAGGATTTTTTCGACTCTGGTTACGTCGGCAATCGTGTTCACGTTCAAGAAGCAGGTGTTCGGATCCACGATTCCGGCGAGAAGACCCCTGTCCACGAGCGCCGCGTTCACGCCGTGGAGCAACCCATGTAGGGACAAGTCTCCCGACGTCGCCCGTTTCTCCACGGCCGCGACACAGGAAAGCCTGTAGAGAGCACACAAGGGTTCTAATCCGTCCGGTCCGAACGGTACGACGGCTGAAGCACCGTCGGGTCGATCCAACAACAGCCGCACTACCCCGTCCGTTACCAAAGGCATGTCACACGCCAGGAGGAACACACCGTCGTCACCTCTCTCCCTGGCCCAATCGAGGGCCGTCCAAAGCCCTCCCAATGGTCCCAACCCTGGCTGAAGATCAGGCCGCGACGGGACGCCGAGGGCCTCCTCCACGCCCTCTTCGGCCGACACGACGCCCACCGACAAACCGGCACCTTCCAGCGCCCGCACGCTCCATGAGCCGAGCGACCTGTCACCGACTTGGGCAAGCACCTTGGGTCGCCCGAAGCGGCGGCTGCGTCCACCTGCGAGGACTACGCCAAAGAACTTTTCTTTCCGGTGGCTCACCCCAAGATCCGCCTAGGTCCCGCGTACACGTTGAAACCATCCGACCGTGTGAAGCCGAGAAGGGTGATGTTGAAGGTCGTCGCGAGATCTACCGCCAGACTCGAAGGAGCGCCCACCGCTGCCACTACCGGGACTCCGGCCGCCAGCGCCTTCTGCAGAATCTCGAAGGAAGTCCGACCCGACACCACGAGGATCGTCCTTGTCAGCGCGACTTCACCCGCGAGAAACGCTTGACCCACAACCTTGTCCACGGCGTTGTGGCGGCCTACGTCCTCGCGCACAGAGATCAGCTTGCCCGTCTCGTCGAACCGCCCTGCGGCGTGAATGCCACCCGTGCGGTCGAAGAGCCCCTGCCCCGATCGGAGTATCTCCGGGAGCGTGGTGAGGAGCTCGGGATCGAGTCGTAACCCCTCGTCCGGGAGAGGCTGACACCCTCGGACCTCCACCGCCTCCAACGACCCCTTCCCACATACGCCACAACTCGAGCTCACATAGAAATTCCTCGAGAGGGCGTCGACATCGAAGAAGGTCCCAGGACGGAGCTTCACGACGACGATGTTGTAGTTTTGCTTCTCGTCATCCTGGCAGTAGCTAATCTCAGCAATATCTTCGCGGTCTCGCACGAGTCCTTCACCAAACAGGAATCCCGCCGTCAGCTCGAAGTCGTCGCCAGGCGTACGCATGGTGACCGAGACCGCGGTCGTCTCCCACGCCCCGTTTCGGGTGAACTCGACGCGGATCTCGAGAGGCTCCTCCACCGCCACGACGTCCTTGCGATCGATCATTCGTCCATCGACGAGCTTCGAGACCCGGACGCGTGAGAGACCCTTTCCCGGTGAAATCACGATCAGGGCCCCCCAGGCTCGAAGGGTAGGAAAGAGACGATCCGCACCGGCCCGCCACTCCCGCCGGCGATCTTCATGGGCAAGGCCACGACGAAGGCGCCGGTCTCCGGAAGTGCCTCCAAGTTCGCCACGTTCTCGAATCCTGGAATGTTCTCGCCATAGATGATGACATGGGTCTCGAATCCGGAGGTCTGTCCGAAGTCGATGCTTGGCGTGTCGATCCCCACCGCGGCGACGGCACGCTCCTCGACGATCCAACGCGCCGCATCCGGATGAATCCCGGGAAAGTGGAGATCGGCAACTGCTTCGGCCCCCGTGCGCTCCGTCCCTAGATATCGGAGTCGATCAGGCCACCGGTCCCCCCAACCAGTCCGGATGAGCAGAATCGCACCCTCGGGAATTGGGCCGTGCGCTACTTCCCAGCGCTCCAAATCCGCGACGGAGACTTGATAGTCCGGTGTTACGTGATCCGATACGTCCACTACGGCGGCCGGACCGATCAGTCGCTCGAGCGGAATCTGCTCCGTGGACATGCCACCTCGGGAGAAGTGAATGGGCGCATCGAGATGAGTGCCGCCGTGTTCTGCCGTCGACACGTTGTACGCACTATAAAAGTACCCTCCCTCGGTTTCCCCATAGGCGACCTCGTCCAGACTGAATCCGTCCGCCGCCGGCCAATAGATGGTCTCCTCGGAATAGGCATAACTGAGGTCGACCCACCGTCC
>CAUZAE010000020.1:0-25521 GCA_963577685.1 Gemmatimonadales bacterium UBA6960 | reverse complement strand
ACAATGAGTTAGGGGCCCATACAGGTTTTCCTTGGGAACCCTGATATGGCCCGATACGCATCACAATTTTCTAAGATTAAGGATTGTTTTCGGATAGGTGTTTACGGCGATTCGGACTCTCTGGACGCGGGTGCCGCGCTTGCATTCCCCCGGGCTCCTCCAAAAGTTCGTGTTCCCTGCACCCACAACTCGGGCGAACCGATGACAGATCTTCTTCTCCCATTCAGGTTCATGGTCTTAGTGGCGTCGATTTCCCTCGGTCCTCTTACGCTCTCGGCTCAGTCCGGGCCTGAGGTCGCCCGCGCGTTCAGAGAGGCCAACGAGGTATCGATCGTTCGGGACTTCGCCGAGCTGCTCTCCTATCCGAACCGCGCTCGTGACACGGAGGATATTCGTCGCGCCGCAGCCTACGTTCGAGATGAGCTCCGGGCCGTGGGCGTGGACTCGGAACTTCTCGAGATCGAAGGTGCCCCACCCATCGTGTACGGCGAGTTGATGGTTCCCGGGGCCACACGAACGCTCGGGATCTATGTCCACTACGATGGACAGGCGGTGGATCCGGCCAACTGGACCCATCCCCCCTTCGAGCCGACGCTTTACACCGCGGCGATGGACGGGGGAGGAGAGCCGCGGGCGTTTCCAGAGCAGGGAGAGGCGGTCGATCCGGAGTGGAGGATCTATGCGCGCTCGGCGGGAGACGACAAGGCGCCCATCGCCGCCATCCTGCCGGTGCTCCGCTCCTTTCGTGAGGCGGGAGTCACGCCGACGTCCAACCTGATCTTCTTCCTGGACGGTGAAGAGGAGGCTGGGTCCCGGCATCTGGGCGAGTACATGGAGCGTTGGAAGGACCGTATCGACGACATCGACATCTGGCTCTTCTTCGACGGCCCTGCGCACCCGAGTGGCAGGCCTCAGATCGTGTTCGGCGTGCGTGGTTCGATGGGAATGGAGGTCACGGTATATGGGGCGACACGGAATCTCCATTCCGGACACTACGGCAATTGGACGCCAGACACTGGTAACATCCTCGCTCGGCTTCTCACTTCCATGAAGGACGACTCGGGGCGTGTTCTCGTGGACGGATGGTACGACACCGTAGAGCCCATCGGAGACGAGGAGCGTGCCGCACTGGAGGGTATGCCGGCCTGGGATGAGGAGCTCAAGCGGGAGCTCGGTCTGGTGCGTACCGAAGTGGAGCCCGAGACACTCCCCGAGCGGCTGATGGTGCCGGCGCTCAATGTGCGAGGGATCACGAGCGGCAACACCGGCGCGCTCGCGCGAAACGTGATTCCCAACACGGCCGTAGCTGCGCTGGGCATCCGCCTCGTGAAAGGGAATGAGCCGGCACACATGCGCGAACTCGTGATCGACCACATCCGGGGGCAGGGTTTCCACGTCGTGAACGAGGATCCTGACATGGAGACCCGGCTGCGTTATCCCCGGATCGCCAAGGTCACGGGCGGAGGCGGCTCGACCGCGTCGAGAACGTCCATGGCGAATCCATTCGCTCAGAGCATTACGGCGGCCGCGAGCGCTGCGGCCGACCGTGCCTTCGGGCCCGGGTCTCTCGTGATCGCCCCCGGCATGGGAGGGACCCTTCCGTTGAGGCACTTCACGGAGGTCGCAGGGAAGCCCGCGATCGTCGTGCCGGTGGCGAACCATGACAACAACCAGCACGCGCCGGACGAGAACCTGAGGATCGCGAACCTCTGGTACGCTATCGATCTGTATGCGGCGCTCCTGACGATGCCGGTGACCATCTTCTAGCACCGGGAAGCCCCGGCCGGCGCCCCCCTTGCCTCGGCGGGGACGGAGCCCCCATTTATCTGTTCGCCTCCGCCCCCGTTACGACGGCTGCGGGTGGTCACATATCCCGTCTGTCGACCAGATTGGCGCCCACGTGGCGCTTCTTCGTCTCACATTTGCAGGAGCTCTACCATGATCCGGTCCACGCTTAGACGCGCGGTGGTCCTAACGGCTACTATCGCGATCGTCCTTCCCCTCACCTCCGCCGCGCAAGCGGTTCCATCCGAGCAACTCTCGGCGTTGACCTATCGGCACATCGGGGTGGTTGGAAATCGCATTGCTTCGGTGTCCGGCGTGGTCGGCGATCCGCTCACGTACTACGTGGGCGCCGCCGCGGGAGGTCTGTGGAAGACCGAAGATGGTGGTGTGAGCTGGCGCCCGGTCTTCGATGATCAGGATGTTCATTCGGTCGGGGCATTGGCCGTGTCGCATTCCGACCCACAGGTCGTGTGGGCCGGTACAGGTGAGCCGCACATTCGCTCGAACGTCACGGTTGGGGACGGCGTCTATAAGTCCACGGACGGGGGCGAAAATTGGGAGCACATGGGACTCGACGCGGCGGGACGAGTCAGCCGGGTGGTCATCCATCCCACCAACCCTGACATTGTGTATATCGGCGTGTTGGGGCATGCGCACGGGCCGCAAGCGGAGCGGGGCGTATTCCGGACCCAGGACGGCGGACAGACTTGGGAGCACGTGCTGTTCGTGGACGAGGACACGGGCGCGTCGAGCGTGATCATGGACCCGAACAACCCGCGTATCCTCTTTGCGGGACTGTGGACGGTGGTGTTCAACGTCTGGGGCCGTGAGAGCGGGGGGCCGGGCTCGGGGATCTACATGTCACGGGACGGCGGAGACACCTGGACCAAGCTCGAGGGCCATGGCCTGCCCACTTTGCCGGTGGGGAAAGTCGACGTCTGTATGTCCGCGGCCGACTCGAGGAGGGTCTACGCTCTCATCGAGACGGGGGACGGAGTCCCTTGGAAAGGACAACCGACGGAGAGCGGCGAGCTTTGGCGCTCCGATGACGGTGGGTCGGAGTGGGAGCTCATCAACCACAGTCGTGACCTCGGCGGGCGCACCGGCTACTACAACAACTGCCGGGTCACGCCGGATGATGCGGACGAAGTCTTCTTCCTGACGTCGGGCCTGGCGCGATCGCTGGACGGAGGGATCACCTATGTGAACCACCAGGGAAGGCAGAGGCCGGGTGGTGACAACCACGACATGTGGATGGACCCGGACAACGGCGACCGGATGATCGTAGGCAACGACCAGGGTGTGCACATTTCGGTCAATCGTGGCGAGTCGTATCACACCATTGAGCTTCCGATCGCGCAGATGTATCACGTGACGGTCGACAACGCGATCCCCTACAACGTGATGGGGAACCGCCAGGATGGCCCGTCGTATCGGGGCCCGAGTAACAGCCTGTACGGTGGATTCGGTGGAGGATCGATCCCCCGCGGCGATTGGCACCAGGTCGGGGGCGGCGAGAGCGGTTACGCCACTCCCGATCCGAACGATCCCAACATCGTGTGGTCGAGCGCCTCGGGCGCCGGTGCCGGAGGGGGGATCGTGGTGCGCCACGACGAGCGCAATCGCCAATTCAGGAACGTCGAGGTTTGGCCCGAGGGCACGACCGGGTGGTCTGCCGAGAACCTTCGCTACCGATTCCAGTGGACGTTTCCGCTTCTGGTCTCGTCGCACGATGGCAACACGATCTACGTGACGAGCCAGCATGTGCACCGGACGCGCAACGGGGGTCAGAGCTGGGACGAGATCAGCCCCGATCTCACGACGAACGACAAGAGCAGACAGGGGGTAAGCGGCGGACTCACACCCGACAACCTGGGTGTGGAGTATTGCTGCGTGATCTACGCCTTTGACGAGTCTCCGGTCCAGCAGGGGCTCCTCTGGGCAGGCTCCAACGACGGAAAGGTACACGTGAGCCGTGACGACGGCGGGAGCTGGCAGGACGTGAGCGGGAACCTCCCGGATTGGCCCGTCGACGGCGTGGTTCGTGGGATCGACGCCTCGAAGTGGGACGCTGGCAAGGCCTACCTCGTCGCCGAGGGGCATCAGGTCGGCGACTTCCGGCCTCATGTCTACCGGACGGAGAACTACGGTGAGAGTTGGACGAAAATCATCGATGGCATCGAGGACCACATCCTCAGCTTCACCCGGGATATCTCCGAAGATCCGGTCCGGCCCGGGCTCCTATACCTGGGAACCGAGAACCGGCTGTACGTCTCGTTCAACGACGGCGACGACTGGCAGCCTCTGATCAACAATCTGCCGCCGGCGCCGATGTACGGGGTGGTGGTTCAGGAGCACTTCAACGACCTGGTGATCGGGACCTACGGGCGTGGTTTCTGGATCATGGATGATCTGACACCGCTTCAGCAGCTGACGGACGAAGTGCGCGCGTCGTCCGCCCATCTGTTCCAGCCTCGAGACGCTTATCGCTTCAATTCGCGAACGGGGCCCGCAACGATGCCCAACGATCTCACCGTTGGCGAGAACCCCCAAAACGCTGCCTATATCAACTACTGGCTGGGTGAGGCAATGACCGGCAGCGACGTGAGCGTACGTATTTCAGATGCGAGTGGGGAGGTGGTGCGGACCTTGGAGGGCACGTCCGATCAAGGCATAAATCGCGTTTTCTGGAATTTCCAGGGGGAGCGCAGCACATCGATCCGTCGTCGGGTCACGCCGCTGTATGCGGACTGGGTCGACTATGGACCCGAACGCGTGCGCGAGCAAAACGGCATGTCCGTGAGGCAACCTCCCGGCACGTATACGGTGACGTTGGAGGTGAACGGAGAGGAGTTCTCACGAGAGCTTCGGGTTCTCAAAGACCCGAATTCTACCGGCGACATGAGTGACATTCGTGCGCAACAGGCGCTCATGGAGGAGATCCAGCGGGACCACGCAGACGCGGCCGACGCCGTGAACCGCATCGAGTGGTTTCGCAGGCAACTCCAGGACCTCCAGGCCGTATTGCAGGACCAGGGTGAGGCCGGCGACCTGATCGAGACTGCGGATGCGTTGAACACGTCTCTGATCGAAATCGAAGAGGAGCTGATGCAGCTTCAGGGGACGGGAACCGGGCAGGATATGGTGCGTTATCCGGGCAAGGCCGTCGAAAAATTGGGTCACCTGGGTCAGGTGACCAGCGTGGGTGACTTTCCACCGACCGATCAAGACGCCGAAGTTCAGGCGCTCTTGCGGGCCATCATCATCGATGCGCGCTCGGACCTCGACGAGTTCACCCGTTCGGAGTTGGCGGACTTCAACCGTACGCTTCAAGAACGGGGTCTGAACCCTGTGATCGGTGGAGACAGCGACAGGTGATTACCTAGAAGCGAACTCCGAATCCGGGCTGGCTTCCTTGCGAAAAAGCCGGCGGCGCCCCTGGGGGGCTGCCGCCGGCGTCGGCTCCGTGAGGCACCGGGAGCGCGTGAGCTACCGGCCCTGGACGACCCGATTCCGTAGGACACCCACCCCCTCGATCTCGACTTCGTACACGTCGCCGGGCTCCATGGCCTGCGTGTTGCCCATCGTGCCGGACCAGATGAGGTCGCCCGGCTCGAGCACGAAGTACCTCGACACGTAGCTCACCATGTAGTTCACGTCAAAGACCATGTCGGCGCTGGTTTGCCTTTGGCGCTCCTCGCCGTTGAGCCGGCCCACGATCATGCGATCCGTGTAGTCCAGGCCTTCGACCAGGACCGGGCCAACGGCGTTGAAGCTCTTGCTCCCCTTCGCCCGGGTCCATTGAATGTCGGCACTCTGCCAGTCTCGTTCACTCACGTCGTTGCCGGCCGTCACGCCGAAGACGTACTCGTGGGCACGCTCCACGGGAACGTTGTCCGCGCGCCGCCCGATGACCGCGACCATCTCGGCCTCGTAGTGAAGGTTGTCGGAGTCGGAGGGCCGCACGATCGCTTCGTCGGGACCGATGATCGAGGTGGACGGGACCATGAACAGTCCCGGGTATTCGGCCGGCTCTCCGGTGATGTGGCTGCGGAAGTTGAAGGCGGTCATGAAAACGAGGTTGGGATCGACGGGTGCTTTCATCGTTACGGCCGACTGGGATGCCGTCCGTCCCGTGCGCGTGCCTCGGAGGTACGGTGCGTCGGAAAGCTGGTGGATCGTGGAACCGTCCAACTCGCCCCATGACACGGTGCCGCCCTGCTCATAGCGGACGTATCGCCTTTGGGCCTCTGCTTGACTCGCGAGTGAAGCCGCCGCGACGAGCCCTATGATGAGCAGTGCTGAAATGCGTGTCATGATGTGTCTCCTGTGGAATCTCTCGAAGCCCGATCCGGGTTAACCGGGGCTCAATGAGTCCGGTCTGCCGCGGGTCGGAGACGCTACCCGTAGTTCAAAGGACCGTCAAGATCGATCCCGGGCGCTCGTTCACTCCGGGCGAAGAGCCTCCAGCGGATCGATCAGAGTGGCACGCCTCTCCGGGACGTATGCCGCGAGGGCCTGGACCACAGGAGCCAAACCGGTCATCGACGCGACTACGAACGTAGCGAGCAGAGTTACGGCTGCCAGCCTCCCGTCCACGCCCACTTCGGCCAGTCTTGGAAGGTTGTCCGGAGCGAACCACAAGATCAGGTCGGTACCGGCAAAGGTCAGGAGCACTCCGACGCCTGCGCCGAGCAAGGCGACTACCGAAATCTCGCTCAAGACGCTGGAGGTGACCCGGCCCCTGCCAGCACCCAGAGCCGAGCGGATCCCCAACTCGCGCTCTCTCGTTGCGAGGCGGCTGAGCAAAAGGGTCGCCAGGTTCGCCGTGAGAATCAGCAGAAGAAACGCGGCCGAGCCCACTAGAGCCACGAGGGCTGGCCGGAGCCTCTCCGTGAGATCCGCCTTCAACCCCACCGCCCAGAGCCGGAGGCCCCGTCCGTCGAAAAAGGTGTCGGAGAGTTCTGCGGCCGCAACGAGCGTTGCGCTCAGCTGGTCCGTTCCCACCCCGGTCCGGATTCTCGCCAGCCCAGCGTATGAGCCGGAGCCCGGGCTCTCGTCGGCGAGCACGACCCGCAGGTTCAGGTAGAGATCAGCCGGCTGCGGATCACCGAGGCTCGAATGCATTATGAATCGGAAATTCTCTGGTGCGATTCCGATGACGGTCGACGGTGTCCCGTTGAGATACAACGTGCGACCGAGAACGCCGCGGTCTCCCCCGTACCTGTTCATCCAAAAATCGTGGCCGAGCACCACCATCTGCCCTGCATCCGGACTGTCCTCCGCCGGGAGAAACCCCCGCCCGATCAAAGGGTCGACGCCCAAGACATCGAACAGCTCGTGAGAGGCGTAGAGGACCCGAATTCGTTCCGGTTTCACCTCGTCTCCGCCCGTCAGGTTCGGGCTGCCGGATCTGACTTCTACCACGGCAGCGAATACGTCGGTGGCTTTTCGAAGCTCAGCGATGTCCGGTCCCGACAGCCATCCTCGAGGCAGGCTGGCCCACTCGTAATTTCGCCACACCCAGGCCAGTTCCTCCGGCGACTCGTACGGCATTTCCTCGAACAGGATTGCGTCCGCGAGGCCGAAGACCGACGTGAACGCACCGATGCCGATGCCCAGAGTCAGGACAGATACCACGAGGAATACGGGAGCCCGTCGCAAGCGCCGGAAGGCCTGCCTCAACTCACTAGCCAGATTCGTCATGTCCACCTCACCTCCCGTTCCCTTGCCTACGCGGCCCGATCTGGATCTGGATACCGCGCGATGTCTTCCCCGTCTTCCGTCTCGTAGCAATCTCAGGGCGAAGCCCATCGCGTGGACTCGATACCAACGCCGGGCCCTCTCCGCGCCCCGGTCTCCGAGCTTGATCCGATACAGTTCGTCCAGCTCATCGAGGACGACTCCACGGTCCTCGTCGGGTAAGACGCAGCGCAGCAGAAGCGCCGCTCCGCGTGGTGGCATGATCGGCCGGTGCCGTCGCGGGTCCTTCACTCACTCGCCTCCAAGACCGGATCGAGGCCCTCCCACAGGCGGGTGAGCCTTCTCCGCGATTCCCGGAGTAGGCCGATGCCACTCTTGGTGACGCAGAAGTAGCGCCTCGATCGACCTGCCTCTCCCTCAGGCGCACCGCGCATCTCGGACTCGGCGAGGCCCTTCTCCTCCAGCCGCCGAAGCACGATGTACACGGCTGCCGGTGCTACCTCCCGACCCGTCCTGTCCTCGAGCTCTAGGACGATGGGCACGCTGTACGTCTCGTCACCGAGCCTCAATACCGCCAGGAGAACCTGATGCTCGAACTCACCTAAAGAATCCTTCGCCAAATGTCCTCCTGCATGAACATTAACAATGCTAAGATTCTAGAGCTTAAGAAGCTTAACAATGCTAGTCAACACGTGGTTGGTTGCTTCGGCTCTCCGAGCCGACGTACTTCAGGCCCAAGCATATCGTCGTGACCAGTCTCCGAGGAGGCGTACGGAATGTCTGACGAGTACAAGCCGGATGGTCGTATTGCGGGCAAGTACTACAACCACGAACTCCTTCGCCTTCAGGAAGAGCTGGTCGACCTCCAGGAGTGGATCAAGCAGGAGGGTCTCAAGGTCGCCGTGATTTTCGAGGGGCGGGACGCTGCGGGGAAGGGTGGTGTCATCAAGCGGATCACGCAGCGCCTCAACCATCGGATCGTGCGGGTGGTGGCGCTGGGGATTCCAACGGAGCGGGAAAAGAGCCAGTGGTACTTCCAGAGATACGTGCCGCATCTTCCCTCGGCGGGGGAGATAGTCCTCTTCGACCGGAGTTGGTACAACCGGGCCGGTGTAGAGAGCGTGATGGGATTTTGCACGGATGACGAGTATCGGGAATTCCTTTGGTCGTGCCCGGACTTCGAGAGGATGTTGGTGCAGTCGGGCATGATTCTGATCAAGTACTGGTTCGAGATCAGCGCGAAGGAACAGGAGCGACGATTTCGTAGCCGGCTGTCCGATCCCAGGAAGCGATGGAAGATCGGTCCGGTCGATGTCGCCTCGCGGGCCCGGTGGACCGACTATTCCCGGGCGAAGGATGCGATGTTCACCTATACGGACCTCGAGGAGGCACCCTGGTACGTGGTTGGCGCCGACGTGAAACGACACGCTCGCCTGAACTGCATTCATCACCTCCTGGAGACGATTCCCTCCGGGGAGATCGAAGAGGAAGAGATCGAGCTCCCGGATCTGCAGAGCGACCCCGGCTATCGACGTCCGCCGCTCGACGGCATGAATTGGGTTCCAGAGATCTACGGGTCGGGAGCTGCCGACGCCGAGCGGGATTCGGACGGGGGGCGAGATCCGGATGGTGAGCAACCTGTGAGCGGGAGCGACGGGGACGGTGGCTAGCCGGTGCCCCCCACTTGGCGAACATGTGTCATCCGTTAGATTTAGGGCAGCCTAAATAAATTAGGACGTCCTAAAACTGAAATGCGGGGTGGGGGGATGCGTGCGAAAATCTTTGTCATGGCGGGTGGAGTGGCGGTCGTCGCTGCCTTGCTTCCCAGGGTGGCCCAAGCTCAGGCCATCGGCACCGACCGACCGGACTTTGTGGAGTCCAGCTCGACCGTGGGGGCCGGATACCTCCAGGTCGAGGGGTCGGTCGCGTTCGACCATTCAGGTGCGCCCGGGTTGGAGGTCGACAACTTCACGACACCCTTTCTCTTCCGGTTGGGGATCGCCGACTCGTGGGAGGTCCGACTCGAGTCGGACTGGCTCATCACTTCAGGGGTCACCGACGCCGCAGCCGGCGGTACTAAGGTTTCGACGAGCGGTGTCTCTGACTTCGATCTTGGAGTCAAGTGGGCGTTTCACGCCTCGGACGGCGCCGGACCGTCCATGGCGGCTTTGGTTCACACGACCCTTCCGACAGGTTCGGCCGATTTCCGGGGGAAGGGAATGCGCCCATCGCTGCGGGTGACGATGGAATGGGCGCTTGAAGGCGGCTGGGGGATCGGCGTCATGCCGGGCGTGCTTTACGACCGTGACGACTCGGGAGATTCGACGTCGGGGATGGTAGCTGTGGCCGTCGGCAAGGGACTCACCGATCGCCTTCGCGCCTTCGCCGAGGTGGCGTTCGACCAGATCGCCGAGGAGGCAAGGGGTGGCAACTCCGCATTCGTGGACTTCGGTGTCACGCTCCTTCTGAACGACTTCTGGCAGTTGGACGTTGCCGCAGCGGTGGGGCTTACGGATCAGACACCGGATTACGGACTGACTCTGGGGCTGTCGGGAATCGTAGTGCGGTAGTAGGCCCCGTACGGTGAGTACATTTTGGGCAAGGTGTCGAAGGTCTTCCCTGAGCTAGGGCGTGCGGTGACGTGACTGGAGGGGGAGACCGACTCTCGCGTTTGCCTTACGTCTGATGGACGGTTATCCTCGCCAGCTTAGGCGAAGTAGTGCCACGGGGAGTGTGAGGGAGACGACAACGCGAAGCCTTGGGGGCCAGTATGGAAGTTGATCGCAGAGCTTTTATTGCCACTGTGGGTGCGGGTGCCCTCTCAGCCATGTCTCCAGAGGACAAAGCCGAAGAGCTCGAGCATTACATGATCGATATGCTCGACGGCGGACACGGGCATGATGCCGAGGAGCCGCTCTCGGAGGAAGAGCAGGAAGTCCAGGAGGTTCGAAACGCCCGCGGTATGGGGCGGATCTTCCGGCCCCGCTCCAAGCCTCTCGAGCCGATGCCCGCCAACGCTACGCTCGAGGACTTCTTCAGACTGCGCTTCGCGCCGGCGAACCATGTGCTTCAGAGCGCATCGCACGCCATGCAGACGGGTCAGCCCGAGAGGACCATCCTTGCGTGCCTGCTGCACGACACCGTGCAGACCCTCGTCAGGGCGGACCACGGGTATTGGGGAGCGCAGCTCTTCGAGCCTTATGTTGACGAGCGTGTCAGTTGGGGAATCAAGTACCATCAGGCACTCCGCTTCTTCCCCGACGAGTCGGTGGGCTACGAGTACCCCGAGATGTACAACCGGATATTCGGCGGGGATTACGTGCCGGAGCCTTACATATACGAGGCCTATGAGTATGCGCGCGCCCATAAGTACTACATGGAGTCTCGCATGATCACGGTGAACGATACGTATGCGTTCCAAGAGGGTCTCGCGGTGGACATCGACCCGTTCATCGATATCATCGGTCGGAACTTCAAGACGCCCAAGGAAGGGCTCGGGAACGACAACAGCGGGTCCGCGCACATGTGGCGCACGCTCGCGAACCCCGAGCGGCCTCTGTAGCCGAAGCCGGCATCGTTTTAGGGGCCTCGGTCCCCGCCGCCGTTGCGGTCGGGACCGGGGCCTTCGCGTTGTACCTCAGTCGGGTCTCAAGGCGTCCACTAGCTCGACCTGCGTCGCGCGCCGCGCCGGAATGAGGCACGCCAAAAAGCCGGCCAGCCCCAACGTCAGGATGATGGCCGCATAGACCGTCGGATCCGAGGGTTCCACGTCGAAGAAGATGACGGACATGGGCTGTGCCATCGCCGCACCCAGGGCCAGCCCGATCACCGCACCGATTCCCAACTGCTTCATGCCCTTGTCGAGCACAAGCCCGATCACGTCTCGGGCGCCTGCACCGAGAGCCATCCGAACGCCCATCTCTTGGGTTCGGCGACTGACTGAAAAGCCCATCACCCCATACAACCCCACCGCGGCCAAGAAGAGCGACGCCGCGCCGAAAATCGTGAACAACGAGCCGAAGATACCGAAGGCCCAGGTAGCCGATTCCACGGATTCCTCCATGGTGCGAACCCAGTAGAGGGGCAGCGCCGGGTCGATCCCGGCCACCACCGATCGAGATTCTGCCGCGAACCCCCCGGGGTCGTCTCGCGTCTTCACGAGTAGGCTTATGAACCGGACCCCCTGCTGTTGAGCAAGAGGCATGAAGAACTGGTCAGCCATGACGTCACTGCTGCCGATTCCGCCGCCTCCGCTACCACCCATGTAAATGTCGGGGACTACGCCGACGATGGTCATCCACGGTTGCTCGTCTCTACGACGAAACCGGCGTTCCAGTGGTGACTCCCCTCCGAAGTGTTTTTGGGCGAAGCTCTCGTTGACGATGACGGTCGGTACTTCATCGGCCCGGTCCTGCAGCCCGAAGTCCCGCCCCTCGAGAATGTCGACCCCGAGTGCGTTCAGGTAACCCGGAGTAATACTGGTGAAGTTGGAGAGCGGCCGGTCGCGGAGTTCGGGGTAGGCCACACCTTCGAGGGCGATGCGTGCTCGCGCGGAGCCAAGAGCCGGTAGGTTGACGGTCAGCCCTGCGGCCTCGGCGCCCGGAGCCGATCTCAGATCCTCCAAGAGGCGATCGAAGAAGCGTCGCCGACTCTCGTCGTCCGGGTAGTCCGACTCGAATAGACCGAGTCTAGCCGTGAACAACTGCTCCCCATCGAAGCCCATATCGACCGACTTCAGATTGATCACGCTCTTGATCATCATGCCCGCGCCGACGAGCAACCCGCAGGAAAGGGCGATCTCTCCGATGACCAGAGCGGCACTGAATCGGCCCATGCGAAAGCTCGATGACCCGCGGCTCTCGTCTTGGAAGATTTCGTGGATTTTTCCGCCAGAAGTTCGGATCGCGGGCAGCGTCCCAGCGACCAAGCTGGCGAAGGCGGTGATCCCGAAGGGAAAAAGCAGAGCCGGGGCGTCAAGACGAATATCGATCCAGTATGGTTTCTCGATATCGATAATCGCCTGGTTGAACGCCTCGATACCCAAGTATCCCAGGACCACGCCGGCCACTCCACCCAGTGCCGCCAATACACTAGCTTCGAGCAGGAGCTGGCGTATGAGCCGTCCCCTGTCGGCTCCCAAGGCCGAGCGCACGGCGATTTCCTTCGAGCGAACAGCGGCCCGGGCCAGGAGTAGGTTGGCGACATTGAAGCTGGCGATAAGAAGGACCCCGAACACAGCGCCGAGTATCATCCACAACACGCCGACGATGGCCTGCGGCATGACGAAGTCCTCGTAGGACTGCGTCCATACGCCGACGCCTTCGTTGGTTTCGGAATACTCCTCGGCGATTCGCCGGGCGATCCCCTCCATCTGTACATCAGCCTGCTCTAGGGAGACGCCCTCTCTCAGCCGTCCCACGACCTGTACGCGATTCGCTCCTCTCTCAGCCTGGACGGGGTCGATGTTCAGCGGGAGCCATACGTCCTCGAAGATCGGGAAGTGGAAGCCCTCGGGCATGACACCGACTACGGTGGCGGTCTCAGCGTTGGCTTGGATCCGCCGACTGATGATGTTCGGGTCACGTCACCGCCGTACCGGTTTTGCCACACTCCGTGCCCCAGAATGATGACCGGCTCTCCCGTACCCGCGTCTTCCTCGGGATGGAATACTCGCCCCAGAATCGGGACTCCATCGACCTGAGCGAAGATGTTCTCCGAAACGAACGCCCCCTGAAATCTCTCCGGACGAGAGGCCTCGTCGGCTAAATTCACAGTTCCTTGTGTGAAGGCCGCTAGGTCTCGAAACGCCGTCTGTTGTTCACGCCAATCCACGAGATCCAGAATTGGGATGGAGCGCCCTCTGAAGCCCTCCGATGGGATGTCTTGTGAGATCGAGACCAGGGTCGTGCCGCGATCGAAGTCGAGACCCCGCATGACCGTGCCGTATACGACACTGAACGTGTGGGTGGTGAGGCTGACTCCGAGGGCTACGGTGAGGATGGCCACCGCCGAGAGCCCCGGGGTTCTGACGAGCATCCGCATGCCATACCGCAGATCAGCAATGAGGGAATCCATGAACGATACTCGCCACCCTGCTCGCGATCCTCAAGACCTTTCGGTTCTGAGCACTTTGGCCCCCCCCGAACGAAGGTGTACGCTCCCGTCGAATTACGTATATGGCAGGAGGTAGCCGGCGCCTTGGCGGGCTGGTACAATCACTGCTGGACCTGCCCAACCCACTGATGAGATTACTTAACGATCGGAGCACGTGACCATGTACAATCTAAACGCGGCAACGCCCTCCATTGAGTCGGCACTGTTCTGTAAATCAGCGCTGTTCTGCTCGATCATCGCGTTGACCTCGTGTGCGGATGCTGGGGTGGAATCCGAGGCGGCGTTGATCCAACGCGCGCAGGCGATCCATGAACGCGTGATCACCCTCGATACTCATCATGACATCAGTCCGGCGAATTTCGTCCCGGACCGGAATTACACCATGGACTTGGATACGCAGGTCAATCTTCCGAAGATGGAAGCCGGGGGATTGGACGTGTCATGGATGGTGGTCTTCGTCGGGCAGGGTCCACTGACGGATGAGGGGTACGCCCAGGCACACGAAGCCGCGATGGCGAAATTCGACGCCATCCATTGGCTCGCGGAGGAGAGGGCGCCTGATCAGATCGAGATCGCTTATACATCGGATGACGTCCGCCGGATCTGGGCGTCGGGCAAGAAGGTCGCCATGATCGCCATCGAGAACGCGTATCAGGTCGGCCTGGATCTCTCAAACATCCAGAAGTTCCAAGAGTTGGGTGGCCGGTACATGTCGCTGGCCCATAACGGACACAGCCAGTTCTCCGACTCGAACACCGGGGAGCGGGACGGTGTTTGGCTCCACGACGGCTTGAGCGAGCTCGGTCGGGAGGCCCTCGCCGAGATGAACAGGGTGGGCATCATGGTCGACATCTCGCACCCATCCAAACAGGCCATCATGGAGATGTTTGAGTTGAGCAGGGCGCCCTTGATCGCCTCTCACTCCTCGGCACGCGCCATGAATGACGTCAGTCGCAATCTGGATGACGAGCAGTTGTTGGCGTTGAAAGAGAACGGTGGTGTGGTCCAGACCGTCGCATTCGCCAGCTACGTCGATTCCGAGAAGAACGCGGCCAACCGTGAGGCGCTGGACGCACTCAACGCGACTATCGCGGAGGAGATGGGCTTCGAGCTATTGGGTCGTGGTGAGGTCCGGGGACTCGGTCCGGAAGCAAGAGCGGAGTATGAGGAGCACATGAGCATGGTGCGCGAACGTGCGCAACCCAAGATGGAAGAACTGAATGCCGTCGCCCCTGCGGTGAACGTTTCGGACTTTGCCGATCACATCGACTACATGGTGAATCTCATCGGAATCGATCATGTCGGTATCAGCTCCGATTTCGATGGTGGTGGTGGAGTCGAGGGCTGGAACGACACTTCCGAGACCTTCAACGTGACGTTGGAGTTGGTCAGACGGGGATACACTGAAGAGGAAGTCGGAAAGTTGTGGAGTGGTAACCTGCTCCGGGTCCTCGATGACGTGCAGCGTGTCGCGCGGGAGATCCAGAGCGAGGAGTAGACCGGCTCAACGCGGTGGCACCGAGTGTAGGCGTCCATATTGTATCATCCATAAATCCGGATATTAGGATATATCCCATCCAGCCATGGACGGATTTGGGGAGCTGGGATGGCCGAGGTGCGGGACGTGGTCCGGGGGCCCCGCCTCGGCCCCGACACCACCACGCCAGGCTGGAATGGTGAGCCGTTCGATCTCGGGTGGGCCATCCATGTGTTTAAAAACCGGTGACTTGTCGCTGAACACACCCGACTCCCGAGAGGTGCGGGCCGGCGCCCAAACGGGCCACTGGGAGTTGTGCTCGTGATGGTTCAGCTCCTGGTACGGAGCCGGCCTGCCCGGTATTGATCATACCTATCTACCCTGTTCTCGGAGGATCTCATGCGCCTAGGACCCGTCGTCGTCCTCGCCCTCACCGTCTCGGTGGCGCCGGAGGTGGTTGCCCAGAGTCGATCACCCATCGATTCGGAGGTACGCTGGACGTTGGCAGCTGTGGGTGACGTGATCATGAATCGACGCCTCGAGCAGTTCGATCATCCCGGCGACCCGGGCTTTCACGAATTGGCCAACCTGATCCGTGCGACGGACGCCGCATTCATGAATCTGGAGCAGTCGGTTTTCCGGCTGCAGGAGTTCGAAGGATGGCCCGCCGCAGAGAATGGGGGGAACTATGAAGTCGGATCGCCCGAGACCTTGATGGACCTCGTTGGCATGGGATTCAATCTCTTCAATCGAGCGAACAACCATACGACGGACTATGGTGTGGCGGGCCTGCGGGCGACAAATCGGCTTCTGGATGAGATGGGCCTGGTGCACGCCGGTACGGGAGAAAACCTCGGTTGGGCTAGCCGGCCCGGGTACCTCGAAACCTCGAAAGGCCGCATCGCCCTCATCGGGATGGCCTCGACTCACAGCACGATGTCACGGGCGGGCTCGCCTTCTCCTGAGATTCAGGGTCGGCCAGGACTCAACGCGTTACGCCTGAATCGAAGAAACGAGGGCTCACCCTCCACCATGTCCGCTTTGCGTGCAGCGGCCCGAGCTCAGGGTGCCAATGGTGCGGAGGATGCGCCCGCGCCCGTGCGCGTCTTCGGCACGACGGTGTTTCCAGGGGCCAGAGATGCGGTGACCGTGAGTTTGAGCGAAGTGGACAGGGAGCGCGTGCTTCACGAAGTACGCAACGCCACCGACCAAGGCGACTACGTGGTGGTGAACAGTCACTCTCACGAGCCTGGAAACAACTCGATCGTTCCGCCGGACTGGATGGTCGAGTTCACACACGACGTGATCGACGCGGGTGCGAACACCTTCGTCATCCACGGACCGCATCAGCTTCGTGGGATAGAGATCTATAGGGGCCGGCCAATTTTCTATTCACTTGGGAACTTCATCTTCCAAAACGAGACCATCGACCCTATGCCGGCCGACCAACGTGACCGATATGGCCTGCCGCTCGACATGCTCGCGTCGGAGATCTACGATCGGCGATTTGGAGTGGACGGGGACGGCAACCCCACGACCGGCTTCCCCACGGGCTCACAGTGGTACGAGAGCGTGTTGGCGGTGACGACGTTCGAGGGTGACGAGGTGATCGAGATCCGACTCTACCCGATCGAGCTCGGCTGGAAGGCGGCTCGTTCACAGCGTGGCACTCCTCGCGTGGCGCCGGAGGCCCTCGGGCGGAAGATCATCGAGCACCTCGCGGCGCTCTCAGAGCCGTTCGGCACGCGCATCGTGTACGAGGATGGCATAGGGATCTGGCGGAGGTAGGGGAACTGGAGGGCCACGATCATGAGTTCTGTCAGCGGACCCGTCTCGGAGACGTCGTGGAGTTCGAGCGACTGCTGCCCCCGGTGATGGATGACATGATTGACGATGAAATCCCTGAAGGCGCCGTCTCGCGGCCCCTCGAAGTAGACCTCCCCAGCCCCGTTGAACGCTCAGTTCTCCATCATCGCTTGGTCCGACATGCCCTCGAGGGCGGCTACC
Source organism: Gemmatimonadales bacterium UBA6960 (assembly GCA_963577685.1). Taxonomy (GTDB): domain Bacteria; phylum Gemmatimonadota; class Gemmatimonadetes; order Longimicrobiales; family Gaopeijiaceae; genus UBA822. The sequence goes on along the minus strand of CAUZAE010000020.1, from coordinate 8,435 downwards.
GCCGCCGACACTCCTTCATCGAAGGTCGACAGCACGTCGTCGAGGGATTCGAACGTGGGCGGTGAGTAGGCCTCGCCCCCTTCAGGATTCATGTCATACTCGTCCGTCGTGAGTATGGACGTGCCCCATCCGCCCATCTCAGCGATATGACCAGCAAGCCGACCGAGCGTCATGGACTTCTCGTGCGGTGACCAATCGGCCTTTTCGAACGGCACCCTCTCCAGCGCTATTCTGGTGTTGGCCGACTCTCGCGAGAATAGCTCGGCGAGAAGGTCGGCCATGGACATACGTTGCGCCTCCGGTGACGAGATGAGACCCCCTTAACATGGGTTACGGCTTTTATTCGGGTGACCCAGTTTAGAACCCCCGACGGGAGCGCGCGAGCCCTCGGTGGAAGGCGAGTCGGCTCCGTCGAGGAGCTTCGAGCACCGGTCTCTAGCCAGGCAATCTTTCTCCACACGCCTTGCAGTGATGAGCGTCCAGGTCGTGGTTACCGCGGCCACATCCTGGACAGTCGATCTCCCGCAAGGCAAGGGCCGATCCTACGAGCTCCGCTGTGACGATCCCCGTGGGAACGGCGATGATGCCGTAGCCCATGATCATCACCAGGCTGGCCAGGGTTTGGCCCAGAGGTGTCTGAGGTGTGATGTCGCCGAAGCCCACGGTGGTGAGCGTGACGATGGCCCAGTAGACCCCTCGAGGGATGCTTGTGAAGCCACGACTGGGCCCCTCGACCAAATACATGAGGGAGCCCACGATCACGGTGATCGTGATAATGGTGAGAGCAAACACCGTGATCTTATACCGGCTCGCCCTCAGCGCCTGACCTAGCACCCGGGCTTCGCCGACGTAGTGGGCCAGCTTGAGAATGCGGAAGACGCGCAGCACGCGCAGGATCCGGACTACGGTCAGAACTTGCCCCCCCGGTACGATCACCGAGACGTAGGTTGGAAGCATGGCCAGCAGGTCGATGATCCCGAGGAAGCTCCGGGCGTAGGCGCGCGGACGTCCAACGCACCACAACCGGACCACGTACTCTAGCGTGAACAGGACGGTGACCGCCCACTCGGCTCTGCGAAGCAGTGGGCCGTATTCGGCTTGAATCGAATCGACACTCTCCAACATGATCGCCGCCGCGCTCCCGAGTATGACCCCGATCAGGATCACGTCGAAGATTCGGCCCGGACGCGTGTCATGCCCGAAGATGACGGCGTAGGTTCGGTGGCGTCGCACGGAGGCGCTCAACGGCGGTCGAAGGTCGGTTGCTGCCTGCATGGCGTCCCGGGGTTGATCGTGGCGAATCGAAAGAACTTTCGACCGTGGCCGCATGGAAGCAAGTGCCAGATACCGATAATTAATGTGTTGACCTTGGTGGGGTATCTGCCCGATCGTTTCTGAGATAGAGCGAGGGTTTCCATAGGCAACCCCATGAGAGGAGTGGGTTCGTGACTGGAAACACCGAATACGATCCCCCGGAGGCCGGGGAACTGGATGAGGGCGCACGCGCTGAATCCGACCTGACTGCCGGCGAAGAGCCTGAAGAGCTCGGGGTAGGCCACCCCGAGGTCCTCCCGGCCGAGAGGGGCGCAGTGCTCGAGATGGATGAGGATGAGATGGTGTCCGCGGCCGACACTTCGCTCGACATGGAGGGTTTCGAGACCGGTGCCGGGTTCGAACCCGACGATGCGCCGTCATCGGGGGCTCAGTACATCCGGCTCGGACCTCTGGTGGCTGGGTGTCACTCGTCTCCTCAGGACTTCTGCCCGTGTTCGGACTCAACCTAGCGGTCCGCGACTTCGACATCGCCCGGGCGGAGGAGGCGGTCGTGATCCAGTCTCTCGTACAAGTGAGGAGCGCACCGCTCGATGACGAGGCGCTCACACTCTTCACGGTCCATGAGGGCACCAAAGTGCGTGTAGATCGCCGCTCCGAGGCGTGGGCCGAGGTAGTCCTGGAGGACGGGAAAGTCGGATGGGTCCCGGTGGACGTCTTCGAGACGATCTAGGGGTCTCGAAGATTCAAGGGGCCAGCGGGGCCAGCGTCTCGACGTTGGTGGTGATCAGGGGATCAGGTTACGCTCGCGTTTGCGAACGATGAACATGCCCTCGGCACCACTGCTCACGATGATGATCCCACTCTCGAAGAACGGATAATTGCTCCATGACCCGTCGAATCCCGGAGCGTCCGGACTCCACGGAACCGTATCGAAGAACCCGACGAGCTCGGGATTCTCACGATCGCTGATGTCCAGGATCCTGAGTCCACTCACGTAGTTGGACTGGTACATCAAGTCGCCCTTGATGTAGAGATTGTGATCCGACGCCGTGTTGTCGGCGAAGTACTCCTTGACCAGTATCGGGTCGTCCAGATCGGTCACGTCCCACACCAGTGTGCGCGTCCGATCGACGCTCCCGCCGAGCTCGTCGAGCTCGTCGTTCATGTAGAAGTAACGGTGCTCGTCGTCGATCCAGCCTTGATGGGAATAGCCGACGTTGGGGTAGGAAGCCATCGATAACGCGACCGGACTGGCCTTGTCCGTGACATCGGCAATGCTGAGAGCCGTCTCGTTCGCGCCGAAGCAGATTTCCTGACCCTGATGCTCGGCGTCGGGACCGTGGTATGTAATGCACTGCGCATCATGGCTGTAACCGGTGCTCTGGTTGCCCGTGGACATGTCCTGGAAGCAACCGGCGAAGATGGGCGTCAGCGGATCCTGAATGTTGATCATGTGGAGTCCGCCGCCGCACGTCTCGCCACCCGAGTTGGCTCCTACGGCGTACGCGAATCCGGTGTCTTCGTTGATCACAATGTTGTGGGCGCTCGCGATGCTCCCGTAATGCGCATCCTCCTCGAAGATCACCGGCTCCGCTCCGACGTCTCGCAGCCTAGTCAGATCGAAGATCTGCATCCCGTGCTGGCCGGCGCCATCGGATACGACGAAGGCATGGTCCTTGTAGACCTTGATATCTCTCCAGACGTTGCCGCGCGCGCCCTCCGTAAGGGGCAGGTCACCGAGATAACGTGGGTTGGAGGGGTCGCTCACGTCCACGAACGACGTACCGTCGTATCGGCCGATGATGGCGTACTCTCGGCCGGACTGGGGGTCGGTCCAGCCCCACACGTCATTGACGTGAACTCCCCGCCCGCCACCGAGGTCTTCGACGGAAAGGAACGACACGAGGTCGACGTCAGCACATCCGTAGTCAGCGGCGGCGCCGTCCTCGCAGTCGATCGGATCTCCTGTCATCGACTCTACGCCCGACGCCGCGCCGGAGAGTCGTACGGTCTCCGTCCAGGCCGAGCCAGATCGCTCGAAAACCGTGGCCGTCCCGAGTCCGAAGTCGTCACCGATGATACCGACGACGGCCACGGCGTCACCGACCGCCAACGCTCCACCGAATTGATCTCCCGGGAACAGCTCCGTGCTCGTCAGCTTCGCGGCTCGGGTCCAATCGCCGCCGTCACCCCGGGCCATCGCGTAGACGCGGCCTTCAAATCCTGCCGCACCGGGTGCGGTGATCCACACCTCGTCCGCGCCGAAGTACAAGCCGGAACCGAACTGGGTGCCGGGGTTGCCTCCGTCGAACGGCTTCAGGGTCGGGCCGAGCTCCCATTCCTGTAAGGCGGCGTCAAACGTGTACGAGTAGGTGATCCCGACTCCCTGATCGTGCGTGGAGGCCCCGATCAGGGCTTGCCCGTTCTGGAGTCCTACCGCCGAGCCGAAACGGCTGCTCGGCCCAGTGCCGGCTCCGGTGATCTTGGCCTGTTGGGTCCACTCACTCGTGGCCTCATCCAACGTGAAGGCGTATACGGCCCCCGTGGCATTTTCCTGCTGTGGTGCGCCGATGAGGGCCAGTCCGTCCTCGATCGCCAAGGAAAAGCCGAACAGCGCGTTGGGTTGTGTGTCACTTCCCATGAGCCTGGCGGACTCGCTCCAACGACCATCGGAGTCCCGATGAAACACGTAGACAGCACCGCGGCTCTCCGAATGGGCCCAGGCTGCCATCAACACGTAGTCGCCGTCGGTGGCGGCCATGCGGCCAATATAGTCCCCCTCCGTGCCGTCGCTTGCTTGCAGGGTTTGGCTTTCACGCCAGGCACCACTTCCGTCCTTCTCGAAAACGTAGATGGTCTCGAGGGTGGTGGAACCAACTAGGAGATGGTCTCCGGTGAAGGCGAGGGCTCTGCCGAAGTGGTCTCCGTCGGCCGAGTTCGACGCTTCGAGGCGCTGGCTTTCACTCCAAGCCCCACTGCCATCCCCCTCGTACACGTATACGTATCCTGGGACCATCGTGTTGAGCGACTCCCCGACGAAGATCTCACCGTACCCTATGGCCATCGATTGCCCGTAGCCCTGCGCGGCGAGAGGTGCGGCGACGAGAATGCTCAAGGCCAGGCCCATCCACTTCACGTTTGTATCCCTCACAGTTTCCGCCCAATCAGAGATTCATAGTCGTCGAGGCGTCTATACTACAAGTGGCGAACGGGCCCGGATCCATATTCCGGGGGCCCGCCGATATCAAGCTCAATACGTTAGCGGGATCTACCCGATTTTGGGACCCTGCATTCGGGCGATGGCCGGATCTATGCAGCCTCACCACGAGTACTTCGAGAACACGACGGTTGGACAGTGAAGAGGCGGTGAAGGTTGCTCGAACCAGGGCGAGGCCGGGGGCTCTTGCCTCAACACCTCGCCTGCCGTCATGTTGGGGCCCAATTCAAAGGAGTTCGATGAGAATATTGCCGGTGTCCCGCGTGATTCCCGTCGTTATTTTGACCCTCTTCGGATGTGCTACGAGCCCCGAGGCGGCACCCGCCGCCGGGCCCGCTGTGGTGGCCGATGAAGTCGCTCCGGTGGTCGTCGAAACCGAGGTGATCGAAACCGAGGAGGCGTCGGCTGCCGCCCTGTCCTACTACACCGACACCCAAGCGTCCCGCGGAGACAGGTTTTTCCGGGAAACGTGCCTTTCGTGCCACACCTCCAGTGAGTTTCGGGGGCGGAGCTTTCAACGGACGTGGCGCGGTCGATCTGTCGGCGATCTATATGACGAGATCGTCTATACGATGCCCGACGACAATCCGGGGGGACTTCCGACTCAGACGTATCTCGACGTCATCGCCTACGTGCTCCGGATGAATCGATTTCCCGAGGGAGACACGGAGCTGGAAGCGGATTACGATGTCCTGCTCGAGCTTCCTCTGTTCCCTCGAACTCCGTAGGACCGGGCCGAAACAGTTCGGTGCGGGTCGGGGGGGCTGAGCCGTCAGCTCAGCAGGAGTTTTCGCAGGTCCGTGAGCTCGGGTCGCATGGGCGTGACGAGGCGCTCCGCGCTGAGACAGCCCTCCAGCCGTTCCGGTACGGGGACGGGAACACCGATCTCAGCTTTCACGGTTTGGCGGAATTTTACTGGATGCGCGGTGCTGAGGAGGACGGTAGGCCCCTCACCGAAGGCGTCCAACCCAGCTCTTATTCCGAGGTAGCCCACCGCCGAGTGAGGATCGAGGACGTGTCCCGTTCTCTGGTACACGTCACGGATGCATTGGCGTGTTCGAGCGTCGTCATTGGCGCTTCCGACGACGTCTTCACGAAGCCGGTTCACATCGCCTCCATACAGAAACAGCATTCGGGCGAGGTTGCTTGGATCACCGACGTCCATCGCGTTGGAGATCGTCGAAGTGGAGGGCCGGGGGCGCACGACACCCGTGTCTAGGTACTCGGGCACCGTATCGTTCACGTTGGTGGCGGCCACGAAGCCACGGGCGGGCACGCCGAGTTTCCTGGCTATCAGGCCGGCCGTGAGGTTGCCGAAGTTGCCGGAGGGGACGGAGAAGAGGGGTGTCGAGCCGGGGGGCAGTAAGGTCCATGCATAGACGTAGCAGAAGATCTGCGGCAACAGGCGACCCATGTTGATCGAGTTCGCCGACGTGATGCAGGCTCTCTCTCGTAAGTCTTCGTCCGTGAACGCTCGCTTCACGAGGCGCTGGCAGTCGTCGAAGGTACCCTCGACCTCCAATGCCCGGACGTTTCCGCCGAGGGTGGTGAACTGTCTCTCTTGGAGGGGGCTCACCTTGTCTTTGGGGAAGAGGATGAACGTGCGTACGGAGGGCACGTGGAGAAACGCGTGCGCCACGGCGCTCCCCGTGTCCCCCGAGGTGGCGACAAGGATGGTCCGGTCCGGGGCGTCGCTTCGGTCGAGGAGCGTGTACAGCCCCGCCATGAATCTCGCCCCGATATCCTTGAAGGCCAGCGTCGGGCCATGGAAGAGCTCGAGCACGTGAATGCCGTCTTCGATTTCCACGAGCGGAACATCGAAGTCGAACGCACTGCGGATCATTCGATCCAGATCCGAGGGCTCGAATTCCGCTCCGAGAAGGTGCTCCGCGACGACACGTGACACCTTGGCGAAGGACCGTCCGCGTAACGCGTCCAGCGCTCCCGAGTCGATCGGCGTCAGGTGATCCGGGAGGTAGAGTCCCCCGTCGGGTGCCAATCCTTGCTCCAGGGCCGTTCTCAAGTCTGTGGGAGGACATCGGCCCTCCGTGCTGATCAACCTCAAGTCGTGTCCTTCACGATACGGGCGCCTCCTGGGTCCACCAGCGACACGTACCGATCGACGGCTTCGAGCCCGCCGGAACCGAACGCTCGCATCATGGCGTCCGCCACGACCTCGGCGGTCCCGATGTTCTTGCAGAAGCCGAACATCGAGGGACCCGACCCGGACAGCCCGGCGCCTACCGCTCCCGCCTCCACGGCGGCTGAGCACACGTCGGCGAAGCCGGGGATGAACGGGCTTCGCGCCGGTTGAGCGATTCGGTCCACGAGCGCCCGGGAGATGAGGTCCCAATCTTCTTCGTAGAGGCCGACCACGAGGGCGGCGCAGTCGGCCCACTGCGCTACGGCTCGTGTCAGGGGCACGTCCGGTGCAAGTGCCTCTCGCATGGCCTTGGTCTCGAGCTCCAGGTGGGGATGTACGAGCGCGATGGCGACACCCTCGGGCACCGGAAGATCGATGGCCACGGAGGGGGCGTCGGGCCGCACCATGACGATTCCCCCGTGTAGAGCCGGCGCGACGTTGTCGGGATGGATGGACCCTGTGGGTTTCTGCTCCCCCTTCAGGGCGCAGCGGAGCAGGGCTTCTTTCGACAATCCCGCCCCGACCAGCTTGTCCGTTGCCAACGCCGCCGCGACCGAACTGGCGGCGCTGCCTCCCATGCCACCAGCGAGCGGAAGCCCTTTCCAGATCTCGACCTCGAGTCCGACATCCTGCTTCTCGCATTCCACGAGCACCGCTCGGGCAGCCACGCTAGCCACGTTGCGATCGGACTCGGTCGGGATACGGCCGCCGTCCCCGTGGATGGCGATGATCACGACGCCCGGCTCTGCGCGATGTCTCACCTCGACCTCGTCTCCCGGAGCCTCCAGGGCGAGCCCGAAGACGTCGAAGCCGCAGATCACATTTCCGACGGTCGCTGGAGCGAAGGCTCGGACGCTCGGTCTTTCTATCATGCGGAAGGTTGCCGAGGGAGGGGCCAGGGCGCAAACTCTCCGCGAGACAGGGGCCGAAGAAAGCCATACGGAAGGCTAACGACCCTGAAACACGACCATAGGAAAAGAGGACTACGCGCCATGAGCCGATATGTGACTGAAGTCGTGGGGACCTTCTTTCTGGTCTTCACCACTGGCCTCACGACGATGGGCGGGACACCGTTGGCTCCCTTGGCGATCGGCGCGGCGCTCATGGCGATGGTATACATGGGAGGGCACATCTCCGGGGCCCACTACAACCCCGCGGTAAGTGTGGCAATCCTCATTCGGGGCAAGATGCCCGCGAGGGACCTGCTACCGTATTGGATCGCACAGCTCCTCGGCGCGATTCTGGCTTGCCTCGCGGTTCGGGTGATCACCGGCGGAACGTTCGCCCCGGCCCCGGGCGCCGACGTCGGGCTCGTAGCCGTGTTGCTGGCAGAGAGTCTCTTCACGTTTGCGTTGGCTCTCGTCATCCTCAACGTTGCGACCGACGAGGGGACGGAGGGCAACGCTTTCTATGGTTTGGCCATCGGCTTCACGGTGATGGCCGGCGCCTTCTCTGTGGGCTCGATTTCCGGCGGCGTGTTCAACCCGGCGGTGGGAACAGGTCCGATCCTTATCGACACGTTCCTGGGTGACGGATCGTGGTCGAATCTTTGGATCTATTGGGTCGGCCCCCTTCTCGGAGGCGTGGCTGCTGCGGGAGTCTTCGACCTGCAGCACACCGAAACGGCGCCGTGACTACAGGCGGCGTCACTCGTTCCGCCCTCCGGTGACGAGTTGAACCAGCTTCTTCAGCGGATCATAAGCCTCGTCCACAATCCGCTCCTTGAGCGGAATGATGGCGTTGTCAGTGATCGTAATGCCTTCGGGACAGACGTTCGTGCAACACTTCGTGATGTTGCAG
>CAUZAE010000019.1:0-26235 GCA_963577685.1 Gemmatimonadales bacterium UBA6960 | reverse complement strand
CCGCTGAGCGAGGGGCAGACGGACTGGGAGATCATGGCCGAAGTCGGGCACTCCTTCTGGCCTCGCACGGTCTATGTCAACGGCTGGCTGGGGTACCGCTACCGACTCGCCCACAAGGAAACGAGACGGAATCCCGGTAACGAAACCTTCTTCCTCGCTCAGGTCGGCGGAGCGCTCGGGTCCGTGCAATACAAGCTGGTCGTCGAGGGTTGGGACGGTGGTGTACCCATACTGGAGGGTATCCGGGTAACCACGGATCAGCGGAACTACTTGCAGGTCACGCCCTCTCTGTGGTATGAGACCGGGTTCGGGGGGTTCTCGAGTTGGGATGGCGCGTGCCCATCGAGGGTAGAAATCGTCCCCGACGGGGGCGCTCTTGTGATCGGGTATTTCACGAGATTCGGCTTCTAACGGAGCGACTTGTACGAATCTGGAGCTCCGGTTGCTACGCATCCCGCTCAGGACCATCTTCGGTGACGCCGTCCCCCGAAGCCCGAGATGAGGAATAAGTCCATGCGGATGTTTCGACCTCCCGCGATGATCACGCGTCGTTCCACAATCGGCCCGCTTCTCGGCCTTGCCCTGGCGATGGCCGCTCCGTCGATCGCAAGCGCTCAGACCTACGACGTCATCATTCGGAACGGGCGCGTGATCGACGGCACTGGTAACCCGTGGTTTCTGGCTGACGTCGCCCTGGACGGAGACCGTATCGCGGCCATGGGAGATCTCAGGGCTGCCCGGGCGGAGCGTGACATCGACGCCACGGGGTTGTATGTGACGCCAGGCTTCATCGATGCCCATTCTCACGCGGGGCCGGGGCTGGCGTCGTCTGGACTCAGCCACGGAGAACCGCTGCTGGCGCAGGGGATCACGACCGTCGTGATCAATCCCGACGGTGGAGGTTCCGTCGACCTGGCCCGTCAGAGGCGTCAGCTTCTTCGTGACGGCCTGGGTGTAAACGTGGCCCAATTGGTTCCCCACGGCTCCGTTCGGCGAGCCATCTTGGGCGCCCAGGATCGTGCGCCCAGCGCTGCGGAGATGGAGCAGATGCGTGGTCTGGTGCGCAGGGGCATGGAGGAAGGGGCATACGGCTTGTCGTCGGGGACGTTCTACGTTCCCGGGAGCTATTCGCATCCAGATGAGATCGTCGACCTGGCGAAGATCGTGGCCACCTTCGGGGGTACTTACACGAGTCATATCCGTGACGAGTCCGATTACTCGGTCGGGCTCGTGGCGGCCGTCGAAGAGGTGATCGATGTCGCTCGTCGAGCGGGCCTTCCCGGCGTAGTCACACATGTAAAGGCCTTGGGTCCCCGAGTGTGGGGATTCGGGACCGTCATCACCCAGAGAATTGAGGCGGCGCGGGAGGAAGGCGTCGAGGTCTATACCGATCAGTACCCCTACCCGGCCTCCGCTACGGGTCTCTCCGCGTCTCTCCTTCCTCGATGGTCCCAAGCCGGCGGAGCCGATTCACTCATGGCGCGGTTCGATCGTCCGGGAACCATGGCCGATATCCGTTCGGCCATGGTCGAAAATCTGGCCAGAAGGGGTGGGGCGGACCGTATACAATTCAGACGAGTGCGCTTCGACGAGTCCATCGAGGGGCGGCTCCTTTCCGAGGTCGCACGTGAACGCGGGGAAGCTCCGATCGACACCGCGATCGATCTCCTCAGGCGGGGAGGCGTCAGTATCATCTCCTACAACATGCACGAAGACGACCTCCAAACCTTGATGACTCCACCCTGGAACATGACGGCTTCGGATGGTGGTCTCGTGCCGTGGATGGAGGGAGTACCGCATCCTCGCTCCTACGGCACTTTTCCCAGGAAAATTCGACACTATGTGCTCGAGGAGGGGATCGTGGACCTCGCTTCGGCGATCCGGAGCATGACCGGACTCCCCGCACAAGTTTTCCGCATATCCGATCGGGGTGTGCTACGCCCCGGTGCCTACGCGGACGTTGCGGTCTTCGATCTCGGTCTCGTGGATAGTCCCGCCACTTTCACCCAGCCCCATCAGCTCGCCGAAGGGATGATCGAGGTCTTCGTGGGTGGAGAGGCGGCCGTGTCCGGGGGCGAGTTCACCGGCATCTTGCCGGGGACTGTGCTTCACAGGAATTCCCAGGCCACGCGGTAGCGGTCGTGGCCTGGGGGGGAGCACCTCAGTCTCGGCCCGACCTCCACTGAAATCCCGGTGGCTCACGAGATACGAGCCAGGTTAGATGCCAGGGGCGAGGTTTGACGAGGTGTCCCTGACTATACTGGCCGGAGGTGCGTCGTCTGTTCGAACCCCACTGAAACGGATAGAACGGCGGCTTGGTGACCTTCCGAAAGTGGAAACCGGCGGGTGCTTCAGTGGGCCTCTTGGGACGGCGTTCGCGGCGATCATGTGCTCTCCGCCGATCATCGCCACCGACGGGTCCATCTTCTACGGCCTTGGGACCTATGGAAGCGCTTTGTCGGGGTGGGTCGGACTGCCGATTCGCAGACCATCTGAAACCGGAGGGGTGGCTGGCTTTCGTTTCTCCCTGTCTGTCGCTTCGGTCCGGGTGCCAATCGAAAACAGGGACATTCTCGGATTCAGGGTCGGCCCATCGAAACCCGGACCCGTAACTGACGGGAGGGTCCAAGGAGTCCAAGTCGTGCCCCCGCCTACCGGCGCCTTCCCATCCGCACCTGGAGCACCATCGCCACTGGACCCAAGGCGACAGAACTCGTAGAGCCATGCGGAGCACGATGGGGCTCGTGGTGCCACCACACGAAGGACAAAGGCGCCCCTTCGGTAACGTCAGGTAGGCCACCGAGGTGGTCACCACCAGGAGCATCAACAGGATGCCAACAACCGCGATCAATACGAACACAGATAGTCTCTTGGAGGCGGTTCACATACCTCATCTAGAATACTATCTACAGTGACTCGTAGTCCAGGGATTCCTGAGTCATCGAGAGGACGGGGCAGCATGGATCATATCAGAACGTTTATGGAGAGACACTACCGCCACTTCAACGCTCGAGAAACTCGGGAGGCGGCCGTTGCGTACGAAGCGCACGTGACGGCCGGTGGAAAGATGCTGCTGGCCATGGCTGGGGCGATGTCCACCGGGGAATTGGGCGTGAGCTTGGCTCGAATGATCGGTGAGGGGAAGGTCCACGCGATCTCGTGCACGGGAGCCAACCTCGAGGAGGACGTCTTCAATTTGCTGGCCCACGAGGAATACGAGACGATCCCCGACTGGACGTCATTGACAGCCGAGGATGAAGCGGAGCTCTATCGCCGCAGAATGAACCGCGTGACCGACACCTGTATTCCCGCGGACGTCATGCGTCACGTCGAGCAGCGCCTCGTGGAGGGGTGGAGGAGCGCTTGCGAAATTGGGGCTCGTAGGTCGCCCTGGGAGTTTCTCGTGGACATGCTACGGGCGGGAGCCCTCGAGGAGCACTATCAGATCGATCCCTCGACGTCATGGGTGTTGGCTGCCATGCATGCGGGAATCCCGGTCTATACTCCCGGGTGGGAGGACTCCACGATGGGCAACATCTTTGCCGCGAACGTCATTTCCGGCGTTATCCCCCATCACGGTTGTGTTCAGTCCGGGACGGAGCAGTTCCAACATCTGATCGAGTGGTATCTCGAGAACGACGGTCGGACCGATGGGTTGCCCGCCCCCGGATTCTTCCAGATCGGCGGCGGTATCGCCGGGGACTTCGCTATATGTGTCGTCCCCTGCATCGTCCAGGACCTCAAGCGCGACACGCAACCTTGGGGGTACTTCGCACAGATCACGGACGCGACGGCGTCGTACGGTGGTTACTCCGGTGCCGTGCCGAACGAGAAAATCACGTGGGGTAAGCTCACCACCGAGACCCCTAGATTTTCGATCCACTCCGATGCTTCGATAGTGGCGCCACTAGTCTTCTCCTATGTGTTAGGCGACTGAGCGGGTACCGGCAGATCAGGAGTCCGCACATTCCCAGTGCCGATTCTCCGAAGGTTGCGTTAACTTTTCTATTCTGGTGCTAGCCTATGAAACCCCCCTGCCACGGACTCAGTGACCGCTGCCTCCGCTCGCGAGCCGGTCATTTCCAGTAGCCATGAAAATCAGGAACATCGCCATCATCGCCCACGTCGATCATGGCAAGACCACGCTCGTCGATCAGATGCTTCGCCAAACCGGCGTCTTCCGGGACAACGAAAGGGTCCAGGAGCGAGTGCTCGACTCCAATCCCCTAGAGAGAGAAAGGGGCATTACGATCCTCTCCAAGAACACGTCCGTTCGCTGGAAGGATGTGAAGCTCAACATTGTCGACACTCCGGGCCACGCCGACTTCGGTGGGGAGGTGGAGCGAATTCTGCGGATGGTAGACGGCGTTCTGCTGCTGGTCGATGCGGCGGAGGGCCCGATGCCTCAGACTCGGTTCGTAACCCTGAAAGCGCTCGAGCTCGGGCTTCAGCCCGTTGTCCTGATCAACAAGATCGATCGAGCGGATGCGCGCCCCGCCGAGGTTCATGACAAGGTACTGGAGTTATTCATGAACCTGGAGGCGTCCGACGCTCAACTCGACGCGCCCTTCCTCTACGCGGTCGGCCGGGAGGGGTGGGCGAATTCCGACTCGACGGAGTCCGGGGGAAATCTCGAGCCGTTGTTCGACACCATCGTGGAGCACATTCCGGCTCCGCTCGTCGACGCGGAGGGACCGTTTCAGATGCTCGTCTCGACACTGGATCATTCGAATTACGTCGGTCGAATCGGCATCGGCCGGATCGAGCGCGGACGTGTTCGCGTCGGAGACTCCGTTGCTCTGCTCCCGGTGGGGGAGCCCGGACTGGTGGAGGCGGACTTGGTGACCCCGGGGCGTGTGGCTCACCTTTACGGTTTCGAAGGCTTGCGTCGGGTCGAAATCGACGAGGCCGACGCGGGGGATGTCGTAGCAGTAGCGGGAATCGATGGTGTGGAGATCGGACAGACGATCACGGACGTCGAAGTGAGGGAGAGGCTACGGGGAATCGTCGTGGAGGAGCCCACCCTCTCGGTGGACTTTACGGTCAATAACTCGCCGTTCGCGGGGCTTTCCGGGAAATACGTGACCTCTCGTCAGCTTCGTGAGCGACTTGCCAAGGAGTTGGAGCGTAACGTGGCCCTACGGGTTGAGGAAACCGACGCCGCCGACACGTTCACGGTCTCGGGGAGGGGTGAATTGCATCTGGCGATCCTCATTGAGACGATGCGTCGGGAGGGGTATGAGTTCCAGGTGTCCCGGCCTCGGGTCATCGAGAAGAGAGGGCCGGACGGTGTCTTGGAGCCGTTCGAGGAGGTGGTCATCGAGGTCCCGCCCGTGTACGTCGGCGTGGTCATGGAGAAGATGGGACCTCGCCGAGCCGAGTTGCTCGATATGAAGACGACTGATCGAGGGCCGGTTCGCTTGCGTTTCAGGGTCCCTGCCAGAGGGCTCTTCGGGTACCGGTCTGAATTCATGACGGATACTCGGGGAGAGGGCCTGCTACATCACCAGTTCCTGGAATACGGTCCCCACGCTGGTGGACTGATCGGGCGCAAGAAGGGCGTTCTCGTCTCGGACCGTGAAGGATCGGCGGTGGGTTTCGCTCTCTTCAATCTTCAGGAGCGAGCGACCATGTTCGTTCGTCCGGGCGATGAAGTGTACAGCGGGATGATCGTAGGTGAACACATCCGTCCTGGCGACCTCGACGTTAACGCCTGCAAGGGCAAGAAGCTGACGAACATGCGTACGACGTCGGCAGATGAGCACATCAAGCTGGAGCCTCCTCGGGAGCTGACACTGGAACTCGCCCTCGAGTTCATCGAGAACGACGAGCTGATCGAGATTACGCCGGGCGGCATTCGTTTGCGGAAGCGCCATCTGGACCCAATAGCCCGAAAAAAGGCTGCCCGCAACAGGGGTTGAAGTGAGAGGGGAGAGATGAAGAAGCGGTACGTCGCGGCGATGGACTTCAGCTCTTATTTGGAGTCGGTCGAAAAGAATAGAGAGCTGTGGCACGAAATATATTGTCGCGCGAGCGTCGTTCCGGAGCTCGTGTCAGAGGCTCGAGGGATTGCAGGGAGGTGGCACTTGCTCGCCCTCAGCGAGGACTGGTGCGGAGACGCGGTCAATCTGCTCCCGGTGCTCGCACGGCTCACCGAGGAAGTTCCCGAGTTCGATCTGCGGGTGCTGTCCAGGGACGAGAATCTCGACCTCATGGATGCGCACCTGACCGACGGGCGTAGCCGGTCGATTCCGGTGGTCTTGCTGTTGGACGAAGAGTTCATCGAACGTGGGTGGTGGGGGCCTCGTCCGGAGCCGATTCAGGAGTGGTTCGTGAAGGAGGGATTGGCGATGCCGTCGGTCGAACGCGACAAGAGGGTCCGGCGTTACTACGCGCGAGACAAGGGGAGGACAATGGTTCGAGAACTGCTGGATCTCATGGAACTCGCCGCCTGACGGACATGTCTATTCTCCCCAAGGATCTCGTCGCCGAGAATACGCATCCGCTGAATCTCATCGAGGCGGATGACATCGCTGAATCGGACGTCACCCGCCCGCCGCTCTACGAGGTTTACATGCGTATGGCCGAGGAGTTGGCCAAGCGCAGCACCTGTGCGCGGCTGCAGGTGGGCGCGGTCATAACGGATCGACACCTCGAGAACGTGGTGGCGATCGGATACAACGGAAACGCGCGAGGATTTCCGAATCAGTGTGATGGACCGATCCCCGGGAATTGTGGGTGCATCCACTCGGAGCAAAATGCGCTCGTCAAGGCGCCGGGCGGACTGAGGGAGAAGGTAGCGTTCATAACGGCGAGTCCTTGCGTGGCCTGTGCGAAGTTGATGATCCAGGCGCGGATGTCTCACGTGTTCTACCGCAAAGACTACCGTGACCCGGCAGGCTTGGACGTGCTCACCCGGGCTGGCGTCACGCCCGTCCATTACGTCCGGTGGGCGGACGCCTGGCGATGACCTCCTTCGGCCGATTCTTCCTTCCGGGCCCAACTGCGGTGCATCCGGAGGTGCTTGCGGCGCAGAATCAGGCCATGATCGGCCATAGGGGGCTTGCGATCAAGGCGTTGATGGAGGAGCTGCAGTCGGGCCTCAAGGATGTTTTTCAGACCTCGAGCCCCGTCCTGGTGTCGACCTCGTCGGCCACCGGCCTCATGGAGGCAGCCGTGCGCAACGGCGTGCGGTCGAGAGCGCTGACCTTGGTGAATGGGGCCTTCAGCCAGCGTTTCGGTGACATCGCCGCTGCGTGTGGATTCGAGGTCGATGCGCTCGAGGTCGAGTGGGGGCAGACCATTACCCCTGAAGCGGTTCGTGAGAGGTTGTCGGAGGGAGGGGTCGACGCTGTTACGGTCGTCCACTCGGAGACCTCGACCGGAGCCCTCAATCCGCTCGCCGAGATCGCTGGGGTGGTTCGCGACTTCGAGGATGTACTTCTACTAGTGGACTCGGTGACCGGAGTGGGAGGAGTCGAAGTTCGAACCGACGAATGGGAACTGGACTTCGTGCTGACCGGTTCTCAGAAAGCCATGGCGCTTCCACCGGGCCTCGCCTTCGGGGTCGCGTCCGACCGTATGATGGCCCGATCTGCGGAGGCTCGTGGGAAGGGAGTCTACTTCGACCTCATGGCGTTTCGAAAACAGATCGACAACCTCCAAACGCCGACGACGCCGGCGGTCTCGTTACTGTACGCTCTTGCCGAGCAGCTGCGCCGAATCGGGGCCGAAGGCATGGAGGCGCGCTTGCTGCGACATCGTGCGATGGCCGATCGATGCGCCGCGTGGGTACGGTCGATGAGGGATGAAAAGGGCTTGGAGCTGATGGTCCTGGCACCGGAAGGGGAACGCTCCGCGACCGTGACGTGCATGGTTCTCCCCGAAGGGGTCAGCGGTCCGACGGTGGTCTCGGCCATGAAGGATCTCGGGTTCGTCATCGGTGGTGGGTATGGAAAGCTCAAGGAGCGTACGATTCGAATCGGACATATGGGCGATCATTCGGTGGCCGAGCTCGAAGACGTGCTCGAGGGGCTGGAGAGGGTTCTGAGATGAGCGAAAAATTCGTGGTGGTCGTGGCCGACAAGCTCTCGGAGTCGGGGTTACGCACCCTGACGGAGGACGATCGCTTCGAAGTCTTGTTGACCAACGGCTGGGAGCCGGACGAGATGCGTGAGGCCATGTCCAAGGCGCACGCGCTCATCGTTCGAAGTGCGACGAAGGTAAATCGGGAAGTCCTGTCGGGGGCGCCCAACCTTCGAATCGTAGGGCGGGCCGGAGTCGGCGTCGACAACATCGACCTCGGCGTGGCTACGGAGTACGGGATCCCGGTGATCAACGCGCCAGAGGGCAACACCGTGTCGGCTGCCGAACTGGCGATGGCGCTCATCTTCGCGGTCGCACGCAAGGTGGCCGAGGCGGACGCCTCGGTCCGCCGGGGTGAATGGACCCGTTCCCTTTTCGGAGGCATGGAGCTTCGTGGGAAAACACTCGGTCTCGTGGGCGCAGGACGAATCGGTGCGGAGGTCGCGCTGCGCGCCCAGGCGTTCGGCATGCGGACCATCGCCCATGACCCCTATCTCTCGGAGGAGAGGGCTGAAGAGTTCGGGGTAGAGCGCGTCTCCCTCCCGACTGTGCTCGCTCAAGCGGATGTGGTCTCGCTTCACGTACCGCTCACTCCGTCTACCGAGGGAATGATCGGCGCGTCGGAACTGAGAGCCATGAAGCCGAGGGCGATTCTGATCAATGCTGCCCGTGGCGAAGTCGTCGATGAGGCTGCGCTCGTCCAGGCTCTCGAGAGTGGGGAGATCGCTGGCGCTGCACTGGACGTGTACTCCACGGAGCCGCTCCCGGACGGAAGTCCGCTCCGGCGGGCTCCGAATCTCGTCCTCACGCCCCACTTGGGCGCGTCCACGAGGGAGGCCCAGGAGCTCGTAGCGGCCGAGATCGCCGAGGGCGTCCGTGCGGCGCTGCTCGAGGGCGACCTGTCCCAGGCTCTCAACGCCCCCGCAATCGGGGGGGACGACTTGAAGTATGTCCGAACTCTATTCGATCTGGCCGGAAAGATGGGGCATGTATGCGGTGTGTTGGGGCAAGGCGGAATGCGACGGGTGGAGATCTCGGTCGCCGGGGTCGAAGAGGAGATACTGCGGCCGCTGTCGGCGGCTGCTATGACGGGATTGCTCACGCCGGTCGTAGGCGCGCGCAACGTGAATTACGTCAATGCCCTCCATGTTGCCGAGACGAGGGATATTGAGATCTCTGCGGTTGCATTCCCGCCGCGACCGGACTATTCGCAGTACTTAGAGCTCTCGCTCGAGACGGACAAGCAGACGACTTGTATCGCTGGAGCGCTTCTGGGAGATCAGCTCCACCCTCGTATCGTCCTGATGGACGGGTACCGGCTGAGCGTCAGGCCGGAGGGGTGCCTCATCGTCCTCCGAAACAAAGACGTGCCCGGCGTGATCGGAAAGGTCGGCACCCTGCTGGCAGCCCATGACGTGAACATCGCCGAGTACAGGCAAGCGAGGAAAACCGAGGGCGGCCCCGCACTTGCGGCGATCTCAGTGGACCAACGCGTGGGCTTCGACCTGCTCACCGCTCTGCGGGAGCTCGACGAAATTATTGAGGCCTGCGCTGTCCGCTTCGACGGATGACGTTGAACTCCTCGAGCACGCGGACCACGTCAGCCACGTCGATGGCGTCGGCGGTCCTTCCCATGCCCGACACCGTCGTTGCCTTGAGGATCGAGTTGTAGATCGCCTCTTCCGTGGCCTCAACCGCGCCCTGGAAAAGGGCCGACATTCCCCCGTTCGTTACTTCGGTCGACGCTGTCCACTCCTCGCCCGACCTGCGCCGGACTCCGCTCGCGGTCGAGAACGCGATGACGTAGTCTCCACTGCCGTTTCCGGCGAAGGAACCCGTACGAGCGAGGCCCATGACGGCGCGCTTTGCAAGGCGCTCTAACTTGAGTGGTGACAGCGGTGCATCGGTGGCCACGACCATCATGATCGAGCCTTGTCCCTCGTCGGCATCCGTCCACTCGAGCTGGCCCAGAGCGTCGAGATCCGGCTCGCCCGTCGCTACGTCCCGCTGGAAGGAGTAGCGCCCGAGCTCCTTGCCGACCGGCGCGCCTGCTATCGTGAGTATTCCTCCGAAGTTCGATTGCACGAGTACGCCGACGGTGAAGCCCCCCAGGCTCTCCGGAAGGATTCTACTGCTGGTTCCGATCCCTCCCTTCCAACCGAACGCTCGCGTTCCCCGGCCGGCCCCCACCGACCCTTCGGCCACCGGACCTGAACTCGCCGTCTCGAGGGCCTCTCGAACGTGCGCAGCCGTGATCGGGCGGCTTCGTATATCATTGAGACCCCCGTCGTTGGTCTCGCCCACCACCGCGTTCAGGGAGCCGACGCGCTCCATGCCGTCTAGCTCGAGGGCCCACTCCACCATGGCGTCCGCGGCCTTCCAGACACACAGGGTGCACGTGAGCAGAATTGGGGTCTCCAGCTCGCCGAGCTCACGGACCTGGGTGACGCCGAGCAGTTTGCCGAAGCCGTTCCCCACGTAGATGGCTGCGGGAACCCGGTCGTGGTAGATGCTACCGCCGTGGGGCCGTATGGCAGTGATCCCCGTGTTGACACGGTCTCCCTCTCGGACCGTCACCTGGCCGACCAAGACCCCGTCCACGTCCGTGATGGCGTTCAGGGGACCGGGCATGAACACGCCCACCTCCACGCCGAGATCGCGCGCACGAGGGCGCGCGTTCGATTGGCCTGCCGCGCCCTGGGCCAGGGTGAATAGAAGGAGGGCTGGAAGGGCTCGTTTCATGATCATGTCTTCGACTCCGGGCGCCTGCGACGTCAGTCAGGGGAGGGTGTCGACCAAGAGTAGAGCCATGAGGCTAGGCTGGTAAAGCAGGGACCAAAAAAAGGCGCGTCGTGCACGCAGGCGTGTCATGCCTGTCGCGGCCGCCACGGAGACCCCGAGCGTGATCAGTCCCAGCACGAGTGCGCCGACAAGGTAGATCCCCCCCGTCATACCGAGGAAGGTGGGAAGGCCGCTGATCCCCAACAGCGAAACAGAGTGATACACCATGTGACGACCGATTCGGACGCCTTCGGGGTCCGTCGGAGGGCTCATGAAGAACCCTACTCGCGCGTAGTCCTCCCGCAGTAGCCATGCGATCGCCAAGACGTGCGGGAGCTGCCAGAGGAAGGCGATGCAGAAAAGCACCACCCCCCCGAACTCCACGGTTCCGGTGGCGGCGCTCCATCCGATCAGGGCCGGAAAGGCGCCGGGTACGGCACCCACCAACGTGGCCAGGTAGGACCGTGTCTTGAGCGGGGTATAGGCTAGGATGTAGGCGGCGGCGGAGGCTGCGGTGAGCACGGACGGGAGCCAACCCACGGTGATTCCGAGGTAAACCAAACCCGCGACCAGTAGGCCCCATCCGAACGCAAGCGCTTCTCCGGGCTTCAGCCGACCCGACGGAAGGGGACGTGTGTGAGTGCGGGTCATCAGGGCGTCCACGTCCCGCTCCACGTACTGGTTGAGGGCCAGGGCGCCCGCGGTTCCGAGGGCTACACCCAACAGCGTGTGTATCACGGGTAGGACGTCGACCTGACCACGAGCGGCGACGTAGTAAGCCACACCGGCCGTAAACATGACGTATGCTGCGATCCCGGGCTTGGTGAGCTCGTAGAGGGCACCGACGGTCTCGCTCTTCCCCCTCGGTGCTGGGCTCGCTCGTACGGACCCGTTCGTACCGGTCCCGGCGCTTTCTGTCCCTCTCTCTTCGGGTTGTGGAGACTCGCTCACCGCTGCGCCACCAATCGATTCTGGGAAAGGTTGGGTTTTCTGGCCGTCGTCAGCCGACGGAATCCAGGGTTTGCCTCATGGAGCGAGCCAGCCCGGTAAAGGCTGGCGTGTCGAACAGCGTGTAGGCCGATGCCTCCGTGATACGAAGCGCCATGAGGAGGTCCAAGAAACGGCCCGGATGGTCCGACTCGAAAGCGACCACGAACTCCTGGTCGTCCAGGCCATAGGAGTAGGTCGTGTTCAGCTTCACATCCGGCCACTGATGGCCAACGCGGATGTGCTCATCCATCATGCGCTGTCGGTCCTCGTGCGGGAGCTTATACCAATCGCGTGTCTTCGCCATGGGGTATACGAAAAGGTACTTCGAGCCCTGCGGATTGAGGGCGACGCGGGCCGTGTCGAGTACCTCCTCGCCTCCGTACGTGGCGATGTACTCCTCCTCGTACCGGTTGAGGTAGATGGACCGCTTGGTCATGGCGAAGTACGAGTGCGTGAGCGTGAGGTACGCTCCCAGGCTAGTCTGATTCATGGCTGCCGCCAGATCGTGCAGCTGGTCCAAGGCCTTACTAGCCTGCCACAGGATAAAATCCGAGTCGCCACGTGTGCCGACGAGGGCGTAGGAATAGATCATCATGTCCCGGCCGTGGGTAGCGATGAGCTCCTCGAACTCCGTCTTGTGGTCGCCGCGCTTCTTCACCGGTAAGCGGCGCCATGCTGGATCGACCTTGAAGGCGGAGAAGCGGACGTATTCTCGATCCCTCATCTTCTCCTGGGCTTTCCGGACCTTTTCCCAGGCTTCCCCATCCATTGCGGGCCTTTTCGGCATATTCGGGCGAACGCCCAGGGGAATGTTCTTCACGGTTTCAGTCATGTCCGTTCTCTCACTCTCAGGGTCTGGCCTCGCCGAAGGTCTCGAAGTTGTTCAAACGGGAAGGGGGGAGCAAGGCACTGTGGTCGATGTTATGGGCGCCGTAACTCCTACCCTCAAACCGCCGGGACATGAGGGATATTACCGGCGAGGGAAACCTCGAGAGCCGGCGACAGTACTAGTATCGGCCCGCAGGCCTGGTTAAGGAGTGTTACGATTTCTGAGTTGACCCCTGATTCCACGTTCCGGATGAGCAACGCCGCGAGGCGTATCGCGGAGCGTAAGCTTTGGCGGAACGGCTTGTTGGGATCGGTCGTGGGGCATCTGTTCGTCTTTTTTCTGTGGTGGGGGACCGCTTCTGACGTGTCGCCGTTCGCGGCGGCCGGACCGAGGGTAGGGGATAACCGCGCCGCATCGGGGGGCATGCAAAGCGTGACCCTCCGGATACCGCCCCCCCGACCGATCATCCCACCGAGGATCCCCCTGCCCACGCTCGACCCCGTCCAGTTGGATGACATGCAGATGGAAGAAGCCATCGAGATGGCGTCGATCCTCGGTGACCGACCTGGTGATGCTGAGGGTCCGGGCTTCCTCAACGGAGATGGACTGGGGGATGGGGGCACTGCCGCTGACGGGCTGTTCCGACTCGTGCCGCCCTCTCCCCGAGGGATGATCATTCCTCGGGCGAACAGAAGCCTCAGGGGCCAGGAGGTCGAGGTCTGGGTCTTCGTGAACGAGGCGGGCCGTGTCGTGGCCGACTCCACGCACCTTCGCCCCCCCACCACCGATGGTGACTTCAACGATCGACTGCTCCGTGATGCGGCCCAGTGGACCTTCGCGCCGGCCAGGCAGGGTGGCGAAGCCGTGGGGTCGTGGTTTCCGTACACGATCACCATGTGACGGAGACCAAGCGCCGAAACTTCTGGTCGCGACGCTAGGATCCCGCGTCCTTCTTTTGACACCGGGCCGGCCTTAGCTTTCCGACATGGAGCCGTCCGGAAAGCGCATTCTGTGGGTTGACGACGAGATCGACCTTCTGAAGCCGCACCTCATGTTCTTGCAGGCGCGCGGATATCACGTCGACGCGATCACCAATGGGGACGACGCCCTCGTGCTCATGCGTGAGAACGCCTATGACCTCGTGCTGCTGGATGAACAGATGCCGGGGAGGCGCGGCATGGAGGTCCTGGAGATCATGCGCCGGGAGGATCCCCACACACGCGTGGTGATGGTCACGAAATCGTCTGAGGATCGCACGATGACGGAGGCGATCGGGCGCCGGGTCGCGGACTACCTCGTGAAGCCGACGAGTCCTCGGCAGGTTCTGTCCGTCGTGACGCGAATCCTCGAAGGCTCGTCGATCCGTCAGCAACAGGTCGCACAGGACTTCGCCGGTCGATTCGGTCGGTTGTCCATCAAGCGTCAGGAAGCGCGGACCGCTGAGGATTTCGCAGAAGTGTATATCGAGTTGACGGACTGGCACGTGCGCCTCGACGAGGCGGGGGAGGGAGGACTCCTCGACACGGTTCAGGCCCTCATGGGGGATCTACGGTTGGACTTCGGCCAATGGATCAGTCGAGAGTATCCCCGCTGGATGAACAAAGAGGAGACCGACCGGCCTGTACTCTCTGTGGACGTGGTGGAGAAGCACCTCGTCCCGCTCCTGGGGCCGACTCCCGTTTTTCTCGTCGTGCTGGACTGCATGCGGCTCGACCAGTGGCGCGTGATCGCACCGCTCTTGGCTCGCCACTTCGAGATAGAGGAGTCCTATCATTACTCGATCCTCCCCACTGCCACACCCTATGCGCGGAACGCGATTTTCGGTGGCCAATTTCCGGATCAGATCGCGAAGGACTACCCATCGTGGTGGAACCAGTCGGACGACGAGGGGAGCCTGAACAAGTTCGAGGACGAGCTCCTTGAGGCCCAACTCGAGAGGCTGACCGGACGCAAAGTTCCGGTACACTACGAGAAGATCTTCACGGACCGTGAGGAGAGCCAGGTCCGGGCGCGGGTGAGGTCCGCACTCAAGACGCCGGGGTCGGTGATCGCCATGGTCTTCAACTTCGTGGACCTCATGACCCACGGCCGTAGCGAGTCTCCCATCCTCATGGAAGTCGCGAGGGACGAAGCGGCTCTCCGGGGGCTTACGCGTGCTTGGTTCAAGGGCTCGACGGCCTTTTCCGTTCTCAAGGAAGCGGCGTCTGCTGGCCACAGTGTAATCATGACGACGGATCACGGCTCCATATTGTGCCGGCGCCCGGCCACCGTGTACGCGAGAAAGGACGCCACGGCCAACCTCCGCTACAAGTTCGGTCGGGACCTGCGGGTGGAGAACGCACATACCGCGTTTTCTACGGACCGCCACGAGCACCTCCGGCTCCCGGAGGGGAAGTTAGGGACGACCTACGTGGTGGCCCTGGATGATCATTTCTTCGTCTATCCGACGAAGCTGAGGGAGTACCAGCGCAGGTACCGCAACTCGTTCCTCCACGGAGGCATTTCGCCGGAGGAGATGATCGTGCCGGTAGCCCGGCTGACGCCGCGTCCGAGCGGTCTCGCCCTGCGGAGTGGCTGACGGACAAGACCGCTTGAAGCTTTATACGCGGATCCTATCGTACCTTCGGCCGCACCTCTTCGTTTTTTTGGCGGCTGTCGGGGCAACCTTCGTGTTCGCGGCACTCGATGCCTCGGCGTTCGTGTTGTTGATCCCCTTCGTCGAGGCACTCTTCAGCGGTCGCTCTAACCAGGGCGCGGCGTCCCTCGACGCTGCAGTCAACGATGCGGATCTCATGACGCGACTGTTGGACGGCACCGTGTATCGGTTCGTCGATGTTCAGGGAGATCCTCTCGAGGCCATCCAGGGAATCATCGTCCTGATCCTCGCCTTGTTCGTTCTCAAGAACGTGTTCGACTTCGGTCGCACGTATCTGGTGGCTCGAGTCGAGCAGGCGGTCACGCGGGATCTTCGCAATGAGGTCTACGATCACGTCTTGGATCTGGACCTGGCATTCTTTGGACGCACGCGGGTGGGTCAGATCACGTCTCGGATGACGCACGACGTAGAGAAGCTTCGCACACTCATCACCAAGGAGATGGCGAAGATACTGTCGTCGGTGTTCGAGTTTCTTGTGGCCGTCGGCTTCATGGTCATTTTGTCTTGGAAGCTGACATTGGCGGCCTTCGTCGTCCTTCCGGGCACCATGGGCATCTGGGGCCCCCTCGTGAAGCGCCTGCGCCGCGGCGATCGTCGAGTGCTGAATCTGGCCGGAGAGGTGAATGCTCACATTCAAGAGACCCTGTCCGGGATTCGCCTCGTGAAGTCGGCGGGCGCTGAAAATATGGAACGGGGCCGCTTCCGCGCCCTCACAGGTATGTACTACAGCACGTTTCTGAGAACTGAGCGCCTCCGGGCACTTGCCGGTCCGATGACCGAGACGCTGGCAACCGTCGGAACGGTCGTGATTCTCTGGTACGGCGCGAGGTTGGTGGTCGTGGACGGAGCTCTAACCGGGGCCCAGTTCGTTGGATTTCTGGCGCTCAGCTTGAAGCTGTTCGCGCCGGTCAAGTACGCGGCGAAGTTTCCCGCTCTGGTACAGCCGGGGCTCGTGGGAGCCGAGCGCATTTTTGAATTCCTCGACGCTCCCGCCGGCATTCGTGATAAGCCGGACGCTCGGATCTTGAGTGCTCCCAAAGGTGCGATCAGGTTTGAGGAAGTGGACTTCGAGTACGAGCCTGGAGAGCCCATTCTCCGAGGAGTCTCCTTCGACGTGCCACCGGGGAAGGTACTGGCCTTGGTAGGTCCCAGTGGAGCGGGCAAGACGACGATCGTCGATCTCGTGGGACGATTCTACGATGTGACCGCGGGTCGGGTGACCATCGATGGTGTCGATGTTCGAGATCTGAACTTGGAGAGTCTTCGAGGCGCGATGGGCATCGTGTCGCAAGAGACGGTTCTGTTCCACGATACGGTGCGTGCGAACATTGCATACGGCGCTCCTGATGCGACCCAACACGATATTGAGAGAGCCGCCCAGGCCGCGAATGCGCACGACTTCGTGTGCGCCCTGAGAGAGGGCTACGACACCGTCGTGGGAGAACGCGGCACTCGTTTGTCGGGTGGGCAGCGCCAGCGCTTGGCCATCGCGCGGGCGATCCTAAGGGATCCGCCAATCCTTGTCTTCGACGAAGCGACGAGTGCGCTGGATACCGAGTCTGAGCGCTTGGTCCAGGAGGCCGTGGACCACCTGCTTGCTGGACGCACGGTGCTGGTGATCGCGCATCGCCTTTCTACGGTCCAGCGGGCTGATGTAATTCTCGTGCTGGACGACGGACGGATCGTCGAGCGCGGTGATCACGCGTCGCTTTTTGCCGCCGCTGGTTTGTACCGTCGTCTGCATGAGATTCAGTTCGCCGAGCAGCCCGAGAACGGGAACGGCGAATGGTGAGGCCGGTGGCCTTCAGACATCATTTGGAATTCTTGGCCTTTCGGTTCGTGTCGTTCGTCATCGTCCTACTGCCGGAGCGCCTCGCGTTGAGCCTGTGCGGCCTATTGGGGTGGTTGAGTGGCGTAGCTTTCCGGATCCGGAGGGCCGACGTCGATCGGCATCTGTCCATGGCGTTTCCAGGGAGCGAGCCGGCGTGGCGGAGTCGCGTCGCCCGGCGGAGCTACCGACACCTGGCCCGGGAGGCCGCGATGGCGCTGCGGCTCGCTAGTATGGAGTCCGACGAGGCGGTACGGCGTACGGATATAGAGGGGTTCGAACACTTCCGACGGGTCGTAGAGGAGGGGCGTGGGGCTGTGCTGATTACCGGACACCTTGGTAACTGGGAGGTCGGAGCTGCCGCCTTCGCTGCCAGAGGCATACCGATGAACGCGATTGCCCACCTTCAGAAAAACCCACTCTTCGATCGCCACTTGGTCGAGACTCGCAATCGCCTCGGCCTCAACGTGATCGTGAAGAATCAGGCGTTTCGAGTGGCGCCACGGTTGCTGTCTGCGGGTCGGGTGGTCGGATTCCTCGCCGATCAGAATCTCCAACGGCGGGGAGTCTTCGTAGACTTTTTCGGGCATCTTGCCGCGACGGCGAGGGGTCCCGCACTGTTCGCCCTCAGGAAGGATGCGCCGGTTTTCGTCGCCTTCGCGCTACGTCTCCCTGGGTGGCCTTCCCGCTATCGCGTGACACTCGAGCGAGTTCCCCTTCCGCAAGCAGGCTCCAACGATGAGGCCGTGAAGGAGCTCACGCAACGGCATGTCTCGATACTCGAACGCCACGTTCGTGAGGCACCGGACCAATATTTTTGGCAACACCGCCGCTGGAAGACCCGCCCCGACTCGGAACCGTCTTGATCGGGTCGCGGTATTAGTGTGCTGTCTCGGAACCCCTAGCCTGGTTGATTCATTGATCTACGTCTGCATTCCCTCACATAACGAAAGACCGACGATCGGCGTCCTGATCTGGAAGGTCCGCAAGGTCATGAAGGAGTTCGGGCGTGACTATGAGGTGATCGTCTTCGACGATGCCTCCACGGATGGGACTCGGGAGGTTCTGGAGCGGTACCGTCGAGTACTCCCGATGCGTGTGCTCACGACGGAACGAAGGATCGGGTATCCAGGAGCTGTGGAACGATTGCTCAGGGAGGCTCTCAATCGAACGTCCTATCCCAAGCGAGATATCGCCGTCCTGCTTCAGGCTGATTTCACCGAGAGCCCTGACCATATCGCACCTCTGGTCAATGCCATCGAGGGGGGTGCGGATGTCGTGGTGGGGGCGGTCCAGGCCAATGGGATACCGCTCCCTCGGTCTATGCGCTTAGCGCGGTGGGTCGCGCCGTTTCTGCTAGGCAGGACTTTCGGTAGCGCTCCGGTTTCCGATCCGCTGAGTGGATTCCGCGCGTACCGACTTATCGTTCTCAAGAAAGTACTACGGGATTTCGGTGATCGGCCCTTCCTGACTACGGAGGGCTGGGCCGCGAATCTGGAACTCCTGGGGGTTGTGGCGCCCTACGCCCGACGCATGGGCGAGACACCGGTGAGTCTCCGCTATGACATCCAGGCGCGCCCGTCGCGCTTCCGGGCGGTTCGAACCCATCGTGGGCTGCTCCGTGTACGACGAGAGAGATGGGAAGGACCTCAGGCGGAGGTAGAGGATTGATGAAATTGGTTATGGTGGCGGTTATCTTGGGCGTCGCGACGCCGATGTGGGTCAGCGCTCAGCAAGCCTCCACGTCGATCGATTCTCAGCTCGGAGATAGTCTCCCTTCGGTGACCGACTCCGTGATGATCAGGCACTACGAAGTCGATCCGTTCGCGGCGGCGGTGCCGTTCGGCCCCGGAGAGCGCCTCGAATACAAGGTGAAGATCGGCATCATGAATGCCGGCAACGCTCACATGGCCGTGTTGGGGATCGATTCGATCCGTGGAGAGCCGGCGTACCACGTCCAGATGGCGATACGGGGAAGCCTTCTCTTCGGGGCCATGAAGGTGAACGATAGGTACGATTCGTGGATCGACACCCACCTTCTGACGAGTCGCCGGTATATCAGCGACGTGCACCAGTTGAGCTACAGCAGTTACAGGTCCTTCGAGTTTTATCCCGATGAGATGTATTGGGAACAGACGGATGAAGGGATCATCGGGGATTTGGCCACCGCCCTTCCGCTCGATGACATCGCCTTCGTGTACTTCGTGAGAACCCTCCCACTCGAGGTCGGGAAGACGTACACGCTACCTCGGTATTTCAAGAAAGAGGGTAACCCGGTGATCATCAAGGTCGAGGGTCGTTCCCAGAGGGAGACTCCTGCGGGAACGTTCAATACGATCGTGGTACGTCCGACCATCAAGAGCCGGGGTCTCTTCAGCGAGGGGGGTGACGCGGAGCTCCACTTTACGGACGACGAGCATCGCTATCTGGTATACCTGCGCTCCAATATTCCGGTGGCAGGCTCAGTCACTCTTCACCTCGAGAGCGTGACCGCTGGTACGCTGATCTATGCCGAGGGAAGCAACCCGTAGGCATGTCAGGCTTGTTGCCCTGAGTCGAGATCCCGTGCGCGGGTCCGTTCGCGAAGTCCGTCTCCGGGTGGTCTGGCTGTTTCTGCTCCCTTTCTACTTCTGGGCGGCTCCGACGCCTCAGGGCTTGGTGTTGGGCACCGGTCTCGGAGTGCTTGGTTTGGGCCTCAGGGCTTGGGCTGCAGGCTCGATCCGCAAGTACCGCGAATTGGCGACAGGTGGGCCGTACGCCTACACCCGGAATCCGTTGTACCTGGGTAGCTTCATACTCGGGGTGGGGCTGACCGTCGCCGGGGGTCGATGGTTGTTCTTCGTCCTTCTGATGGCCTTCTTCTTGTGGATATACCGGACGACGGCTCTCCGTGAGGCGGTGGAGTTGAAGGAGTTGTTCGGAGAGGCGTACGAGACCTATGCGGCCGGGGTTCCGCTGTTCCTACCACGTGTCACGGCGTTTCGGGCCGACGGAGGACAAAGTGGTTCCTCCGGCTTCTCTTGGGCTCGTTACCACCGGAATCGCGAATGGGAGGCTGCTCTGGGTGGGGTGGCCGGATTCGGATTTTTGGCTGTCAAGATGATGCTGTGGGACTGATTGTTACTCGATCCCCACCTGGCGTTGGAGCCACCGCACATAACCCACAATCTCTTGAACCATCGGTTCAGTGACCCCGGGAAGCGGGGGCATGTCTCCGAATCGCCAGTGGTGGGCTCTCACGCCGTTTCTCACGGCCAGGACGAAGGCCACGTCCGCGTGGTGTCCTGGCTCGTAGATGATATCCACCAGGGGTGGGCCTAGGTCGCTGCCATTGGCCACGGGGCCGTGGCACGAGCTGCAATTCAGCTCGAAGAGCTCCTTGCCGCCGGCGACGTCGGCTGGGGCCTCGGCGGCGATCCGGGGCAGTGCCCTTTGGATCTCATCCGGGGGCAGCGCATTCTGCGATCGACGCTCACCTCCGCAAGCCGCCACCGCGATGGCGAGGAGAAGCAAGCCGCCGGCGTGCCATTTCGAGGTCCGTCCATTCGACACCATTGTCCCCCAAGAGCGGGTCATACGTAGTGCTGAAGGGCGACGTCCACCTTCTCCAACACCATGTCGGTTGTGATGCGCTTCATCCCGTCCCTGTACTCCATGGAAACAGGGTACTGCTCGCCGGGAAATTCGGCGTATCCATCCACCACCAGGTCGTAGAAACGGCGAAAGGGGCCGGTTCTCTTGGGATTCGTGTACCCGTAGAGGCCGACCACCGGAGTTTCCAGAGCGCGGCTGATGTGGAGCGGTCCGGTGTCGGGACTCACCGTCAGTGCGCTGCCGTCCAAAATGTAGATCAACCGTCTCAAATTGTCTCCCAAGGCATCGATCGGGCGGGCTTTGGTGAGGGCCAGGACACGGTCTGCCAGGTCGCGTTCGATGCGTGACGGGCCGCCGACCAACACAGGCTGCAAGCCATGAACGAACTCGAGTTCTTCGATGACCCGTGCACACCCCTCGGCCGTCCAGTTCTTACGTGGATTGCTTGTGCCGATCACGACAGAGCATACGGGTTTGTCCAGCTCGCCGAAGAAGGATGCCTGCTCCTCACGCTCCCGATCCGTGATGTGGATGTCCCACTCTACCGGCTCCGGGTCCACCCCGAGATGGCGCACGAACTCGAGGTACTGCTCCTGAACGTGTTGTGGGGGATGGGGAGGAATACGCTCGTTCGTGAAGAGCCAATTGAGATCACGGGCCCGGGCCATATCGAAACCCAGCTTGGTTCGGGCAGAAGTCAGGGCCGTGATGATACCGGCCTTGAAGTAGACCTGAAGTGCGAGCACCAAGTCGAAGTTTCGTTCCTTGAGGAGTTGGCCGAGTTCGGCGAAGTCCGTCCAGGTCCGGGCGCCTCGACGTCGACGGTGGTAAACGAGTAGCTCGTCGATGGCCGGGTGTCCCTCGACGAGAGTCCTGGGGACGGGTTGGATGATCCATGAGATCCGTACGTCGGGCCACGCCCGCCTTAGGGCGTTAGCCACAGGTAGGACGTGGACCGCGTCCCCGATCCCGCTCAGCATGACGATGCATATGGATTTGGGACGGTCCAGTTCGAGGATGGTCATCGCGACGACGCTCCACCCTGAAGAAGGCCGATCTCGTGATCCGTCACGCTGCCGGAGCGCGCCCGCTCGAGCTTACGGATGGAGCGGATGAGACGACGAAGGAGTGGCTCGAGGAGTGGCTCGATCCTGCCCGAAGCGGATGGGCCCGTCACGCGGCATCGGTCGAGATCGATCAGGCTCACACGCATCCCGTCCGGGCCTCGAGAGACGAGGATGTTCTTTGCGTTGAAGTCGGGGTGGTGCACACCGACCGTCACCATACGGCGCGCGAGGTCAACGGTGCGCGCGATGGCCTCCTCACGTTGCTCAGGGCCCCATGGATGAGCGGATATCTCGGCGTTCCCCAGCAGGACGTCCGCCAGGTCGGATGCCTGTGGCACGAGCTCCGTGATCAGGTCCGCTCTGTAAAACGGACCGGCGGGATAACTCGCAGCTACCAACACCCGAGGCGTGACGATATTCAGCTCTCGAAGGCGGGCGCTCGTCTCCAATTCCTGCAAGCACCTCGGTTTCCCTAGTCTCAAGAAGCGATCATTCAAGAAGCGCGCCCATCCGCCTCTGCGGTAGTGCCGTACGACCCACGGGAGTCCGTCACCGATGGGGCTCGCCAACACGGGGACCGGCCCGCGCCCGTGTAGGATATGTGTCGCCACCTCATGGGCCGCCCGATACAAGGAGCCGTGATCACACACCGCTTGGCGTGCCCAAGCAGTGGCCTCCGGCCGGGACACGATGTGTGCGTCACGGGCCCTGACAAGCTCGAAGCTCTCCATGGGCGTGACTCCGGAGGCGGCGTCGAGGTGCGTCACGCTGCGCAAACTCCGTAACTCTGCCGTGCGAGGCGCACCCGTTCGACGACGTCGGCAACGGTGATTCGTTCCATGCGCTCGTGCCGGGGGGTGTAGTGGGCCGGGTCCGGGAGTTCTCCCGGCTCGGAATATCGGTCCAGGATGAGGTCGTGATAGCGTTCGTACGGCCCGACCCGCCAGGGATTCGTGTGGCCAAACAAACCGATCACGGGGACGTTGAGGGCGTGGGCGATGTGGAGGGTCGACGTGTCTGGACTCACCACCAAGTCGCACCCCCGGATGCTCCAGATCAGGCGTCGGACGGAGTCGGAAAGGCCCCAAGTGGCTGTGTTGCCCTCGTCCTCCATCACGGCACGTGCGACCTGGCGCTCGGTTTTCCCCGGTCCGCCCAGCAGGAGCACGCGGAAGCCGAACTCCTCCTCGAGCACTCGCGCGAGATCCACGTAACGGTCTGGAAGCCAGTCCTTTCTGGGGTTCGCTGTCGCCAATGCCAACCCGACGACGCGACCTTCCCCGAGTTCTGCGAAAAACGCCTTCGCCTCTCTCTTCTCGTCCGCCGAGAGCGTGATCCTCCACTCGAGCGGATTCGGCCGCTCGATACCCACCTGGTCGAGGAACTCGAGAAACAGCTCCTGCGTGTGCCGCCAATTTCCTTCTGGCGTGTGTTCGGTGTTGAAGAAGCGTACGAAGTCGCTGGTGCGTGAGGGCGCCATCCCCACGCGCACGGAGGCTCCCGACAGGCACGTCGGGAATATCGCTTTCGCATACCGCTGCATGCTGAAGGTCACCTCGCAGGGCTTGGCCTGAAAAGTGTTCCACAACTGGCGGATGGCGGCGATCCCCTCCTCGGGCCGGAAGACGACGACTTCGTCCACTGACGGGTGGTGTCGCAGCACCTCGGCGGGGGCGGGCTGAGCGACCCAAACCACTGTGCGTGACGGTCGGTCGCGCTTCAGTGCTACGGCCACAGGGAGTCCGTGAACGACGTCGCCGATCCCAGAGAGAAGGACGATGCATACACGATCCGCCAGGGCGAGACGTTCCCTGCCAACGGTGGAGTCGGTCACGTCTCCGGGTCTTCGAGGGAATCGGATTCGCTGAGGTAGAGCGACGGACCGTCGTACGTACGGCCCTTTACCTGGACGCGAAAATTGTAGGCGCCCCTTTCGGGAAAGATGACTTCACGAAGTGGTATGACGATCCGGGTACGAGCCGGTGGCCGGTCCCGGTCACGCGAATCGACGTCGGAGTGCCCCTGAACCGTCATCGTCGGATTACCCGCCGGCCCCAGGAGGTCCACCTGAAAATCATGGCGCCCTGTGTCGCTGCGATCCCACTCGACCGCGAGAACGAGTATCATGTCGTGCTTTGCGGGAAACCCGGGAGCTGCGAGGTCGTTGAAGACGCCCCGAATGTCGAGTTTGCCGTCGGGCGTTTCTTCGGCATGATCACATACGAGGGCTAGTTGAAGTTTCATCCGTCGGGTTCTCCCCATCCTCCGCCACCGGGCGAGCGGATGCTCACGATGTCTCCGGCCCTCGCCTCGAACGTGACCTTCGCCGACAGGGGGGTCTCCTTACCTTCCCGAATCAGAACGTTTTCGCCGGAGCTCCCATCCGATCCACCCCGCGCGCCCGACGGTCCTCTGGCGCGCCGCTCGGTAAGAAGTGTCACGGGCCCGTCGACCAGAAGCTGGAGGTCTCTGCGAAGGCCATCTCCTCCTCTCGATCTGCCGTCTCCGCCGCTACCTCTTCGTATCGTGTACCGAGTGATCCGGAACGGATACGCGTGTTCGAGAGCCTCGATGGGCGTGTTGAGCGAGTTGGACATGTGCGTGTGCACGCCCGAAAGGCCTTCCCCCGTAGGACCCGCCCCCATCCCCCCGCCCACGGTCTCATAGTATGCGAAAGGGGTGCCGTCCCGCGGATCCACCCCACCCACGGTGGTATTATTCATCGTGCCCTGTGAGAGAGCGGGCATGAGATCCGGGAGGGCCTTCGCGAAGGCGCGCAGGAGAACATCCGTAGTCCGCTGGCTAGTCTCGACGTTGCCGGCGGCCACGCTGGCGGGAAGGCGTGCGTTCACGATGGAGCCCTCCGGAAGAATCAGCTTCACCATCGACATCGAGCCTCCACCGGCGGGCAGCGGCTCACCCAAGAGCGCCTCAACCACACACCGGACCACGTATCGCGTAGCGGAAGACGTGATGGCGGCGACGGCGTTCACGCCCCCGACGACCTGACTGCTGCTACCCGTAAAATCCACATCGAGTCCGTCGTCGTGCTTCCTCAGTTGCACGTGGAGAGGGATGTCCACGGTGCCGAATCCGTCATCGTCCAGGAGGTCGTAGGCCTCATAGGTCCCCGTCGCGATGTGCTCGAGTCCGGCTTCGACCAGGCGGTCGGCGTAGAGGGCAAGGTTCGTCATCGCCGAGAGCGTATCCTGTGCTCCGCGGCGCCG
This sequence comes from Gemmatimonadales bacterium UBA6960, assembly GCA_963577685.1. Classification (GTDB taxonomy): domain Bacteria; phylum Gemmatimonadota; class Gemmatimonadetes; order Longimicrobiales; family Gaopeijiaceae; genus UBA822. The sequence continues at coordinate 1,178 of CAUZAE010000019.1, read as the reverse complement.
AACGATCTCCCGAAGGCGAGACGCGCCCGCGTGTAGGGCTCCGAGTTGGGCGTCGAGATCCCCCGCGCGCTCGATGGGCGTGCGGACGTTGGCGAGAATGAGGTTCCAGACACCTGCCTCACGTTTGCCCTTCCTGTACAGATGGACGGGGGGGATACGCAGACCCTCTTGGAATATTTCCCGCGCCAGCGGCATCGAGCCGGGGCTCATGCCTCCGACGTCGGAGTGGTGGGCGCGAGATGCGACATAGCCGAGCAGTTTGTCGTTGCCGTCGGTGTAGACCGCGGATATGAGGGTGATGTCGGGCAAGTGTGTCCCCCCCCGGAAGGGGTCGTTGAGGCAAATCACGTCCCCCGGCTCCAAGGTGGTCAGCTCATCGAGAGCGGCCTGAACACTCATTGGCATGGCTCCGAGGTGCACCGGCATATGATCACCCAACGCGACGGGTGCTCCGTCGGGGGAGAAGAGGGCGCATGAGTAGTCGCGGCGTTCCTTGATATTGGGCGAAAATGCGGCCCGACGAAGTGCCGCACCCATCTCCTCTGCCAAAGCCGTGAAGAGATGCCGGAAGACTTCCAACGTCACCGCATCGGGTATCGAATTGTGGTTCATGTGATTGTTGGCCGACCACCACCCAACGGTTAGGTTTAGCGGCTGTGGGACTTTGATTATGCTCGGAACGGATATCTTACCCGTTCCATACCGTTTGAGGGAGGTGTGGGTGCCAAACGAAAAGATTTTCGCGCAGGCTCGTGATGAACTATTTAGCCATATCAATCGTTGTGGCGTGCTCAATGCGACGGACGACGATATGACGGTGTGGATGAACGAAACGATTGATTACATCGGAGAGCGATACCCGGACTTGGTGGATCCTGACCTTCAGGAGCTGCGTGCGGTAGGCGTGCGATTCTGCCAGCCGGCGATCAGTAACGTGCCTGTGCGGCGCGAGGTGGATGATGAACCTGACGCCACGTCTGATGAGGCGGAGGTCTCCGCGAGTACCGTCGTCGAAGAGCCGGTGCCGGAGGGGGCCAGCGCGCCTGGCCCGACTGCTGCCGCTGCCGCAGCAGCGGACACCGCGAGTGAGGTGGGGACGTGAACGTGGCCTGAAGCGCTCAAGCATCCCATCATGGGTCATTGGGGCGGCGGGGAACTCCGGTTTTTCGCCGCTTTTC